>NZ_CAKKTM010000387.1 GCF_920888515.1 Protofrankia sp. CiP1_Cm_nod1 | reverse complement strand
ATCCGTCCCCGGGGCGGCCCGGCTGCCGGCGGTCGCGGGCCTGCCCCGGAGCCCCGGGCCGGGCGGCACGCCGCTGGTGGCCGTGCCCGGGCCGCCGGCCCGGCTGGTCCGCACGACGGTGTTCGGCGAGGTGTGCGTCCGTGAGCTCACCCTGGCCTCCGAGACCCTGTTCACCGCGCCGGTGGCCGCCGAGCGCCGGCAGCGCGGCTGCGTCCGGTACAGCTACCTGCCGCCCGGGTCGACGACACCCCGCCGCTACCGCTGCCTGCCGGACGACGCGCCGGCGGCCGCGGGCAGCGTCACCGGGACCGCCGGGACCACGGAGACCACGGGGACCGCCGGGACCGCTGGGAGTACGGGGAGTGCCGGGGCCGCGGGGAGCGCCGGGGCCGCCGGGAGCGCTGGGGCCGCCGCGATCCGGGCGCGGCCGGTGCCGGCGTTCACCTCCACCCGCTACGGCGACCCCGGCTACGCCCAGCTCGGCCTGGCCTGCGCGGACGAGATCCGGACCGGCGGCGAGAACGGCACCGAGATCGGCGCCTACGCGGGTCTCGGACAGCCCCAGCGCGAGGCCAACCTGCGCGAACGCCTCGCCGAGTACGCCCCGTTCGGCATGGCGGCCCGGCTGATCTACGTGACCTGACCCGTCCGGTGACCGGTGACCCGGTGACCGGTGACCTGCTGAGAGGAATCGACGCTCGCGATGAAGGGCGACTTCACCCGCTTCACCTTCGACCCTCGTGCCCACAACCGCGGGGTGCTCACCCAGCAGGGCCGGGTCACCCTCGACGCCGACTGGAACGAACACGTCGCGATCGTCGATCACCTGGACCGCACCCGGGCCACCGACGTGATCGGCCCGTCCGGCGCGCCCCGGGACAACGCGGCCGGCCTGGTGACACCGCTGACCCGGTCCAGCACCGGCACCGGCACCGGGACCGTGCTGGACTACGGGGTCACCGCCGGGCGGATCTATGTGAACGGCCTCCTCCTCGAGCTCGGCGCGCCCCCGGCCGCCGTCGCCGGCGTGCTGGTATCGAGCGGACCGCCGGCGACCACCACCGTCACCCTCTCCGCCGGGGAGGGCCGGGACCTGCTGCCGGCCGCCGCCCAGGGCTCGGCCGCCGCCGAGGGCTTCTGGGTCGAGCTGTCATCGGCGTCGCCGGTGGCGTCGACCAGGCCCGAGGGGCCGTTCTACTGGGCCACGGAGGCCGTCGAGACCGCGAACGGGCAGGTCAGCGTCACCCTGGAGGGCGACGCGGGCGCGTTGCGCCCCGGCCCCGCGACGGGAGCGGTGCTGCTCCGGCGTGCCCTGACGTACCGTGGTCAGCCGGACCTGCCGGGTCCCGAGCCGATCGCGCTCCCGAATCCGTCCGACCCGCTTGGCCCATCACTGCCCGTGTCCGACGTCGTCTACCTCGACGTGTGGACCAGGCACGTCACCGCGGTGGAGGACCCGAGCCTGCGGGAGGTTGCGCTGGGTGGCCCGGACACGGCCACCCGAATACGGACGGTAGCCCAGATCCGCGTCCAGCGGGTGAACGCGGGGTCGTTGAGCTGCGCGGACGACCTTCCCGGCTGGCCGCCCGAGGCGAGCGGCGGCCGGCTGACCGTGGCGTACACCGAGCCCGAGGAGCCGCCGCGCCCGTGCTCGTTCACCGTCGACGGCGGATATCGCGGCCTGGAGAACAGGCTGTACCGCGTGGAGATCCACCGTGGGGGCCCGCTCGGCGGAGCGGGCGTCACGCATCCCGCGACGTTCGTGTGGTCCCGCGACAACGGGGCCGTCGTCTTCCCGATCGACTCGTTCGAACCCGGCGCCGGCCCGCCGCCTGCGAGCACGACGACGGTCGTCCGGCTGGCGCGCCTCGGCAAGGACCAGGCGCTGACCGTGCGGAAAGACGACTGGGTCGAGGTCCTCGACGACGCCACCGAGCTGGCGGGGAGCCCGGGGGCGTTACGACAGGTGGCCGACGTCGACGAGGCGGCCCGGACCGTCACGCTCGCCACCCCGGTCGTCGCCGTCCCCGCGGGACAGCATCCCAGGCTGCGGCGCTGGGACGTCCCCGCGTCGGCGACCGGGAAAGCCGCCCCGACGGTGGACGGCGACGGCAACGGCCTCGGTGTGCCTGTGGACGCCGGGCCGATCAGTCTTGAGGAGGGAATCTCCGTCAGCTTCTCCGGCGGGGCCTTCCGGACCGGCGACCACTGGACGTTCGCCGCCCGGGCTGCGACGGCGTCGGTGACCGAGCTGACGCAGGCCCCGCCAGCGGGAATCACCCATCGTTACCGCAAGTTGGCGCTGGTCGAGTGGAGAATTACGGGCGACAACGAGCCGCCGGCGGCGGCGGTGACCGACTGCCGGGACCTGTTTCCCCCGCTCACCGACATTCACGCCGCCGACGTCCGCGTCGAGGACTGCGCGAGCCGTCCCCTCGGGGTCGCCGACCTCCAGCAGGTGTTCGACGCCCAGTGCGCCCAGCGGGCCCTGCGCTACGTCTCCGGCGACGGTCAGGAGAGCCGGCCGGGGCGGCCGCTCCCAGGGAAGATCATCGTCGGTGTCGAGGACGGCTTCGGCCGTCCCGTCCCCGGCGTCCTGGTCACGTTCGGCCTGACCGGCGGCGGGAGCCTCGTCCGGGACGGCGAAACCATCCCGAACGACAACAACGAGCACCTGACCGACGGCGACGGGCGGATCTCCCTGACCTGGACGCTCGGCGCCGACGCCGGCACACAGACCGTCGAGGCGTACCTGCCCGCCACGGCGAGCACCGCCGCGCCGCCCACCGCGCGGCTGCCGGTCCGCTTCCGCGCGCTGGCCGTCCGCAACTTCCTGCGGCTGCGGGCCTCCGGTGGCGACGGCCAGACCGGCCGGCGCAACGGTGAACTGAGCTGTCGCCTCACGGTCGCGGTCGAGGACGCGGACGGCCAGCCGGTGAAAACGCGGATCAGGTTCACCGCGGACATCAGCGGTGACAGGGTGCGCGAATATGACGGCGACCCGGGACCGAACGCGAACACCAATCCGCTCGCGAGCTCCGTGGTGGTCACGAGCGGTCATACCGGCGCGGCCGGCCTGGCGGAGGCCGAGTGGGTGTTCGGTGACAGCAACGCCGCCTGCCACCAGGTGACCGCGACCCTTGAGGACTCCAGGTTCCCCGCGGCGCTGCCCGTCCACTTCCGGGCGTCCCTCGCCGCGGACGGCCCGGTCCCGCCGGCCGGCCCGAAAATCCGGGACAAGAACTGGGCCGTCGGCGAGAAGAGGCCCCTCGACCTGTTCTTCGGGAAAGAACCGCTGCGTGTCACCTTCACGGAACCGATGGACGAAAGCACCCTCAACCCGGGATCGTTCGTCTTCACGATCGAGCATCCCTTCCAGGCCGTCGAGTTCGGCACCTCTTATCAGGGCCTGCGAAGCACCATCCTCGTCGGGGACCTGGAGGCCGCCGGCGACGACACCTGGACGTTCAGCCCACGTCTCGTCCCGGACGGCCTCGGTGCCGACGCCGTCCAGCGGCTGATCCAGGGCTGGACCGAGCTACAGGGCCGGCTCGGCGCAAGCCGCGAGGGAGTCCGGTGCCGGGTGACGCTGAAGGGGAACCTGATACGCGGCGCGGGGGGAGCGGTGCTGACAGGTGACGACCTGGACACCTGGTTCTGGGTCGTTCCGTAGGCCACGATCCCCGACCCGCCGGTCATCATCGCCGGTCCGCCGGTCAGGATCCCCAGCGTGACCGACGTCATCCTCCCACCGGGAGCATCACGCCGGAGGGGCCGCGGGGCTGAGCGCGGGCGGCGCGCACCGGTCAGCCGCCCGGCCGGGAGCTCACCGGGCGGGGAGGATCTCGCGGGGACCGAGGACGCGGCAGATGCCGTCGCGCCGGTCGATCCCGAGCTTGGCGAGAATGTTGTGGACGTGGTTCTTCACGGTCGCGACGGAGATGCGCAGGCGGGTGGCGATCTGCTTGTTCGCGTAGCCCTGGCAGACGAGGACGGCGACCTCGATCTCCCGCCGGGTGAGCCGCCCGGGCGCCGATGCCGTCTTCCACGCGGGCTCGGCCGCCCGCACGGATCCCGCTTCCGCCGCATCCGGAGCCGCCGGCCCCGGGGACGTGCCTCCCGTCGTCGCCGCGTCCCCGGCCGGCGAGCGCTCCTCCGGCTGGCAGCCCTCGGGAGGGCAGGGCAACGCCAGGGCCGGTCCCGAGGCGGGGGCTTCCGGTGGAACGGCCGTCGCCGGAGCGGCCGTCGGGGCAAGACCGGCCTGTGGACGTTGCGCGTGGACAAGGGGATCCGTCCTCGCGAGCGTGGCCAGCCGCCGGGCGAGGCCGGCCGCGACGGCCGGCGAGCACGGCATCTCGCCGTCGGCGACACTCAGCACCGTGTAGACGAGATCGTCGAGATCGGCATCGAGCGGCAGGTAGCCGACCGCGCCGGCCTCCGCCCAGCGGACGACGTCGCCGGTCCGCGTCTCCGGCAGCCCGAGCACTATGACCCGCGCCCTGGGTGCGGCGATCAGTAAGGCTCTGACCAGTGGCGCCGGCGTGCCGGCGGGCGGGTCGAGCAGGATCACGTCCGGGCGGAGCAGGCCGGCGGTCCTGGCGGCCAGGGCGACGTCGGGCGCCGCGCCGACCACCGTGATCGGGTCGGCGTCGAGCCACCGGCACAACCAGTCGCGATAGAGCCGCACCGCGGCGACGACGAGAACGCGGACCGCCCGACGCATGTCCGCGTCCGACAGCCCGGTCCGCGATCCCCTTGCCGTGGCGGCGGGAGCGTCGCCCGAGTGTGGCGCCGTCGTGAAGTCGTCAAGGAGCATGGATATGGCCCCGTCCCCCGTCACCAATGGCTTTCAACGCGGGACCGATCGGCGATCGTGATCCGCATCTGTACATTCTTGCCCAGATCGACCCACCGTATCGGCGCATCTCTCAAGGCCGCGTCCCCGGCCGGGCGGTCACGCGTGGGTGCCGGAAACCGGAAACGATCAACAGCCGGGCTGCCTGTCGGGGAGCCTCCCTCGAACGGTGTTTCCGGTCCGACACGCCGGGCCCGGTCCGGGCGGCCGAGGATCGAGCGTTCGCCGCCGGGACTGCGCGGGTCCAGCACGGCGTGCCTGTCGAACGTGAGTGTCTCGATCCCGACCAGCCGGTACACCCAGTTGGCGTCGGTGGTGGGCACCTGCTGCCGGCCCGGCGGTATGTAGGGTCTTCGCGGCTGGCCAGAACCTGTAGCCGGACGACTACAGGGCCGGCGTCCGCAGGGTGACGGTCCGCGACTCGGCCGCGCCGTCGCGGGCGCGGTCGGCGTGGCACTCGTCGCCGAAGTGCCAGATCAGTGCCAGATCAGTGCCAGGACGGGACTCTGCTGGTACCCAAGCCGCAAGGCTGCCAGACGGTTCACGGCTGCGTCGGGTCATCATCGACTGGCGGATCTCCGCGGATGTGGAGGGCCGGCCGGGTGGCCGGTACGGCCGGGTCCTGTGTCGGCGGACGAGCTGGCGGCACACGCGACAGCCATGCGGCGCATCCAGCTGCCGTCGTGGCCGTCGACACGCCCGCGTCCGCTCCCGTTCCGCCGGGACCCAGCCCGACCGGACGCAACAGAGCCCCGCCGTCTCTGTCACGCGTCATCTCGCGGTATCCCGTATCCGGGGGTGAGGATCGCGGCCGGGTCGAACCGTGCCCGCAGGGCTTGGCGGCCAGGCCACTGCTGGCCGAAGTGGGCCCGCCAGTAGTCCGGTTGCGTCGGCACCGCGTTGATCGGGTAGACGGTGCCGCCGAGGGCGACGGCCGCGTCGCGCGTCGCCCGGTTCGCCTCGACGAGCGCCGCCGCGCCGGCGGGGTCGTCGGCACGGCCGCCGCGCAGAACCGACAGGACCCACACGGGGCCCGGTCCGGCCGGCATCGGGATCGGCGTGGGCGACCCGTCGGCGTTGCCGGGGTGGATGGGAAACAGCAGGCCGACCAGCCGGGGTTCAGCCGGTCCGGTGAGCCCCCGGGGAGCGGGGCCGCCGAATACCGATGCGGCCAGCGTGGACACGGTCGCGTCGGGCATGAGCACGGTGAGCCAGGCGTGCGGTTGGAACCACTCCCCGCTTGCCCGCGCTGCCGCCTCCGCCGGGGCCATCCGATGGACGAAGTCCCGGTAGGAGCGGGCCTCGGCCTGCCGGCCGGTCCCGGTCCCGGTCCCGGCAGCGGAGCCGGTCGCCGTGCCGGGGGCATGATCGTGGTCGGAGCGGGGGCCGTACTCGTACACGGCGGTTTCGACGGCGTACTGCCACCTGTCCGATGCGGCCAGCAGCACATGTCCCTGCAGAAAGTCGGGTCCGTCGTCGGCCGCGAGCCGTCGCAGTACGGCGAGGCAGCGATCGAGGCTGTGGTGCGCTCGCAGCCCGTAGCGCACCCGACGCGGCGCCGGCACCGTGCGAAGCGTGGCAGCGACGATCAGGCTGCACTGGCCGAGCCCACCGAGCACCCCGTGGAACAGGCTCCGGTCACGGGTGGGCGAGCAGGTCAGGAGCTGCCCGGTTCCGGTGACGACGGACAGTTCCGCGACGTTGTCGATCTGCAGGCCGTGGCGGTGGCTGGCGCCGCCGATCCCGCCGACGCTCAGGGTGCCGCCGACCGAGGTGTCCACCACGTCGGTGAGCACCGGTACGGCCCGGCTGCGCCCGAGCGCCGCGTCGACGACGTCCGCCCAGCGCGCGCCGGCCTGTGCGCGGATCGTGCTCGCGGTCACGCCATCAACCCGGTTCAGTCCGGACATGTCGACGACGAGGCCGTCCGCCGCCTGCGCCTGCCCGTACACCGAGTGTCCGCGGCCGCGAGCGGTGAGGGTGCACCCCATGTCGAGCGCCAGCCGGACGGCCCGCACGACATCGCTCACGCTCGCGGCCCGGAGCACGGCCCGGGGACGATGGTGGACGAGATGGCCGAAGTCGTCGGCCGCCCAGCGAAGGCTCGCATCGTCGCGGGTGAGGACCCCATCGAACGATGGCGCGGCGGCTGGCGGAGCTGGGGGACGGAGGGCGGCGTAGGCGCGCAGCCGGGGCTGGTCCGGCCGGCCCGGCTGACCGGGCCTGCCGGACCAGCCGGAGTCGTCGGAGTCGTCGGAGTCGTCGGACCCGCCGGGCTGGTCGAGGTCGATGCGCAGGGCAAGAATCGACCGGTCCGTCGCCGCGATGTGAGGCACCGGCCGTAGCGTCAATCGGTCGCCGGGGCCGATGCGGCCGCCCAGGACCGCGTCCGCCAGCAGATGGTGCAGGTGCACCAGCGCGCGGGACGCGGGGACACGTGCGGTCGCGATCTCCACGACCAGTTCCCGGCATGGCCGGGGCGCGGCGTCGGGCCCTTGTGGGAGGTCGATACGCCGCACTGCCTGGTCGGTGGCCAGCGGGCGTGACGCTTCGAAGGTGCGCAGCAGCCGGCACAGGCCGGTGTGTGCCGCTGCGGGGGCCGGCCCCCGCCAGGCGTAGGGCCCGGCGACATGGTCGAACGTGAACCGTTCGCGCAGGTTCGCGGGGCTGCCCGCCAGGAAGATCGTCATCGTGAGGGACCGTTGCCAGGCCGCTGCCTGGTCTGACGGTAGGGCGAGCAGGAACTCGCAGGCCGCGCGTGTCCAGGCGGCGAGGTCGAGGCGGCCGAGGACGGCGACGGCCCGCACCGGTGGGTCGTCCGGCGCTGTGCGCACCGCCTCTCGCGCGGCGAGCAGGCCGGTGATGCTGTCCAGGTCGAAGCGGGGTGCCAGGTCCGGGCGGGCCGCGCGGAAGCGGGCGGCGGCTCTCGCGCGCAGCAGTGCCTGTACGTCGCCGGCCGGCGGCGCGTCGCCGGTCACAGGTACGCCTCGGACAGCAGCTGCCTGGTCGGCGCGGGCCGTCGCCGGCCGAAGGCGTGGGAGGTCAGGCGGTAGGGATCGATGTACAGGTGACGGCCGCGGTGTCGTTCGAGCAGTTCGAGCAGCTCGGACCGGCCCGGCGGGTCGGCTGGTTCGCCACCGTGCCCCGGGGCCGGGCCGCCGCTGTTCTCGCACAGCCGTTCGGCGCGTGCGACGCAGTGGCGCAGCAGGTCCTCGCGCAGCGACTGCTCCGGCCCGGGGCCGAGGATGGCGATGAAGTACAGCCTGTAGCGGCGCACGGTGGCCCCGGCCATCTCGAGCACGTGGGACAGCAGGCGGTAGTCGGCGTCGAGTTCGGGATCGTGGGCCAGCACGATCTCGTCGTGATCGCCGGCCAGCGGCAGTAGCTCACGCAGGGCGCAGGCCAGGTAGTTGGGTCGGCCGTCGGCGGCGACGATCTGGCGCAGCGGCTGGCCGGACCGGGTCAGGTCCAGGTGCACGGGGCCGCCGTGGGCGCGCAGGTCGACCAGAACGCCCAGCTCGGCGAGCCGGTCGAGCACCGCGGCCAGATCCGCCCCGGGAGGCACATGGGCCAGCAGGCCCGGATCGTGCATTCCCAGTATCCGGTACTGGGTCTGCCAGGCCCGCAGCACGCGGACACTGGCCGGGTGGACCCAGCCGTGCTCCGCAATTCTCCGGTTCGCGCGACATCGGTTACCTGCGTTCCGCGGCGATGGCGAGATAGTCGATGCTGCGCTCGCGGTAACCCTCGAGGAACGGTGCCTCCACGCCGGTGCGCAGCGACGACCGTTCCCGCAGCTCCCAGTAAGGAATCGCCGCCTCGGTGTGCCGCGCGACGTGGAAGGGGACCAGTCCGTGGGCGGCGAGCGCGGTGAAGTAGGCGCTGCGCGGGTGCATGGCGCAGCGGTAGTGTTCGTCGATCTTCCGGGAGGCCGGCGACCGGGGGTCGACGGCGTCGTTGCGGCACCAGGTGACCGCCACGTAGCGTCCGCCGGGGCGCAGCAGCCGGGCGAACTCGCCGAACACCTCGCCGATGTCCACACACATTGTGGTCTCGTTGGAGACGATCGCGTCGAACGACTGGTCGGGGAACGGCGTATGGGCCATGTTCGCGAAGTGGAAGCGGACCCGGTCCGCCCATCCGCGGCGGCGCGCGATCCGCTCGGCGAAATCGATGTGGTGGCCGCAGTAGTTCACTCCGTCCACGCGGCAGCCGAAGCGTTCGGCAATCATGAAGGACGCGGAACTTGTCAAGATTTTTTAGGCAAGATTCTTTGTGAACTAGCCTACTTCTGATCTTTGTGTGGGGACGGCCTCCGATCTTTCGGGCGCGCCCTCGTCGGCCGGTTCGCTGTCCTCGCCGGGCCTCGTGTTGATCCCGGCCGGTTTCGGCAGCGGCAGTCGAAGTCGACCACGGTCCGGTAGCCGGCCGCTCCCGCCGCCGTCAGGATCAACGGTGTCGCCTGGCTGGTGCCCGAGGGGCGGAAGTAACGGCCCTCCCCGGGCGCCAGCCGGGCCAGCACGTCACGGCATGCCGTGATCTCCTCGCTCACCTGGGACGCGGGCAGCTCCGTCAGCGCGGGATGGGTGCAGGTATGGTTGTCCAGCTCGTGACCTGCCTGCAGGATCAGCCCGGCAAGATCCGGATAGCGAGCGGGCCATTGCCCGGCAGCAAACACGGTGATCGGCACGTTCGGCTGAAGCTTCGGCATCCTGGAGTCATCGGGTTGTGTCAGCGCAGGATGCCGGTGTGGCCGAGGGAGTAGCGGCCGGGTTGCGGCCAGACGGCCAGCCCATGCGGCTCTCGCCCGACGGGAATCCTGCTCAGCATTCTTCCCCGCGCGGGATCGTCGCCGTCGGTACCGCCGGTGTCGAAGACATAGACGACGTTGCTGCGCCGACCGGACAGCCAGAGCCGGGAGCCGTCAGCGTTGATGTTGCCCATGTCCGGGGTGCCTCCGCCGGGAATCGGCCAGGTGACCACGACCTTGCGGGTGGCGAAGTCGATGACCGACACGGAGCCCGCGGATCCGTCGTGCGGGAATGGGGGCATGTCGGACATGAGGTGACCGCCGCGGTTGGTGACGTAAAGATAGCGGTCGTTGCGGCTGGGGTAGAGCCCGTGGGTTTCCGGCCCGGTCTCGACGAACCCGATTGTCGTGAAGCTGTCACCGTCGATGAGGTGGACGCCGTCCGCGTTCATGTCGGCGACGTACCAGATCTTTCCCGCGGGTTCGATCCTGATGTCCTGGGGGGCGGCATGCGGTCCGAGGTCGAGATAGCCGACCACCCGCTGAGCAGCAATATCGATCTTGACGAGGCGACCGGCGAACTCGCAGGTGGCGATCGCGTAGGAGCCGTCCGGGGAGAAGTCTGCGTGATTGACCCCGGCGCACCGGGTGCCGACGTCGAGGCTGTGGCGCAGCGCGAAACTGTGCGGGTCACGGAAGTCGACGTGGTGGATTGCCTCGGCCATCACCATCGCGTACCTACCATCCGGTGTGAAATACAGATTGTAGGGGTCGCTGACCGGAATCGCCGGACCAGCGGGCTGGCCGGTGCGAGGGTCGATCGGGGTCAGACTGTTGCCGAGGTTGTTGTTCACCCACAGGGTGCGCAGGTCCCATGAGGGGACCACGTGCTGTGGTTCCGCCCCGGTCCGGTAGGTCGCGATCACCCGCATGGTGTTCTGGTCGATCACGGTGAGCGTCCCGTCCCGCAGGTTCGGCACGTAGACGAGCGCCGGATCGCCGCTCACCGCCGGGCTGAACATCCCGGCCCCGGCGTGGGCGTAGATGCCCGCTGTTGGCGGCACCGCCGCTGACCGCGAGGCTTCGGCCGATGTGCCGGTGTGTGGACGGGGTCCACTCGACGGATGGTGGTAGACGGCGAGCCCGGTTGCTGTAATGAGCACAATTACTAGCCCGACCAGGGCTGGGAGCAGCCGCCCGTGGCTCCTGCGGTGCCTGCGGCGTGGGGTGATGCTCATCAGTTTATATGAACTCGCGGCGTCCAGCCACGCCCACGGACGTGATGTACGGGAGTAATTTCGCTCGATCATTAGTGGGATGACCCCGGCTGTAGCAAGGATTTCGAATATATCGCGGTTCCTGTAGATGGTTAGTTACGGTGGCTGCAGACGGCTGTTCGGAGTGTTTTAGAGGAAGGGCCGGAGAATATCTGGAGCTGTCCTGGTTTCGTTCACAACCAGGGCTTTGAACGACTGTGGGAGCTCATGCTACTCGTAGCAGCGGGTTTCGTGTTCGCGGGGGCTGTGGCGTATCCGTTTGGTGGAGTGCCGGCGACCCTGCCCGCGGCCGACGACGCCGCCGGCGGGACCGGCGAACCCGACCTGTCGCCGCACCGGCACGCCGTCGGCAGCCGACGAGCCGGCGGGCCGAGGCGCGCCACCGCGCGGACGGGAGTGCTGTCGGCCCCCGCGATCGACAGGGAACAGCCACACCTCCGCCGATCGCCCGGCCTGCTGGGCGACGAGCAGCTGCTCGAGGCCGGTGAGGTTCTCGGCGACGACGGCCCCCGCGCCGATCCGGTGGGGGCCGTTGCCTGGTCCGTGCGGTGATCTGAGTGACGTGCCGCGCCCCGCTGGCCGTGGTCCGGCTATGGTCGGTATCCGGTTTGTGGCTCTTCCCGCCGAAAGGCCCGTCGGAAGGCGTAATGCGCATGGTCCGATGTGATCACTTTTGGGAGGTGGCCGGCCGCTGCCGGTCGGGGAGGTTCCGGCCCCGCTGTGGGATCCGCGGTGGGGCCAGAGGGCGGGGCGTGTGACCAGCGGTACAGGGCACGGGAAACGAGGGCTGTTCGGTCGTCGGCGACCGACCGCGTCCACGCGAAACGAAACCGTGCCATTACCAGGAGCTTCGCGTGGCCGGGTGGTGGTCATCACGGCCAGCGTCGGCGCGGGCCATGACGGGGCGGCCGTGGAGTGGGCGCGGCGCCTGCGTGATCACGGCTTCGAGGTCGACATCCACGATTTTCTGACTGTGCTGGGTCGGATACTGGGTGAAAGCATGCGCGACGCCTACGAGACGGTCCTGCACCGCGTGCCGTGGGTCTACGCGCTGCTCTTCCGGCTGACCGCGTTACCGCACGGGGCTGCGATGCTGGCCCGTAACCTCATGACGCCGTTCCTGTCGAAGCTGGGCGCTCTGTTTCCGCCCGACACCGTCGCGGTCGTGACGACCTACCCGATGGCCGGTCAGCTGCTCGGCAAACTGCGTCGGCGGGGCGCACTGGCGGTACCGGCGTTCACCTTCCTCACCGACTTCTCGGTCCACCGGCTGTGCGTGGCGCCGGGCATCGACGCCTACTACGTGTTGCACGCGGTCAGTGCCGCCCAGGCGCGAGCGCTCGGGGCCACGGAGGTCGTCATCACCGGCCCGCTGGTGTCCGGCCGTTTCCGCCCGGCCTCGGCCGCGGACCGTCGGCTGGCCCGGGAGCGGTTCGGGCTCCCGGCCGGCGAGCGGCTGGCGTTGCTGGTGGCCGGATCCTGGGGTGTCGGCGATGTCGAGCACGCCGCCACGGAGATCGCCGCTACCGGCGTGGCGATGCCGGTGGTCGTCTGCGGCCGCAACACCGCGTTACGGGAACGGCTGGACGAAGCGGGGCTGGGCTGCCCGTTGGGCTGGGTCGAGGACATGCCCGCCCTGATGCAGGCGGTCGACGTGCTTGTCGAGAACGCCGGCGGCCTGACATCCCTGGAGGCGATGGCCTGCGGGCTGCCCGTGGCCAGTTACCGGCCGATTCCCGGTCACGGTCGGACCAACGCGGCCGCCCTGGACGAGGCCGGCGTCTCGACGTGGATCCGCACCCCCTCCGAGCTGCGGGCCACCCTGGCCGAGCTGGTGGAAGGTCCCCGCGGCCGGCGGCAACGAGCCGCCGGGCTGGCGTTGTTCGCCGCCGACCCCACGGCCGTCGCCGTCCAGGCCATCGAGGGCGCGGGACGGCGGGACGGTCACCCCGGCACCGTCGGTGGGCGCACGGCCGCCGTCATCGGGCGGAAGGGACCCCTGGCAGCTGGCAACCGCTGGGCGCGGCGCGTGGTCGTGGCCGTGGCCACGGCTGTCGTCGTCGGCTGGAACATGACGGTCGGTACCCAGCTCGCGGTCGCGCACGGGTTCGACGCCGCCCGGCCGGGCGGGCGTGGCGAGGTCTTCGTCATCGTCCACCCGGGCCCGGAGACCAGTCTCGACCCGGCCGCGGTCCGTCTGTTGCAGGCCAGGCAGGTCGCGGTCGCGGTGGACGCCCCGTTGCTCCACCACCGGCCCGACCTCGCCCGGACCCTGGCGGCGTCGGGACTGACGCTGGTCAACGCCGGCGGTGGCCCGCCCTACCGGACCGGGATCGTCGGTGGCCGCTCCGCGATCAGGCACACCGCCGCCGCCGTGCAACGGGTCGGTGGCCGCCCGCTGGAGTTCTACCTCAGCAACGGCGACCTGGACGCGGTGGACCTGGGAACAGCGGCGTATCTGCACGAAACTATCGTGCTTCCGAACCAGCACGTCAGCGGCGGTTCGCTGATCCCGTCGCTACGACAAGGGGAGATCGTGCTCGTGGAGTGTGCGCAGCGGCCCGACTGCGGGCTCGCCACCACCCTCGCCGGGTTGGACCGGCAGACGGCCGGCCAGCCGATGCGGGTCGGATCGCTGGCGGAGCTCCGAGGGTGAGCGGCCTGCCCCGGCACCTGCTACGGCGTACCGCCGCGGCCGGTGCCGCCGCGACCGGGACCGTCGCGGCCGTCCACGCCCTGCCCGCGCTCACGTCGGTGCCGGGGCTGCGGCGCCGGCTCGTGCCCGGCCTGGCCGGCGTGGGAGATCCCGGCCACGTCGCGTTGACCTTCGACGACGGCCCCGACCCCACCTCCACCCCCCGGTTTCTCGAGGCCCTGGCGGCCCACGAGGTCCGGGCCACCTTCTTCCTGCTCGGCTCGATGCTCGTCCGGGCGCCGGAGCTGGGCCGGGACCTCGTGCAGGCCGGCCACGAGGTGGCGGTTCACGGGTGGGAACACCGCTACTTCGTGCTACGCGGCCCGACCGCCACGTATGACGACCTCGCCCGGGCGCGTGATCTCGTCGGTGACGTGACCGGGCAGACGCCCGCGTTCTTCCGCCCGCCGTATGGCGTGCTCAGCACCGCGGTGCTGCGGGCCGCCCGGCGCCTTCGGCTCCGGCCGGTGCTCTGGACAGCCTGGGGGAAGGACTGGAGCTCCCGCGCCACGCCGCGCTCCGTTCTCGACACCGTCCGCCGCGACCTCGTCGGCGGCGGGACCGTGCTGCTACACGACTCCGACTGCACGTCGGCCCCGGGAGCCTGGCGTTCGGCCCTGGGCGCGCTCCCCGCGCTGCTCGACGAATGCGCCGGTCGCGGCCTTCGCGTCGGGCCGTTACGCGAGCACCTCGCCCCGCGAGCAGGCGGGGAGGTCCGCCCCACCGGCCGCCTGGACGGTTCCGCAGGCCGTGCCGCCCCGGGCGCCGCGGAAGGTGCCCCGCGCACGGCAACAGCGCCGTGAGCGTGCTCGCGGTCCCGGTGGCACTCGCGTCCGCGACCTGTTTCGCATGCGCCTCCGCGCTGCAACACCGCGCCGCCAGCCAGGAACCACTCCACCAGGTCCTGGATCCGCGTCTGCTGTTCCGGCTGACGCGTCGGCCCCTCTGGCTGGCCGGCGGGATCGCCGATGTCGCCGGCCTCGGGCTGCAGACGCTGGCACTCGGCCTCGGCGCGCTCACCGTCGTTCAGGTGCTGCTTGTCAGCGGGCTGTTCCTGGCGGTGCCGCTCGAGGCCGCGTTCGAACGGCGCCGGCCCCGCCGCCGCGATCTCGCCGTGGCAGCCCTGGCCGCCACGGGCCTCGCCGTGTTCCTGCTGGCCGCGACGCCCGGCGACGGGGTCTCCGAACCGTCCAGCCTGGCCTGGTTACTGACCGTGGCCGTGGTCGGCCCGGTGGTCGCGGCGACTGTCGGCTTCGCCCGACGCGCCCGCGCGCTGCGCCGCGCCACCTACCTCGGGCTGGCGACCGGCATCACCTACGGGATGACCGCCGGGCTGTTGAAAGCCTGCGCCGAAAGGCTGAGCGCCGATCCGTCCAGCCTGTTGACCGGCTGGCAGCTGTATGCCCTCGTCGGCATCGGTGCGGCCGGGTTCATCCTCAACCAGAACGCCTTCCAGGATCGTCTCGCGGCGCCCCTGGTCGCGATCACTCTCGCCGATCCGGCGCTCAGTATGATCATCGGAGTCGCGGTGTTCCACGAACGGGTGACCGTGGACACCCCACGGGTGGCTGTGCTGCTCCTCGCGGCAGCCGCGGTAACCGCCGGGACCGGGCTGGTCACCGCCGGGCCGCCGATCGGGGAGCGCAGCGGCGACGGCAGTGACGCCGGGTCCGCGGACGCCGGATCCACCCCTGATCCACACGGTCGGGCAGGTTCCATGCAAGGGGAACGGGAAGAACCGGCTCAACCCGGTGGGGGAGTGGGTGTGGTCACCGGTGCCGGTGCATGAGGCGCTGGTCGATCTGGAGTCGTTCGTGCTGGCCCAGCAGGCCCGCCAGCTCGTCGTCGAGCAATGTGGCGACGTCGTCGGCGATCGGTGAGTCGTGTGCGGTCAGCCGGCCATGTCGACGAACCGGTTGTAGCGCCCTGGAACGCGACGGTCACCGTGCTGGTCGGGCCGTTGCGGTGCTTGGCGAGGATGAGGTCGGCCTCGCCGGCGCGCGCTGACTCCTTCTCGACCGCGTCCTCGCGGTACAACAGGATCACGAGGTCCCCGTCCTGCTCGATCTGGCCGGAGTCGCGCAGGTCGGCCAGTGCCGGCCGCTTGTCTGCGCGCAGGTCAGAGGCGCGGTTGAGCTGGCTCACGACGACGATCGGGATCTCAAGCTCCATCGCGAGCGTCTTGAGGCCGCGGCTGATCTCGCTCATCTCCTGGACGCGGTTCTCCCGCCGGCTCGTCGAGGTCATCAGCTGCAGGTAGTCGACGACAAGCAGACGCAGGTCGTTCCGGGTGACGCACTCGCTGTTTCTTAAGGAGCTGTACGTCTCCGCTGCCGCCCGGCGGCGCGGGGTCGGGCGGATGCTCATGGAGCACCTGCGGACCATCGCCGAAGAGCAAGGTCGTAGCCGCTTGGAGTGGACCACGGATCAGGAGAACACCCAGGCTCAGACCTTTTACGACGCCTTGGGTGCGCACGTGCATGACGGCAAGGTGTTTTACCGGACAGCGATTCCATCGCCGTAGTTGGCCTTGGCGCACCGCCACGTCGCCGAGACCGGGTGCGTGTGCGCGAGGCGACCGGGGAACGGTCGGCGACGGGCGAACTACACTGGCGCCGTGAGTCTGGAGGCGGGGACCGCGGCAGCGGACAAGCTGAGGAACGCGATGGTGGACGGCCTGCGGCCGTCGGGCGCGGCGCTGAGTGGCCAGGTGGACGCGGCGATGCGGGCGGTGCCGAGGCACGTGTTCGTGCCCGACGTGTCGCTGGAACGCGCTTATGGGCCCGACCCGGTGGTGACCCACCGCGACGGCGACGGGGTTCCGGTCAGCTCGGCCTCCGCGCCGGCCACGGTCGCGGGGATGCTGGAGGATCTCGACGTCCGTCCGGGGCATCGGGTTCTTGAGATCGGTGCTGGGACCGGGTACAACGCGGCGTTGCTCGCCCGTCTGGTCGGCCCGACGGGTTCCGTGACGACGATCGAGTACGACGAGGCCGTGGCGTCCGCGGCGCGCGCCGCGCTGAGCGGCCTGGGCGCGGCCGTGACCGTGGTCCACGGAGATGGCATGCTCGGTGTGCCCGGACAGGCGACATTTGACCGGATCGTGGTCACGGCGGGTGCCTGGGATGTCCAAGGGCTTGGTGGGAGCAGCTAGCCGAGGACGGACGTCTGGTGGTGCCGTTGCGGATGCTTGGCCTGACCCGAACAATTATCTTCGAGCGCGCCGGAGCGGTTCTGCGTAGCCGGTCGGTCGTGGAGGACGGGTTCATGCCGATGCACGGCGTCGGTGCCGTTCGTGAGCAGAACATCCCGGTCGGCGCCGGCCCGGACCTGACGATTCGGCTCGATGACGATCGCCCGGGGGATGCCTCGGTGCTGCGGGGCGCGTTGGATCATCCTGTGGCGGTGTGCTGGACCGGGGTCGAGGTCCCGTGGGGCTGGACAGAGCATCTCGATTTCTGGCTGGCCACGTTGGAGGGCTTCTGCCGGCTTCTGGTGTCGCGGGCCGCGGTCGATGCCGGCCGGCTGATGGCGCCGAAGGGGCCGTGGGGAAGCATGGGTGTTGTCGAGGGTGGGACGCTGGCGTATCTCACGACGCGGCCGAGCCCTGACGGCGACGCGGAGATGCCCAGCTACGAGATCGGTGCCTGCGGCTACGGCCCGCAGGGCGCCGATCTGGCGGCCCGGCTCGCCGGGCGGGTCCGCGACTGGGACCGTGACGGTGGGCAGGGCGTCCAGTTGTGGATCGAGGCATATCCGGCCGACGCCGTCCGTCCGGAGGCGTCGGGTGTGCTGCTTGCGGTCGACAAGCGCGACAGCCGGGTTCTCGTCCGGGTGGCTGAGCAGGCACCCGCCGCGGTCTGACCGTCTTGGCCGGACGGGGTCAGGACACGGACGGGGTCAGGACAGCAGCAGGGCGTCCCAGGCCGTGCGCAGGCCCTCGGGGACGGGGAACGTGGCGTGCTCGGCGAGAGCGAGCGCCGTTCCGGCGGCGCCGGTGAGGAAGCCGGGCCGGTCGGTGGCCGTGCTCCCGGCGACGTGTGCGAAACCGAAGCGGCGCGTGGGGTCGAACGCGTCGGTGACCGCGGTCGCGGCGTGCTTCGCGACGGCCGTGTTGTGGATGGTGTCGGCGGCGCGGAGGACGCCGGCGTATCCGTGGCAGAGCGTCGGTCCTTCGACGTCCCAGTGGCCCGGCCGTTCCGCGAGGAGGCGCAGCGCGTCCCGGGCGGCCTCCTCTACCGCGGGTTCTCTGGCGGCCTGGCCGGCGGGTGTGAGCGCGCGGCTGATGCCGGGAATGCCGTAGCACCAGGCGTCGGCGCGTCCGGCTGGCGGGGCGGCGTGGCCGGCATCGAGGTCGTCGCCGGTGATGTGCGGGGCCCATGTCCTGGTGCGTTCGTCGCGCCAGCGCAGCAGCCAGGCAGCGGCGTGGGTGATGGCGTCGCGTTGGCCGGGGACGGTGAATCCGGCCAGGTGGGGCGGTGGCGAGTAGCGCGAGCGGTCCGGCGATCCCGTGGGCCATGCCGGTGGTCGCCGCGCCGGAGGGGTGCGCGGTGACAGCGGCCGGGTGGCGGTCTGCGGGCAGCCACCAGCCGGGGCGGCGGCTTCCCGCTCTGTGGTTGGTCAGCGTGGTGAGCGCGGCGAGGAGCCCGGGCTCGGCGGCTGCGTGCCCTGACTGGTGGGCGGCGAGCAGGACCCTGCCGGTCCCGGCGAGGCCGGTGATGACGTCGTAGACGTGCCAGGGCGTGCTCATCGCCCGGTGGGTGAGGGCTGCGTGGTGGTGCTCGGCGAGGGTGACGGCCTGCGTGGACAGCCAGCGGGCGGCCCTGGCCGTGCTCGTGGCGTGGCGGGCTGGGTCTGGGAGGCAGGGCACGCCGATGATCAGCGACGCGGCCAGGCCCGCACCAGCGTGAAACACACGAGGTGGTCGACGCCCCGCAGGGTCTGGCGGGCCGCGTGGGTCCAGTGGTTCGCCGCGGCCGTCGCGAAATCAGCATGGACGACCGCCAGCCGGGCGTGTAACAGCGCCGTTCCGGGCAGGCCGTCGGCGAGACCGCCCGCGGCCCCGGCTGGGAGCGCGGCTGTGCCGCCGCGGGCCGCGTCGTTCACGAGGCGGCGCAGCTCGGCGAGGCGGCGGTGGGCGGCCCGGTTGAGGCGGGGGCGGCCGAGCGCGGCATGATCACAGTCGGCGAGAGTGCGTGCCACCGTCGCCGCGGTCAGCGCGGCCACGACGAGCCGCTGCTCAGGCTCATGGGTCGCGGTCAGCGTGGCGAGTACCAGGTCGCTGTCGGCCGCGAAGACCTCCTCGGCTGCCTCGATCGCCAGCGGCCCGCCGTAGCGCTCGATCTCCTGGTCGTAGGGCTCAACGCTGAATCCGGAGGCCAGAGCGTCCGCCACCAGGCGCGCGCCCCATTGGGAGACGGCGGGCAGGAGTTCGCCGCCGAGTACGGCCGGGGCCCCGTGGAAACGGACCCGCAGGTGTGGGCCGGTGGCCTGGGTGCGGTAGCACAGCCAGAACCAGCGGTCGAACATTCCGCGCAGGTCCGGGAGGATCCCGGCGAGGTCGGCGAGGATCTCGTCGTGCTGGGCCGCCGGTGCGCCGATCGCGAGCGACAGCCACGGGCCGCCTGGCAGGTAGTGCCCGGCCCCAGCTGGCCGGGGCAGCGCGGTGATAGGACGAGCCGGGGCCGGCGGGGGCGCCGTGGCGGCGAGCGGGATGACGAGTTCGAGCAGATGGCGGCCGGACGCCCGGTGACGACTTCCTGGATCGTGCCGTCGCCGCCGGGCTGCTCGGTGACGGCCCGCAGCCCGCGCCGCACATAGCGGCGCAGCAGCTCCGCGTCCCGCGGATCGTCGAGGTCGAGCGGGAGCTGTCGTTCGTCATCGTCGGTGACGACCACGGTCGGAGGTGGCGGGACGGTGGACGTCCGCCAGGAGCGCAGCTGGGCCGGCCAGGCCGCGGTGTCGCGCGCGGCGTCCGTCAGCAGCCTCGGCAGGCGCCACCGGGCGGGCGCGAGAATCGTCAACCTATACCGCACCCGTGGCTGGAAAGCGGTGTCACGCAGCGGCCCCCAGGAGAACAGCCGCCACGGGCGGCACCCGGACCGGCCCAGCAGCGCCAGCAGCCGGGCCTCCGCCGGCAGGTAACGCGGCCCGATCCGAGAGTTCAGGACCGGCACGACCTGACACCGGCGATCCCGAGACCACAGCGTGAGGCGCGCGGCGTCGGCCACGAGCAGCAAGTCGTCGAGTCGTAGATCACCCGGCCGGGCGGGGATCCCGACGGGGATACGAATCGAGGCGACACCGGTCGGCGGGGCGATCGTCGCCAGCACCGGAATGCGGGGCCGGGCCACCACCTCCGCGACGAGCGCGTCTGCGGGCGGGTCGGCCACGCGCGGCGTGCTACCCGGAAGCAGTGAGGTGAACCGGCCGGCGCTCGACCCGGCGTCCTGGGTGCCACCGACGTAGAGCGCCAGGTGCAGCCGGCCGGCGGCCAGGTCCTCCTCGGAGGCGGCGAGCACGCGGGCGCCAAGCGACACCAGCCGGCCGTACCCGCCTGCGCGAACGCACCGCGGTCGAGCACACCCTCGCCCACGTCGGCCACTGGCAGGGCCGCCGCGCCCGCTACCGCGGGCAGCGCAAGAACCTGTTCGACCTACGCCGCACCGCCGTCGTCCACCACCTCCACGTCATCGCCCGCCACAGAAACGATCAGCAAGCAGCCTGACTACCTGACCGGCGCTCTAGTCTGCGCCGATAGCGGTGCGCTGCGGACCAAGGACTGAGTGGGTGGAGATGGCGACGGCACGGATGAGCCTGCGGGAGAAACAGGACGATCTTCGTTCCCGCATGCGGGCTCTGGGGATGGGGCGCGGTGAGATCGCCGCTGAGTTCGCGAGGCGTTATCAGTTTCGGCCTCGTACGGCGTGGCGGCACGCCCACGGCTGGACGCTGAATCAAGCCGCGCGCCAGGTCAACGATGTCGCCGCGCGAACTGGATACGACGAGCTACGTATTCTGGTCGGGGATGTGGGTAGGAGCACCGAACAGCCAGGCCAGGATGACGGCCGCCAGCGTCTCCGCGGTGAGCAGGGCGACGAGGACGACCAGCTGGAAGCGTGCCGCGTCCGTGGGGCTTGCCCCGCCGAGCAGGGCGCCGACGAACGCGCCGGGCAAGGTGACCAGCCCGACCGTGCGGGTCTGGTCGACGGCGGGCAGCAGGGCCTCCCGGACGGCGGTACGGGTGAGGTCCGCGACCGCCTGGCGCGGTGTGGCGCCGAGGGCGAGCCAGGCCTCGACCTCGGCGCGGCGGCGCACCATCGCGTCGAACAGCCGCCGGCCGGTGAGGGTGCAGGCCGTCATGGCCCCGCCGATCACGATCCCGCCGGCTGCGACCAGATAGCGTGCGGATCGGTCGAGCAGCGGGACGGCGAAGATGATCCCGAGTGTGACCGCCGCGCCGGCCGTGCAGGCGGTGAGGACCACACGCCCGGCGTGGGGGAAGCCGGTGAGGCGGCCTGTCGCGGTCAGAGTCGCGACGGTGAGCATCATGGCGAGGACCGCGATCGTTGTCGCTGGAGCGGCCAGCACCCCGCGCAATGCCAGGCCGACCAGGGCGAGTTGGGCGACCGCACGGGCCGCGGCGGTGACCATCGCCCGGCGAAGCGGCACCCGGGCGACGGTGAGGCAGGTGACCGCAACGGCCAGCAGACCACCCAGGCCCGCGGTCATCCGTACGACATCGCCCACAGGCTTACTGTGCGGCCTCGAGCTCGCCGACGAGTCGACCGACAAGCTCGACCGCTACACCGAGTAGCGCATGCTGGGGCTGCCGCGAGAACGGGCGAACACTGGGCGCGGCGCGCTGATCGTTACATACAGCGTCGAGACCGTCTAAACCACCGGCCCATGCGATTACTATGAGTGACAGAAAGATCGACCTGTGGTGAGCGGGAGTTCCGCACCAGCTGGAGGAACCGGGTATCGGGTCCGACCAAAAATCGTTAGCGGGGCATGGCGCCGTTTCCAGCGTTTCTTGGTCGCTCCACGCGGATAGGGCCGGCTCGGAGGGTCTTCAGTCAGGTACCGGTGTTCGGGCCGAGGCCGGCGAGGAGTTCGGTCAGGGCTGTTCGTTCGTGGTTCATGTCCGGGTTCGTCGAACGAAGTGCGCGTAGCGCCGTGTCGATCTTGTCATCGATTGCGCTCCAGGCGGACTTGTCCTTTGGCTTCAGGCGCGCTTCGGCGTCGTCCCACGCGGTTTCGAGGTCGCTGATACGGGAGGTGGCGGAGGACTGCTGGCCGGCGTTCAGGCGATCCAGCGTGTCCTGTGTGATGGTCCGGAACTTCGAGAGGTCGCCGAGAGGAGAGGTCTGTGTTGTCTGGCCGGCGCTGGAGGCCAGGCCCGGGGTGCCGCTCTCCAGTGCGGACTTGCGCAGGAAGTATCCCGTCCCCGCGGTGACGAGAATGAGGGCCACCACGACGACCGTCTGCGCCAGGCCGCCCTGTCCCGGCGGTCCTGTTGGCCCTGTCGTCGTGCCGGTGTCGTAGGTCGAGGCGGTCGGGATGACGTCCACTTTCGTCGCCGAGAAATAGACGACGATGCCGATGATCCCGGCCGTGAAGATCACGCTTGTCAGTGTGGCGCCCAGGCCCAGCCCGCCCGCGTCCGGTGACTGGGAGAGGTAGTCACCGATCGACGCGCCGAGCGGCCGGGTCAGAATGTAAATGAGCCAGAAGGCGAGAACGGGGTTGAGCCCGAATCGCCACCCGATGGCGAGAGCGGCGATCAACGCCGCCATGATGACGCCTGTCATCAGGTAGCCGATTCCGAGCACCTCGGCCATGAGATCGCCGGTTGCTGTACCGAGGGCGAAGGTGACGAGAATGGTCAGCCAGTAGAATGCCTCGCGCCGCCGGGTGAAGATCGAGTGGATGGAGAGCGTCTTCTCGGTCAGGTACCACGCGAGGAAGGTGAGCGCGAGAAGGACACCGAAGATCAGAGTGCTCGTTTCCAGCGGCACGCCGAGGTTGTCCGTGAGGTTGTCGGTCACCAGTGTTCCGAATACGCTCACGAATGCCACCGTGAGCCAGTACCTGGCCGGTACATAGCGGCTCGCGGTGAACTGAAGGATCAGGGCGCCGACGAGGAGGACACCGGTGACAACGGATGTCCCGGTCAGACCGATGTCCAGGTCGACGTTCAGGAAGTCGGCGGCCGATTCACCGACCGTCGTACAGAGGACCTTGATGATCCAGAAGAATATGGTGACTTCTGGGACCTTGCTGAGGGGCCGACGAACCGGCGCGAGAGTGTCGTCTGCGGTGACGAGGCTGCGTTGTGAGGTCATGGGTCTCTTTCTCGGTTCGTCTGTCGCGGTGGGCGGACCGGCGACGGGGGGAGCCGGGGAGGACGGATCGGCCGTGGGGTGTTGCCTGCCGTCCAACCGCGCGGTGCTTCCTCCCCTGTCGACGGCCCGGTGGCCAAGGCGCTGTGGTGTCGATATCCTGCACGTCGCTTCATGTAAGGAAGATGTGAGGGCGTGCGGGCGTCAACCGCGTTCCCGCCCGCGCCTTCACCGTCTACAACATCGTCGGGGGTCTCGTCTGGGCGCTCGGCGTGACGCTGCCAGGATATTCTCTCGGTCGCTCGATCCCGATCGACCACTACATCATCCCCATCGCCCTGGCTGTTGTCCTGCTGTCCGCGATCCCGGTCTGCATGAGCTCGTCCAGCAGCTAAAGAACCGTGGCGACGGCGTCCCGGCGCGACCGGAAAATCGCCCGTCGCCCGGCTCGATGGGGTGATGAGCGACCTGCCGGCCGTCAGTGTGGAATGCTTTCACCCACTGCCGGCAGAACTCGACAACGTCGCCTTGCGAGTAAGAAGGGCGAGCGAGCGGGTTCTGGTCAGAAACTGTCGTGTGGTGTCATAGCGAGCATCATGATTGTCGAGGACGACAGTGGGACCGGTGAGCGGCTGGCCGCTGTGCTTCGTGCGCTGCGCCATGGCAGCGGGCGGTGCCCCGACGGCGCGGCGGCGTTGGCCCGCGCTGCCCGCGGCCCCGTCGACCTGGTGTTGCTGTGATGTACCCAACTCTTATGATCTTGTTCTGATGATCGGCGGCGGTTTGTGTCAACGAAGTGGCCCAACTTTCCGAGTCCGGGACCCACTTAGTGATCTCCGGAGCTCTTGATCGCGGGCGAGTTCTGGCCCCACCCCGGCCTTCCTCGCCGGCGAGTGTGGTCCTCGCTGTCCTTCGCTGTCGAAGCCGGCCCGTTGTCATTGAGTCTGGCCCGTTGGGAGTTCGTGCCAGTAAAGTTGGCCCGGTTCTGATCCTGACGATCTAATTTCGGCCGGGTGCGAGCGGATCCACACCGAGCTGGATGCCCTGTTCGACGCCCTCCTCATCGCCCGCCACGCGGTGGAGCGGCTGAACCTGGGCCTGGCGGGCGTCTGCGCTGGGATTGATCGCAGAGCCTTGACTTCAAGTTCGGTTCAGCTCTTAGCGTCCGGCGTGGACCCCCTACCGAGGAGGAACCATGGCTCGGATTCAGATGCGGCCGGTGCTTGACGACGACCCGGCGGCACACGCCGCGGCCGAGGCGGCCATGGCCCGTCTCGCGACCGAGTTGCAGGAAGGCCTGGACGCCGGCGACGCGGACGTCTATGACCAGTCCTTTGCCGCGGACGTGTTGTGGGGCAGTCCCTACGGCGCCAGCCTGGCTGGCTTCGACGAGTTGATCGCCGTGCATCGTCGGCTCATGGGCGCCCGGGTCGCACCGCGTTCAGAGTTCCAGGTCGTCGCCGTGCGCGCCCCGGCGCCCGGAATCGCGATAGGGCAGATCCGCCGGCGAGCACACGACGGCACCGGGTTCTCGGAGATGGCCCTGTACACCCTGATCGAACGGGACGGCCGGTGGTGGCTGGCCGCCGCGCAGAACACGCCGATCGCCGAGGCGCCGGCATGATCGTGACCCTCGCGCAGGGCCCAGCTCGGACGGGACCGGGTGCTGATCGGTGGCGCGGTCACCCACCGACAGCGCCCGGCCACCGCGGGCGGGATCACCTTCCTCAACATCGAGGACGAGACGGGGATGGTGAACGTGATCTGCATGCTCGGGCTGTGGCAGGGCTACCACCGGGTCGCCCGCGCCAGCCCGGCGCTGCTGATCCGTGGTGTGGTGGAGAAGGCGGACGGTGTGGTCGGCCTGCTCGCCGACC
>NZ_CAKKTM010000386.1 GCF_920888515.1 Protofrankia sp. CiP1_Cm_nod1 | reverse complement strand
GGTAACGGTGGGCCCCTCCTGCACGGCGGCGACGGCGGCGGTCCCACCGGGCAGGCCGGCGGGCAGGGCGGCGGACCCGCGGGGTCCGGTGTCGCCGGCGGCGGCGCAACCCAGAGCGCCCCCGGGACCGGGAGCCCCAACTCCGCTGCCGGCGGCCCTGGCGCTCCCGGCAGCGACATCGACCCCAACACCGGCCAGCCCAACCCGGGCAGCGGGGGCCCAGGGGGCAACGGGGGCGGCGGCGGCAACGGGGGCGGCGGCGGAGGGGGTGGCTACTTCGGCGGTGGCGGTGGCTCCGGCGGCGGGGAGCCCGGCGGCTTCTTCGGGGCAGGTGGCGGCGGCGGGAGCGGGTATGCGACGCCAGCGGCGACCAACGTCTCCCTCATCCCGGGCGTCAGCCACGGCAGCGGCAAAGCGATCATCTCGTTCCGGTACGAAACCACGATCACGCTGACTCCGAGTACGTCCACCCCGCTGTTCGGGCACGCCGTCGCCGTCACCGCCACCGTAGGCCCCGCCTACCCGGCCGCGGGCGTCCTGACCGGCACGATCACATTCTCGGACGGGACAACACCCCTGGCCACCGTGCCGGTCAGCGGTGGTCAGGCCAGCTTCAGCACCGGCGCGCTCCAGCCCGGATCCCATCCGGTCACCGCCAGCTACAGCGGAGACCCGCGCTTCGCGCCGAGCACCACGGCAGGACCCACCGGGATCACCGTCGGATTCAGCCAGCCGTGCACGACGACACCACACCACGGTCCTCTGATCGTGGCCACCGGCCGGTCGCTGTGCATAGGAGCCGGCGGCCAGCAGGACGGGCCGATCACCATACAGCCCGGTGGAGCCCTGGCCGTGCTGGGCGCCGAGGTCACCGGCCCCCTGTCCGCCAGCGGTGCCGTCGCGGTCACCGTCTGCCGGTCGACGCTGGCCGGGCCGGTCACCATCCGGACGAGCAGCGGCTACGTCCTGATCGGCGCTGATCACGACGATGTGACGGCCTGCATGGGCAACACCATCCAGGGCCCGCTGGTCCTGGAGGCCAACAGCGGAGGTCTCGAAGCCTCGGCCAACACGGTCACGGGACCGGCGCGGATCACTGCCAACAGCGGCAGCGGCCTGCTACCGGAGGACGCTGTGCCCGCATTCGAGGCCAACCATGTCACCGGCCCCCTGAGCTGCGGCGGCAACGAACCAGAACTGCGGCAGACCGGCAACATCGTGGACGGGCCGCGATCCGGGCAATGCCGATAGAGGCGTTTGCGCGGCAGGCTGTTTCTGTGCGACAGACCGCTATTGCGTCGTCAATGGCGCCTGGTAGGCACTGAGAAGTCCGCCGAGGTTGGCAACGCCTCGGCGGACCGTCCTGCGCCTCGATTCCGCCGAGCCACTGGTCGAAACTCGCGGGAGCAGCCGATCAGCGTCAGCTCGGTATAGCCCCAAGTTCATACTTTTGCTTGTATGCATACGTTCGTGTGATCTCTGATGCCTGTCGGCTCCCGCTCCGGCCTGGCGTCCGGTGGGACGTCGGGACTGTCGATTATCTGTATGACGACCGTCCGTACGGCTAGCCGGTCGAGAGGACCCAGCCATTCCAGAGATCGACTCGGCCGACGCCGGTCAGCAGCACGACGCCGACGCCTATGAAGACGAGCCCCGACGCGACCGGGAACGGGAGGAAAAGGATGCTCCGGAATCCCTGGAAGAAATCCGGGACGACGACGTGGCCCAGGCCGTGCGGCCGGACAGGATACGGATGCGGGCGCCTACGTCGTGCTGAATCCCCACCGGGTGCAGCAGCCGCTCGACCCGGCGGTCGCCGTTCCGAGTGACGAAATCAACCGTCGGGGTGTGGCGAGTGTAACGATCGGGATCTTCGTCGACGTCGACGTCGACGTCGACCACGGTCCCGGTCGTGTAGTGCCCCCGTATCCGGAGCCGGACGCGTTCCAGCGAGGCCCTCGCGCCGGCGATCGGCGCCCGCATCCGCTGCCCGTCACGTCAGCCCGACCATTTGCGATCTTCATAAAACACAACTAACACACATAAAACACAAAAGTCGAACTGGAGAACTAGTACGAAATGACTGGAAAGCGGGAATATCTCATGGATATTAGTTACTAGTAGTGCCGATGCTTTCGTAACTCACAGTTAGCAATTGATCGCTTGAGGGCGTGTCGAGCGCTGGGTGGCCGGCGTCCTCCGAAGCCCTGGTGAGTTGTCTCGCTATGACTTTCGGGTGCCGTCGCGGGCATGCCCGGTGAACGCCCCCGCCTGCCGGCCGGCCCGGAATGGCCGCGCCACGGGCCCGCATGCCGGTCGCCGCCGATGCGGCGGGGGAATCGGTTGAATGATCGCGTTCCGATGGCCGGCCGAGCTGGCCGCGACGCGTTGCCCGGAGATGTTTCCTGTCCCGGCCCCATCGTCCTTTACTGTCCGTAACCGACAAGATCGGTCAGCGGACTAGACGGGCCACCTTCCGGGCCAGTCCTCGAGTAGTTCCGCAAAGTGCTTGCCGCCCGTGGCTCCGATGGAGGAGGCTGCCGATGCGCGGCCACGCGCTTACCGACAGCGAACAAAGCGCATGTCGCCGAACGGCGCGACATGACGGGGGGTCCACGGGTATGAAGCTGCTGACCGCGCGATCATCCGGACGGATGGAGGGCGGGGATCATCCGTATGCGTTCCTGGAGATCTGACCGGGCCGCTGGCCCGGGCGCGTCTCCAACGCCGGTACCGCGGCCGTAGGGATGCCACGAGAATCCCCGCCACTGTCTTTCCCACGTTCGGTGGGAGCCCTCGGAAAAGATGACACGGCGCTGTCGGAGCGGCGCCGGCGCCGCCGCGGGCCAGAAGTTCTCGGGAAAGTACCGGAACAGCCCTGACGAATCCGGCCGGCCGTCCCGCGCACCCCGCGGGGACACCGACCGGACAGCGCATCGGTTAAGGGCACGGCGTACCGCCGGTGCCCGGTTGCCCCGATCCCTGGAAGAACCACAGAGAGGTGGAGCCCGCATGACCGAGCCCGTATCGACCGGCCCCGGCGTGACCGGTGAGGACCCCCGGCTGAGCCTGAGCACGGCGGCCGCGCGCAATCTCGCGACGACCACCAAGTCCGTCCCCCAGATGCAGGAGATCACCTCCCGGTGGCTGCTGCGCGTGCTGCCCTGGGTCCAGACGGCCGGCGGCGTCTACCGGGTCAACCGGCGGTTGACCTACATACTCGGCGACGGGCTCATCACGTTCACCTCCACCGGATCCGAGGTGCGAGTGGTGCCCGGTGAGCTCGCCGAGCTGCCCGCCCTGCGGGGCTTCGACGGCGACGCGCTCACCGCTCTCGCCGACCGCTTCGCCCAGCGGGAGTACGCACCGGGCGACGCCCTGGTGGAGACGGGCGCGCCGGCCGACGCGGTGTTCCTCGTCGCCCACGGCAAGATCGGAAAATTCGGCCCGGGCGAGTACGGTGACGAGCGCTCCCTCGGGGTGCTTGCCGACGGCGAGTACTTCGGTGACGAGGTCCTCGTCGAGCCGGACCTGACCTGGGAGTACACCGCCCGCGCCCTGACCGCCGCCACCGTGCTCGTGCTCACCCGCGAGCAGTTCGCCGAGGTCGTCGAGCGGGACGCCGCGCTGCGCGGGCACCTGGCGGACTACCGCTCCCGCCCGCAGCCGCCGCGCAACCGGCAGGGCGAGGCGGAGATCGCGATCGCGGCCGGGCACAGCGGCGAGCCGGACCTGCCGGGCACGTTCGTCGACTACGAGCTGGCCCCGCGGGAGTACGAGCTCAGCGTCGCCCAGACGGTGCTGCGCATCCACAGCCGGGTGGCCGACCTGTACAACGAGCCGATCAACCAGCTGGAGCAGCAGCTGCGGCTCACCGTCGAGGCACTGCGCGAACGCCAGGAGCACGAGCTGGTCAACAATCCCGACTTCGGCCTGCTGCACAACGCCGACCTGCGCCAGCGCATTCACACCCGCTCCGGCCCGCCGACCCCGGACGACTTCGACGAGCTGCTCAGCCGGCGGCGCAGCACACACTTCCTGCTTGCCCACCCCCGGACGATCGCGGCCTTCGGCCGGGAGTGCACCGCGCGGGGAATCTACCCGGCGACCGTCCTGTTCCACGACCAGCACGTGCCGGCCTGGCGTGGCGTCCCCCTCCTGCCGCTGAACAAGATTCCGGTCAGCGCCACGGGAACGACCTCCGTCATCGCGCTGCGGACCGGGGAGGAGAACCAGGGTGTGATCGGCCTGCACCACACCGGCCTCGCCGACGAATACGAGCCGGGGCTGTCCGTCCGGTTCATGGGCATCAACGAGAAGGCAATCATCTCGTATCTGGTGACGACCTACTTCTCCGCCGCCGTCCTCGTCCCGGACGCGCTCGGAATCCTGGAGAGCGTCGAGATCGGGCGCTGAGCCCACCCGCCGGCGTGTCGCCGCGGCCAGCGCGCCGCGGCGACACGCCGGTATTCGGTGACGCATTCCGGGCGTGACCGCCCGCACCAGTGGCAGAGAAGGGTTTCCCGGAGAATCATGCAGCCTTTCACCCTCCCCGAGTTCTACGTGCCCTATCCGGCGCGCCTGAGCCCCCATCTGGACGCCGCCCGGGAGCACAGCCGGGCGTGGGCCCGGGCCATGGAGATGATCGACCCGCCCGAGGGCGGGACCGCGATCTGGACCGAGCGGGACCTCGACGCCCACGACTACGCCCTGCTGTGTGCCTACACCCATCCCGACGCCACCGCCGAGCGGCTGAACCTCGTCACCGACTGGTACGTGTGGGTCTTCTACTTCGACGACTACTTCCTGGAGCTCTACAAGCGGACGCACGACATGGCGGGCGGGCGGGCCCATCTCGACCGGCTGCCCGCCTTCATGCCGGTCGACGGCGAGATCACCGAGGAGCCGACGAACCCGGTCGAGCGCGGGCTCGCGGACCTGTGGACGCGGACCGTGCCCGCCAGGTCCGCCGACTGGCGGGAACGGTTCGCGGTGAGCACCCGCAACCTGCTCGACGAGTCGCTCTGGGAACTCGCCAACATCAACGCCGGCCGGCTGGCCAACCCGATCGAGTACGTCGAGATGCGCCGCAAGGTCGGCGGCGCGCCCTGGTCGGCGAACCTCGTCGAGCACGCCGCGGACGCCGAGGTCCCGGCCGCCGTCGCCGCCACCCGTCCGCTGCGGGTGCTGCGCGACACCTTCGCCGACGCGGTCCACCTGCGCAACGACCTGTTCTCCTACGAGCGGGAGGTCACCGAGGAGGGCGAGCTCAGCAACGGGGTGCTGGTCGTCGAACGCTTCCTCGGCATCGGCACGCAGCAGGCCGCCGACGCCGTCAACGATCTGCTCACCTCCCGGCTGCACCAGTTCGAGCACACGGCGGCCGCGGAGCTGCCGGCCGTCCTGGACGAGCACGGCATCGACCCGGCGGGACGGCTCGCGACGCTGGCATACGTCAAGGGCCTGCAGGACTGGCAGTCCGGCGGCCACGAGTGGCATCTGCGCTCCAGCCGGTACATGAACCGCGAGGTGGCCCTCGACGCCGTCCCGGCCGGTCCCGGGCTGCCCGCCGGGGTGGGTGGGCTGCCCGGCCTGCCCGGCACGCCGAGCCTCGGCACCTCGGCGGTGCGGGTCGTGCCGTCCCTGCTCGCGACCGCGCCGCGGCGGCTGCGGTCCCATGCCAACGTGCCGTTCCGGGTGGTCGGGCCGACCCGGCTGCCCGAGTTCTACCTGCCGTACAGCACCGGGCGCAGCCCGCACCTGGACGCCTCGCGACGCTCGGTCGTCCGCTGGGCGGGTGCGATGGGCATGCTGGACCCGGTCCCGGGCATCTGGGACGAGCACAAGCTGGTCGCGTTCGACTTCGCCCTGTGCTCGGCCGGTATCCACCCGGACGCCTCCGCGGCGGAGCTCGACCTCACCACCAGCTGGCTGACCTGGGGCACCTACGGCGACGACTACTACCCGGTGATCTTCGGCCGGAGCGGGAACCTGGCCGGGGCGCGGCTGAGCAACGAACGGCTGCGCGCCTTCATGCCCCTCGACGGCCCGGCCACCGAGGTACCGGCGAACGCCCTCGAGCGCGGCCTCGCCGACCTGTGGGAACGCACCGCCGGGCCGATGGGGCCCGCCGCGCGGGCCGCCTTCCGCCGCGCCGTCGAAGTGATGATCGACAGTTGGCTGTGGGAGCTGGCGAACCAGGCGGTCAACCGCATCCCCGACCCCGTCGACTACCTGGAGATGCGCCGCGCGACGTTCGGCTCCGACCTGACGATGAGCCTGTGCCGGCTCGCCCACGCGCACACCGTGCCGGCCGAGATCTTCCGCACCCGGCCGGTACGGTCGCTGGAGAACGCCGCGGCCGACTATGCCTGCCTGCTCAACGACGTCTTCTCCTACCAGAAGGAGATCCAGTTCGAGGGCGAGATCCACAACTGCGTGCTGGTGGTCGAGAACTTCCTCGGCTGCGGCCGCGACCGCGCGGTCGAGGTGGTCAACGACCTCATGACCGCCCGGATGCGCCAGTTCGAGCACATCGTGGCCGACGAGCTGCCGGCGCTGTTCGACCGGCTTCAGCTTGACGGCGACGTCCGCGACGCGCTGCTCGGCTACGTCCATGATCTGCAGAACTGGCTGGCCGGCATCCTGCGCTGGCACGAGGGGACCCACCGCTACGAGGAGATCGAGCTGCGCTACCACCCGGCCGTGGACCGGCGGCCCTTCGGCGCTCCGACCGGGCTGGGCACCTCAGCGGCGGACGTCCGCAGGCTGGTCGCCCGGTAGGACCTCTCGCGCCCCGGCCGCCGGGACTGCTCCGGCCGCCGGGCCTGCTCCGGCGGGCTGGCCGGCGCCGAGCAGGCGCAGGGCCCGCGCG
>NZ_CAKKTM010000385.1 GCF_920888515.1 Protofrankia sp. CiP1_Cm_nod1 | reverse complement strand
CGGCCGTGCCGACCAGGCTGACCAGCGCGTCGGTGGCACCGAGGGCGCCGAGCGGCACCGAGGGCGCGGGCTGTCGCACCGGGCACGGCGCTGCCGGCGGGATCGGATCCCGTGCCGGTGGCGCCGGGGACGCGGCGTCCGTCGACGACCTCGCGGGCGACGAGATCCCGGACGGTGGTTCGGAAGCCCACGTGGTCCCGCTCGTGGCGCGTGCGTTCCGCCGTGGAACTCCCTGGTCGGGGGTGGCCCGATCGGGACAGAAAGAAGTCTTGTTTATCGATCGCTAAGATGGCCGGGGTGAACGATAGAGCAGGCGGGATGGGGGTCAATCCCCCGAAGGGGGAAAATCCTCTCCGTTACTTCAATTGTGATGACGGTTTCTGCCGGTCATCGGCTGTGGGGCTCGTTGCGGTCGCTGGCGGCGGGATCACGTCCACCGCTTGACGCGCCTGCCACTGGAGCCTAGCGTCCCTGTTTATCGATCGATAAATAAATGATCGTGGTTTGCCTGGGAGGCCCGTGGAAGCCGGCCCGTGGAAGCCGAGAGACCGGCCACGGACGGGTCCTCTCACCGCTGAGAGGAGCGCGGGATGAGCGACGCCGTGATCGTCGACGTGGTACGGACCGCGTCCGGCAAGGGCAAGCCGGGCGGGGCGCTGTCCGGTGTCCATCCGGTGGACCTGCTCGCGGGCGTGCTCCAGGCGCTCATCGAACGCACCGGCATCGACCCCGCCCTGGTCGACGACGTCATCGGTGGCTGCGTCTCGCAGGCCGGCGAGCAGGCGGCCAACATCACCCGGAGCGCGCTGCTCGCCGCCGGGCTGCCCGAGTCGGTGCCCGGCGCCACGGTCGACCGTCAGTGCGGCTCCAGCCAGCAGGCGGTGCACTTCGCCGCCCAGGGCGTGCTCGCGGGCGCCTACGACGTGGTCATCGCCTGCGGTGTGGAGTCGATGAGCCGGGTACCGATGGGCTCCCCGGCGCAGGGGCAGGACACCACCGGGACGCTGCTTGCCCGGCGCTACCCCGAGGGCCTGGTCCCGCAGGGGGTGTCCGCCGAGCTGATTGCCGCCCGCTGGAAGCTGGAACGCCAGGAGCTGGACGCCTTTTCGGCCCGCTCCCACCAGCTGGCCGCGGCCACCGCCGCCGCCGGCGGCTTCGACCGGGAGATCGTGCCCGTGGGCGGCCACCGGGTGGACGAGACCGTACGCCCCTCCACCACCGTGGCGGGGCTGGCCGGGCTGAAGCCGGCCTTCCTCGGCGTCCCCTCGGCGGCCCGCTTCCCGGAGATCGGCTGGCACGTCACCCCGGGCAACTCCTCCCCGCTCACCGACGCCGCCTCGGCCACCCTGATCGTCAGCGCCCGGGCCGCCGAACGGCTGGGCCTGCGCCCCCGGGCCCGGTTCCACGCCTTCGCCGTCACCGGCTCGGACCCGGTGCTGATGCTCACCGGTGTCATCCCGGCCACGCAGAAGATCCTCGCCCGGGCCGGGCTGTCCATCGACGACATCGACGCCTACGAGGTCAACGAGGCGTTCGCGCCCGTCCCGCTGGTGTGGCAGCGCGAGCTGGCCGCCGACCCGGCGAAGCTCAACCCCCGCGGCGGCGCGGTCGCGCTCGGCCACGCCCTGGGCGCCTCCGGTGTCCGGCTGCTGGCCACCCTGGTCAACCACCTCGAGGCGACCGGCGGCCGGTACGGTCTGCAGACCATGTGCGAGGGCGGCGGGATGGCCAACGCCACCATCATCGAGCGCCTGTAGCCGGGCCGGACGCCGTACAGACAAGCGGGACGCCCTCCCGGAACACCGGGGAAAGACCGCACTCCGTGGGAGGAAAGCTCCGTGAACATCGAAGGCAGTGTCGCGCTCATCACCGGCGGGGCCTCCGGCCTGGGCCTGGCCACCGCGTACCGGCTGCTGGACGCCGGGGCGTCCGTGGCCCTGGTGGACCTGCCGTCCTCCGACGGCGCGGCCGTGGCCGCCAAGCTCGGGGACCGCGCCGTCTTCACTCCCGCCGACGTCACCAGCGAGCAGGACGTCACCGCGGCCCTCGACATCGCCGGGCAGCTCGGGCCGGTACGCGTCGCGGTCAACTGTGCCGGCATCGGCACCCCCGGCCGGGTGCTGGGCAAGGACGGCCCCCTCTCCCTGGAGCTGTTCACCCGCGTGCTCAAGATCAACCTGATCGGGACCTTCAACGTCATCCGGCTGGCCGCCGCCCGCATCAGCGCCCACGAGCCCGTCGACGGCGAGCGCGGGGTCATCGTCAACACCGCGTCGGTGGCCGCCTACGACGGCCAGATCGGCCAGGCCGCCTACTCCGCGTCCAAGGGCGGCGTCGTCGGCCTCACCCTGCCCGTCGCCCGCGACCTCGCCGGCCGGCAGATCCGGGTGGTCACCATCGCCCCCGGCCTGTTCGAGACCCCGATGCTGGCCACGCTGCCTCAGGAGGCCCGCAGCTCCCTGGGCGCGCAGGTGCCGCATCCCAGCCGGCTCGGCCGTCCCGAGGAGTACGCTGCCCTCGTCCAGCACATCGTGGACAATCCCATGCTCAACGGTGAGGTCATCCGCCTGGACGGCGCCATTCGCATGGCCCCCCGATGATTTCCCCGGTGATTCCCTGAGGAGTCCCGCGTGAACACGGCACCGGATACGGCCGCCGGTGCCGCGAGGCGGTGGCGCGAATACCCACCGCTGAATCTGCACCCGGTGCTCAGGCACGCCATGGAGGCGTTCCACGAGCACGGCTACCACGGCACGTCGGTGCGCGACATCGCCCGCCGGGTCGGGGTGACCGTCCCGGCCCTCTATTACCACTACGAGAACAAGCAGGCCCTGCTGGTCACCCTGATCGAGACCTCCATCCGCGACGTCCTCGACCGCTGCCGGGCCGCGGTGGCCGAGGCCGGTGACGACCCGGCGGCCCGCTTCTCGGCCATGGTCGAGTGTGTCGTGCTCTACATGACCAACCGTCACCGGCTGGCCTTCCTCGACACCGAGATCCGCAGCCTCGAGCCGGAGAACCGGGCCCGGTACGTCGCGTTGCGTGACTATCTGGAGCACATGCTGCTCGACACGGTCGAGGCGGGTGTCGCCCAGGGCCACTTCACCACCCCCATCCCGGCCGACGCCAGCCGGGCGGTCCTGACCATGTGCCAGAGCGTGTCCATCTGGTATTCCCCGGACGGGCCGCTGCCGCCGGAGGCGATCGCGCAACGGTACGTCCTGCTCTGCCTGAGCACGGTCGGCTACACCGGCGACCACCCCCTCGGGCCGGGCCGGCCGGCCGGCGGCCAGCGCGGCCGCCCGCGGGCGGTCACCGGCACCCGCGACGCTTTCCGGTAACTTCGACGTACGCGGGGGGATCGCTTCCAGCCGTCCCACGCCGGTCTCGAGAAGGGCCCCCGGGCGCCTGTCAGGGACGCCAGCCGCCCTTTGTTTTTCCCTGTTTCCCCCTGCTGATGGAGGGACAGCCCCCCTACAGGGGAGGTTTCGCTCCCGTGACACCTCTTAACGTCCGGAGTGACGGCCGTCATATTTGTGATGGCTCCGGCGAAGGAGGCCCTCATTGGGACGCATGCCGCGGGACGTGGTGTCACACGAGCTCGATCTGCTCTGGCAGTCGATCTTCACCTGGGTGAGCTGGGCTCTCGTGCTCGGTATGATCATGGTCGCGCTCTATCTGTGGCGTAGGGAGCGGACGCCGTTCTATCTCTGCGCGCTGCTCGCGGCGGGCGTCGGGGCGTTCGCCGAGCCGCTGTACGACGTCGCCTTCGACCTGTGGTTCTTCGACGCGGACGCCGCCGGCAAGCCGGGCGCGATGTGGTCGCACTTCAGCGCCTTCGGCGTCGTGCAGCCCAACTGGACGCACAGCGGCTACATCATCCTGTACGCCGCCGTCGCGCTGTACGCCGGGCGCCGGATGTACGAGGGCCGTCTGAGCTACCGGGGGCTGTTCGCGATCTGGGGGGCGGAGATCCTCACCTCGTGCGTCTTCGAGACGATCGGCACCGGCGTCGACGTCTACACCTACTACGGCCCCTACGAGCTGCGGATCTGGAACTACCCGGCGGTGATCGGCGTGCTCGAGGGCACCCAGACGGTCCTGTTCACCGTCCTGGCCGTGCAGATCTGGCGGCGCGTCTCCAGCCCCTGGGGCCTGGCCTCGCTGTTCGCCGCCTTCCCGATCACGATGTTCGGGGCGAACTTCGGTATCGGCAGCCCCATCATCATCGCGCTGCACCTGGACGGCGAGGACTTCTCCCGTGGGCTCGTGTGGGCCGCGACCTTCCTCACGATCGCCCTGTGCGTCCTGGCCATCCACGGCGCGTCGAAGTTCCTTCCCCGGCCCCGCGCGGCCGCCGAGCCCGACGGCCTGTCCGTCCCGCCACGCGAGCGCGCCGCTGGGGTGACCGTTGGCGCGACCGCGGCGTGACCATGGCGTGACCGCGGCATGACCGCGGCGTGACTACGCCCGCCACCCGGAGGGGCTCGGCTTGAGACCAGCGTCCCTCCGGGCCGGCGGTCTCTGGCCGCGGGAGCCCGGGGCCTTCGCGTCCGCGCCATGTTCCGGGACGCGGGCCCGGGCCGTTCCGGATCAGAAAGCATGCCCTCTGGATTCTTGACTGATTCCAGAAAACGGGCCAGGGTCGGGGACGTGACTACGGCCGTGGACCTCCGGCAGATACCGCGCGGGGCCACCCTGCGCGCGGCCCGTCCTCGGATGGCGGTGCTGAGCGCGGTGCGGGCGCGTCCGTGCGCCGCAACGGACCCGCTCGCCGGCGCCGTGCGCGGGCATCTGCCCGGGGCGTCCCACCAGGCCGGGTACGACTCGCTGCGTGCGCTGACGGCCACGAGCCCGGTGCGGCGCGTCCGTCCGTCCGGCTCCGTGGCTCTCGCTGCGGGTCGCGGGCAGGGGACGGCCATCACCATGTCGTGTGCCGGGTCGTGCGCCGGTCATCCGGCGTCATCGCCGACGTCGGCCGCGCCGTTGGTGAGGTGCCCTGCCCGGCCGCGTCCGACGGCCGCGGCTTCTCGACCGACGAGGCCGGGGTCATCCGCTGGGGCCTGCGTACCGGCTGCTCCACCGCACGCAGTTCCTGACCGCCCCTGATCCGCCTAGGCCCGGGAGGAATCTCAATGTCCGAGAACCACGATGCGGTCGTATACGACACAAACGCGGAGAGTAGTGGTAGTCGCCCGGCCGCGAACGGGCGTGTCCCGCACCCCACCCAGGGCGGCGGGAACCGCGGCTGGTGGCCGAACCGGCTCAACCTGAGGATTCTCGCCAAGAACCCCGAGGTGGCCAGTCCCCTCGGCAAGGAGTTCAGCTACGCCGAGGCGTTCCGGACCCTCGACCTCCCCGCCGTGAAGCGGGACGTCGCCGAGGTCCTGACGACCTCGCAGGACTGGTGGCCGGCCGACTACGGCCACTACGGCCCGTTCATAATCCGGCTGGCGTGGCACAGCGCGGGCACGTACCGCATCAGCGACGGCCGCGGTGGCGCCGGTGCCGGCCAGCAGCGCTTCGCGCCCCTCAACAGCTGGCCGGACAACGCGAACCTCGACAAGGGCCGCCGCCTGCTGTGGCCGGTCAAGAAGAAGTACGGCCAGCAGCTCTCCTGGGCCGACCTGTTCGTCCTCGCCGGCAACGTGGCCCTGGAGTCGATGGGCTTCACGACCTTCGGCTTCGCCGGCGGCCGTGAGGACGTCTGGGAGCCCGACGAGGACGTCTACTGGGGCCCCGAGAGCGTCTGGCTCGGCGACGAGCGCTACACCGGTGACCGGGAGCTCGAGAACCCCCTCGCCGCGGTCCAGATGGGCCTCATCTACGTCAACCCGGAAGGCCCGAACGGCGTCCCGGACCCGGTCGCCGCGGCCCGCGACATCCGCGAGACGTTCCGCCGGATGGCGATGAACGACGAGGAGACGGTCGCCCTGATCGCCGGCGGCCACAGCTTCGGCAAGACCCACGGCGCGGCCAGCCCGGACGAGCACATCGGCCCGGAGCCCGAGGCCGCCCCCATCGAGGAGCAGGGCCTCGGCTGGAAGAACACCTTCGGCACCGGCAAGGGCGGGGACACGATCACCAGCGGGCTCGAGGGCGCGTGGACGCCTACCCCGGTGACCTGGGACAACAGCTTCCTCGAAACCCTGTTCGGCTACGAGTGGCAGCTGACGAAGAGCCCTGCCGGGGCGTACCAGTGGAAGCCGGCGGACGGCGCCGGCGCCGGCACCGTCCCCGACGCCCACGACCCGTCGAAGCGTCACGCCCCGACAATGCTGACGACGGACCTCTCGCTGCGGCTCGACCCGATCTACGAGCCCATCGCCCGGCGCTTCCTGGAGCACCCGGACCAGTTCGCGGACGCGTTCGCCCGGGCGTGGTTCAAGCTGACGCACCGCGACCTGGGGCCGGTCTCGCGTTACCTCGGCCCGGAGGTCCCGGCCGAGCCGCTGCTGTGGCAGGACCCGGTCCCGCCGGTGGCCCACGAGCTCGTCGACGCCGCGGACGCCGCCGCCCTCAAGGAGCGGATCCTCGCCTCGGGCCTGTCCGTCTCACAGCTGGTCAGGACCACCTGGGCGGCGGCCGCGTCGTTCCGCGGCAGCGACAAGCGCGGCGGCGCCAACGGCGCGCGCATCCGCCTCGAGCCGCAGCGCGCCTGGGAGGTCAACGAGCCCGACCAGCTGGCCGTGGTCCTGCGCGCCCTCACGGGGATCCAGGAGGCCTTCAACGCCGCCCAGACCGGTGGCAAGCGGATCTCGCTCGCCGACCTGATCGTGCTCGCCGGTGACGCCGCGGTCGAACGGGCCGCCAGGAACGCCGGCTTCGACGTCGAGGTCCCCTTCACGCCGGGACGGACCGACGCGTCGCAGGAGCAGACCGACGTGGAGTCGTTCGCTGTGCTCGAGCCGGCCGCGGACGGGTTCCGCAGCTACCTCGGGAAGGGCCAGCACCTGCCGGCCGAGCTCCTGCTGATCGACCGGGCGAACCTGCTGACCCTGAGCGCCCCCGAGCTGACGGTCCTCATCGGTGGTCTGCGTGTCCTGGGGGCGAACTACGGGCAGTCGCCGCTCGGGGTCCTCACCACGGCCCCCGGGACGCTGACCAACGACTTCTTCGTCAACCTGCTCGACCTGGGCACGACGTGGGAGCCGACGTCCGAGGACGCGAACACCTTCGAGGGCCGCGACAGTGCCACGGGCGAGGTCAGGTGGACCGCCAGCCGCGTCGACCTCATCTTCGGCTCGAACTCCGAGCTGCGCGCGCTCGCGGAGGTCTACGCGAGCGACGACGCGCGGGAGAAGTTCGTGCGCGACTTCGTCGCGGCGTGGACCAAGGTGACGAACCTCGACCGGTTCGACCTCACCTGATCATGATCAGGTCATGACCTGATCGAGGCCCGGTCCTGACATCCTGGTCAGCCGGCCGGCCGGCCGGCCCGCGCCGGCCCCGGCTGACCAGGACGTTCCCGTTCCCGTTCACGGACCGGTCGGCCGGCTGGTCCGCGACGTGAACCGGCCGTGCCCAGCCGGCGTCTGGCCGGTGCTGGAACAGGAGCTGGGGCCCGGAGACGTGCGTTCCGTCGCCGGGGCGGGCCCGGCGTCTGGATACAGTACGTCCGTACAGGTATGTGTGCTGCGTGTGTCACGGTCGAGACCTGGAGGGCGAGCTCGGGCCCGGCTGTCATGGGCGCGGCTCGTTCACGGAGGGCTCGGGGCCATGCGTCTTCACGTGGGATGCGCGATGTGGACGCACAGGTCATGGCAGGGGCGTCTGCTGGCACATCCGCTCCCGTCCCACGAGCGTCTGCGCCACTACGCGAGCTGGTGCAACGCGGTCGAAGGAAACACGACGTTCTACGCGACCCCGGCCAGCGACACCGTGGTTTCGTGGGCACGGCAGACCGGCCCCGACTTCCGGTTTGTGATCAAGATGCCAAAGGTCATCACGCACGAACGCCGTCTCACGGACGTCGACGAGGCGCTGCACGCCTTCCTGGCGGCGATCGAGCCGCTCGGCCCACGGGCCCATGCCCTCTGGATACAGCTGCCGGGGTCGTTCGCTCCTGCCGACGTCCCCGCGCTCGCCCGCTTTCTGTGCCGGCTCACCAGGTCCCACCGGTACGCCGTGGAGGTCCGTCACCCCGCGTTCTTCAACGATCCTCGCGCGGCGCGGCTCCTCGAAGCGGCGCTTGCCACCGTGGCCGCCGAATGGATCCCATTCGACACCACCGCATTCTTCCAGAGCCCTCCCAGCAGCGATGCCGAACGGGACGCATGGACGAGGAAACCGCGCCTGCCGCTGCGGCCGCTCGCGTTGACCGACCGGCCGATCGTCCGCTACCTCGGCCGCGACGCCGCCGAGCGGACGATCGAGGGCTGGCAGCGTTGGATCGACATTGTCGCCGGATGGCTGCGTGAGGGCCGGTCACCCACCGTTTTTGTCCATACTCCGGACAACGCCGACGCACCGCCGCTCGCCCGCCGCTTCCACGACGAGGTCCGGGTACGCGTGCCCGGACTCGACGCGCTGCCCCAGCCGATACCGACCGAGCCCCTGACCCTTTTCTGACGCGGCGCGGGGGACGGTTTCCCGCGGCTCGCGGATTCCCCGCGAGCCGCGGATCCATCCCGGATGGAGGCGGTTCCCCCTTCGAGGACGGGGCAGATACTGTCTCCGGTCCTCGTCCTCGAAAGGGCTGGCCACGGGCTTTCAGCTTCCCTGGGTGGGACGACGCCGGCCGGTTTCTTCGAGCGCGGCGGCCAGAATCGGCCCGAGCTGGGCCAGTGCCTCGGGCCGCATCATGTGATGGTGCGTGCTTGCGATGGCGTGGATGGTGATCATGCCACCGACGTACGGCTGCCATGCCCGCGGTGTCGGGTGGTCGTCAGGCGGGCTGTCGGGGGCGGGCTGGGCCGCGGTGAACAGCAGCAGGTCCCCGTCGAAGCGGCCGGGGGTGAATCCCCGCAGCAGCCGGACGTTGTTGTTGGAGACATCGATGACGGCTGCCAGTGCGCGCTCTTCCAGGAGTTCCGCCGGAATGGTGCGCTTGCGGCGTAGGAGGTCCATCACGCGGTCACGGTCCAGTTCCTCGTCGAGTGGCCCCTCTTCGCTGAGGCCGGCGGCGTCGAGGAGGAGAGTGAGGACGTCCCGTTCGCTGAGCGGTGCCGCTTCTTGCGAGGATTCCGCCCCGAGGGGATAGGCGTCGAGCAGGGCCAGGAGCGCGACCTGCTCACCGGCGCGTTGGAGCTCGGCGGCCAGGGCATGGGCCACCACACCGCCGAAGGACCAGCCGAGCAGGTGGTAGGGCCCGGCCGGTTGGGCCGCGCGGATCTGCTCGAGATAGTCGGCGACCATCTCCTCCAGGGTGGCCGGCAGCTCTTCCGGCCCGGCCAGGCCCCGTGCCTGCAGGCCGTAGAGCGGATGGTCCGCGAGGTAACGCGCCAGCCCGATATAGGGCCAGCTGATACCGCCAGCCGGATGGACGCAGAACAGCGGAGGACGGCTGCCGGTGGGACGCAGGGGCAGCAGGACCTCCAGCATGCTCCCGCCGGTGGCGGGGCTGGCGCCGC
>NZ_CAKKTM010000384.1 GCF_920888515.1 Protofrankia sp. CiP1_Cm_nod1 | reverse complement strand
GAGTGCTCATGACCTGATGCGGGAGAACGGGCCGGGACGCGGCCGGGCGGAAAGCCGTCCTGGGCTGGGGCAGGACCGGTACGCGTGGTTCCGCGGCCGACATGTCGCTGTTCGCGTGGCGACAGTAGCCGGCCGGTTGCTCCTCGTGAGGGAATGCTTGCGGCGGAGGAAACACGCTCAGGACGCGGCTGACCGCCTCCGGGAGGGCGCATGACCGTTTTTCCGGTCGGTTCGTGGTGTTTTCCGGACGGCCCCGCGAAGACCGCGGAAGCGGTCGGATCCGTTTTCTCTCACGCTGGAAGACGCGCATGAGAAAGAGTGAGCTGGCACCGCTGAGCCCGCGGGCGTCGGCGTCGGTGGAACCGGGGCTGTCTACACGGGCTGACCGGTTCGCGCGGCCTGATCCGGATGATTTCCCCGGTGCCCGGACGATCCGCCGCCGGCGCACGCGAACACGCGAACACGCGAACACCGTGGATAGGCGAACACCGTGGATAGGCGCATACGCGAGCGGCCGGCGGCGCTGTCCTCACCGCAGCGTCTTGAACGCGTCGTTGTGGAAGGGGGTCAGCGTCTCGACGCGTCCGTTCAGGATTTTCGTGGCCCATTCGGGGTCGGCCAGCAGGGCGCGGCCGACCGCGACGAGATCGAACTCGTCCCGCTCGAACCGTTCCAGCAGGGCGTCGATGGTGTCGACACCGGACCGGCTGTCCGGGATGGAGACCTGCCCGAACTCGGTGTCCAGACCGACCGAGCCGACCGTCACAGTGGGCCTGCCGGTGAGCTTCTTGACCCAGCCGGCCAGATTGAGCTGTGAACCGGTGAACTCCGGCTGCCAGTACCGGCGTGTCGACGCGTGGAAGACGTCCACGCCGGCGTCGACCAGCGGGGCCAGCAGACGGTCGAGATCCTCGGGGCGCTGCGCGAGCCTGGCGTCGTAGTTCCCGGACTTCCACTGGGACAGGCGGAAGAAGACCGGGAAGCCCGGTGACACCGCGCGGCGGCAGGCCGCCACGATCTCCGCGGCGAACCTGGCCCGGGAGACGATGTCCCCGCCGTAGGCGTCGTCGCGCCGGTTGGTGGTGTCCCAGAGGAACTGGTCGATGAGATAGCCGTGGGCGCCGTGCAGCTCGATGCCGTCGAAGCCGAGGCGTTCGGCGTCCGCCGCCGCGCCGGCGAAGGCCCGCACCACGTCGTCGAGGTCCGCCTGGGTCATCGCGCGGCCGGTGGGCGTCCCATCCAGCGCCAGGCCGGACGGACTGACCGGCGGGGCGCCGGGGACGGGCGGGGCGCCCGCGGCACGGGTCGCGCCGACGTGCCACAGCTGCGGGATGATCCGGCCGCCGGCCTGGTGCACCGCCTCCGCCACCCGCGCCCAGCCGGCGAGCTGGGCCGCGCCGTGGAACCGGGGGACCCGCTCGCTGCTGCCGGCCGAGGCATGGTTGACGTAGGCGCCCTCGGTGATGATCAGCCCTACGTCACTGGCCGCCCGGCGGGCGTAGTAGGCCGCGACGTCGTCGCCGGGCACGCCATCCGGGGAGAACTGGCGGGTCATGGGCGCCATGACGACCCGGTTCGCCACCGTCAGATCACCGACTGTGAACGGCCGTCCCAGGGCCCGCGCCACCCGGGCCGTATCCTGCGTCGACGTCACGCACGGTCTCCTCTCATGCTCCGATGGTCCCGCTCCACAGGCCCGATACCGGCCCAGGCGGTCCAGGCCAGGTGGATGCGCCTGTGGGCGCGGGCGAGTCCGATGCTTGAACGGGTTTCCGTGGCGCCCACATTCCGCGGAGGCCCGGCGAAGCTCTCACGGGACCCGGCGTACCGACCCAGCCCGGACGCGCGGCCCTCGGCCGGACACGTGGCGCGGATACCATTCGCAACCACCCGTCTCCGGAACGTGATCGGTATTCTAGCCGACGCGTCGTTCAAAGGTCACGAGGACGCCGTCGACGCCGCCGGGGCCGATGCGCCCCTTGACCTCCGTCGCGGTGATCGCCTTGAGCTGCCACCCCTGTTTCGCGTGCTCGTTGAGGATCTTCTCCAGTCGGTCGCCGGACATCTTGCCGCCGATCAGCCCCTCCCGCAGTTCGACCACCTTGTACTCGAATCGCTCCGTCATGAGCACATCGTCCCGTGTGGCCGGCCGCCCCGGGCACACCGGCACCCGCGAGCGTGGGGAGCCGCGGGTCATCTGGCCCTGACGACGACCGACTTCATGATCTTGTCGGCGAAGGTCTGCTTTTTGGCATCCCAGAGCGGCCACAGGAAGCCCACGTAGAACGGCAGGGCGTCCAGGAAGTGGCACAGCCGGCGGACGAACGCGCGGCCGAAGCCGAGCGGCCGGCTGTCGAGTTCGCGGACCAGCCTGATACGCGCGATGCGTTTACCCGGCGTCTGACCGGTGACGCCCTCGAGACAGCACATAATGATTATGGACGCGAAAAAGATGAGACCGCTGATTCCGTCGGCCGAGGAGGAAGGTGCGGCGGCGGCCGGGACCGCGGAGACACCCCAGACGATCAGCAGGTCGATGAGGGTGCCCCCGACCCGGGCGCCCCAACCGGCGTAGTACGACCGTACGGGGGCGCCGTACGGGGCTGGTGGCTGAGGGCCGTAGCCGTAGGGGTTCCCGTAACCAGGTGGCTGTGGATATCCGCCGCCGGGCTGTTGCCCCCGTGGCCCGCTGCCGCCCGGGCCACCGGGGGCCACCGGCGGGTACGAGCCCGGCGGAGCCGCGTACGAGCCCGGCGGAGCCGCGTACGAGCCCGGCGGAGCCGCGTACGGAGCCGGCGCGGAGTACGGGGCCGGCGGGGGCCTGTACGCGGCCGGTGGAGGCGGCGGGACACGCTGCGCGCCGCCGCCGAGCGGAGGCGGATATCCCGGGAACGGCATCTCGGCTCCGCGGCCGGGAGGGCCGGGCGGGAGGAAGGGCGGGGCGGGCGGCTGGCCGATGTTGGCGGTCGGCGCGACGCCCGGGCGGGCCTGGCCGCTCGGGAACGGCGGCCGCGCGGCGGCCGGCTGCTGGACGGCGGCCCGCAGGTCGTCGTCCAGGCGGAGGGTGATGCCGGCGCGGGCGGTCCAGCCCGGGCCGTACACGGCGGCGGCGCGGGCCAGCTCCAGGGCGAAGGCGTGGGCGGACGGCTGGCGGGTGGCCGGGTCCTTGGCCAGCGCCCGCATGATCACCGCGGCTACCGGCGCGGGCACGCCGGCCGGCGAGGCGGGAACGGTGTAGATGTGGTGCTGGGCGAGCACGGTCGGCGGCAGGGCGGGGTCGAACGGCGGCGCGCCGCCCAGCAGCTCGTAGAGCATCACGCCCAGGGCGTACAGGTCGGTGGCCGGGCTCAGCCGCCTGGCGAGGAGCTGCTCGGGGGCCATGTACCGGGGGGTGCCGACGATCGCGCTGGCGGTGGTCGCGGACCCTTCCACCAGTTTCGCGATGCCGAAGTCGGTGACCTTCAGCAGCCCGGCGGCGTCGAACAGGATGTTGTCGGGTTTGATGTCGCGGTGCAGGACGCCCCGCTGGTGCGCGCTGCCCAGCGCCGCGGCCACCGCCAGCCCGACCGCGCAGGCGGCCTCGGGCGGTATGCCGGCCCGGCGGCGGGTCAGGGTGCCGCCGCCGAGCAGCTCCATGACGATCAGATGGAGGTCGCCGGCGGGGATGGAGTCGTAGACCCGCACCACGTGCGGATGGTCGAGGGCGGCGAGCAGGCGCGCCTCGGCCCGGCTGCTCGCCGCGGCCTCGTCGGTGCCCGCGGGCAGGATCTTGATGGCCACCGGGCGGTCCAGCTCGCGGTGCCGGCCCTTGACCACCAGCCCGAAGGCCCCCCGGCCGAGGATCTCGCCGAGCTCGTAGGCGGGCAGCGCCGCGGCGACCTGCGCCTCGTTGATGATCACGATGTGCCAATCACGATGTGGGAGCTGTCATGCGCCGACCACGGCGTCCACCGTTCATCATGCCGAATCCCCCAATATCCCTGTACGACGCGTGATCCTAGCGCCGTCCGTCACATCCGCCCGACCCTCCCGACGAAATCGACGAGGACGACCGCGCCCGACCGCGAGCCGCGCATCCCGCGAGTGATCACATGCGCCTACCTGGCCATCGCGCCCAACCTGCCGCTACCGACCGCGGGTTCGGACACGCGGGCGGCGACGTGGCTGGCCGTCTCGGAGGCGCGGCAGGTGGGGCTGGCCTTCGACCACGACGACATTCTGCGTGACGCGGTGGAGCTGGCCAGGGACGAGCTGCGGTTCCGGACGATCGCCACCGCCTTCTGTCATGATGATTTCACCATCGGTGAGCTACGTGAGGTGTACGAGGTGGTCTGGGGGGCCGAGCTGGACAGGCCGAACTTCCACCGCAAGGTCACCGACGCCGCCGGGTTCATCGAGCCGACCGGGCGCAAGCGGCCCACGCCCAACGGACGTCCCGCCGCCCTCTATCGGGCTGGCCCCGCGACCACGCTGCTGCCCCGATGATGCGCCGTTTCGCCGCCTCCTGAACAGGAGCGTGAACGGGAGCGGTGCGTCTCCGTGCACCAGCTGACTGGACGTGGACCTGGATGTGGACCTGGATGTGGGCGTGGATGTGGGCGTGGATGTGGGCGTGGATGTGGGCGTGGCCTTGCGCTATCTGTGATGGAGCAGCCGGCGTACGACGACGGCAACATGATCGATGTCGGTGGGTGCCAACGTGCCGAGACTTCGGCTGACGCGGCGGGACGAGATGGTCCTGGGCTGTTCGCACATCACCCAGGACGGACGGTTGAGCCGATGGGTCGGAGCACGGGTCACGGGCACGTGATGGGGGAGCGCGCGATCCCGGCTCGTGATCGGGCACACCACCAGGAGCCGGCCCGCGACGAGCTGGTCGTAGCCGGTGTTGGAGATCACCACAACGGGACGTAGGCCGCCCTGTTCGTTCCCGGCGACCGGATCGAGATCGACGAGGAGCACCTCGCCTGGCGTCACGCCTGCTCCTCGGCGTATTCCGGCCACTCAGGGGCGCCACTGCCCAGGCCGTCGGACGCGGTGACGTCCCAGTCGCCGGCCTCGCGCAGATAGTCCTCCCACTGCTCGGGGTCGGCCTGAAGCCGGGCGGCGGACTGCTTGGCGTTATGCCACCAGTGGCCTTCCTCCGCTTCCTCGACGAGGGCGGACAGCTCCGCGCCCAGGGTACGGCCGTGGCTGGTGGCCAGCGCCATCAGCCGATCGCGTACATCGACCGGGAGCTTCATCGTCGTCATGGTGACCATGCCGATGAGTTTACTAAGAAGTTTACCAGCTGACATACCGCCAGGCGACGAGCCGCGCTGGCTCCCTTGGTCCCGCGAGGGCCGCACGGTCAGGAGAAGACCACGGTGGAGTTGCCGTGGCGCAGGACCCTGTCCTCGCAGTGCCAGAGCACCGCCCGGCTCAGCACCAGCCGTTCGACGTCGGCGCCGCGCCGCTTGAGAGCCGCGATGTCGTCGCTGTGCCGGACCCGCACGACGTCCTGCTCGATGATCGGGCCTTCGTCGAGCTCCTCGGTCGCGTAGTGCGCGGTCGCGCCGATGAGCTTCACACCGCGTTCCTTGGCCCGTTCGTAGGGGCCCGCACCGGCGAACGCGGGCAGGAAGGAATGGTGGATGTTGATGACCGGGCAGCCGACGCTGTCGAGGAAGCCGGCCGAGAGGATCTGCATGTAGCGGGCGAGCACGACGAGGTCGAAGTTGCCCCGCAGCAGCTGCAGCTGCCTGGCCTCGGCCTCCGGCTTCGTGTCGCGGGTCACCGGGGTGTGGACGAACGGCACGCCGAACGTCCGCACCCCGCTCGCGAGGTCGGCGTGGTTGGAGACGACCAGACCGATGTCGACCGGCAGTTCGCCTCGCCGGGCACGCCAGAGCAGGTCCAGCAGGCAGTGGTCGTGCTTCGAAACCATGATCGCTACACGCTTCGGGGTGGACGCGTCACAGAGGGACCACTCGGTCACCTCGAACTTCTCGACCAGCGCTTTCGCGAAGTCCTTGGTCATGTCGTCGAGGTGGGCCTGCAGGTGGGGCCGGTGGAAGGTCATCCGCAGGAAGAACTGGCCGCCCACCGGGCCGGTTGTCGCCTGGTCCGATTCGACGATGTTCGCCTCGTGATCGGTGAGGAACTGGGACACCGCGGCGACGATTCCGGGGCGGTCCGCGCACTGGACCGTGAGCCGGCCGAGATCGGACCGGGCCGGTACGGCGCCGCGTGGCCATACCGGTGACGGCTGTCGGTGCTTCTCCGCGTCGATCAGGGCCCTGTCCGGCACAAGGTCCTCCCAAAAAGATCGCTGGGTGCGGCGGCCGGCGGTCTTCCTGGACGAAGCCGTCATGGGCCTTGAGCCCATGCTAGGGACACGGCCTCGGGAGGGCCGGCGACCCACCGCGTCACCGGCCAGGCCCAGGGGGACGTATCGGAGACGATCTTCAGCTGTCGTGGACGGATCTTCGGTCTCGTGGGCGCGCGCGACGGCATCCGCACGGAACGCGGGCGTGTGGGCCCGCGTACAAGGTGCTACGCCACCGCGCGCCCACCGGAAGCGCGCGTACCGGTTCATTGCCGGCGGTGGTCGGGCGGGCGTCGTCCATCCGCCGCTCGCTCGCGACGCGCAACCGGGTTGTACGTGTTTGTACATGCGGCATTTTTCTATGCATATAAACATATTTATATATATAAATTAGTGTTTTGTTGTATGAAGACGTTTCAGCGTCGGGCGTTCCTCGTCGGAGGTATCGCTGCGGCCGGGGGGCTCGCCCTCCCGCTACGGGCGCTCTCCTCGGTCCCGGCCGCGCGGGCGGCGGCCAGCACCATCCCCTACCCGTTCACCCTCGGCGTGGCCTCCGGCGAGCCGGCGCCGGACAGCGTCGTGCTCTGGACCCGGCTGGCCCCGTCCCCGCTGAACGCGGACGGGCACGGCGGCATGGCGAACACGGACATCGTGGTCGACTGGCAGGTGTCCGCGAACCCCGCGTTCGCCCCGCTCGTCGCGTCCGGCTCGGTCACCGCGCAGTACGCGCAGGCGCACTCGGTGCACGTCGTCGCCGGCGGGCTCGCGCCCGACGCCGAGTACTACTACCGGTTCCGCGCGCAGGGGCACATCTCGGCGGTGGGCCGCACCCGGACCGCCCCGGCGTTCACCGCCGTGGGACGGGACCTGACGATGGCGTTCGCGTCGTGCGCGCACTACGAGTCCGGTTACTACACGGCGTACCGGCGGATGGCGGACGACCGCCCGGACCTGATCCTGCACCTCGGCGACTACATCTACGAGGACGCCACCACGACCGGGTCGGTGCGGGAGCACCTGGGCAGCGAGATCGTATCGTTGGCCGACTACCGTCGCCGCTACGCGCAGTACAAGGCCGACCCCGACCTGCAGGCGGCGCACGCGGCCGCGCCATGGCTGGTGGTGCCGGACGACCACGAGGTGGAGAACAACTACGCCAACATGGTCCGGGCCGACAACAGCCCGGCGCTGACAGCCGCCGAGTGGACAGCCCGGCGGACAGCGGCCTACCAGGCCTACTACGAGAACATGCCGCTGCGCCCGTCGGCGGCGCCGGCCGGGAACAGCATCCCGCTGTACCGGCGGGTGCGCTGGGGCACGCTGGCCACCTTCCACATGCTCGACACCCGGCAGTTCCGTGACGACCAGGCGTGCGGCGACGGCTGGAAGGTGTGCTCGGACGCCGACCTGGCCAGCCGCTCCCTGCCCGGCACCACCCAGGAGGCCTGGCTGCTCGACGGCTTCGCCCAGCACCTCGGCACCTGGGACATCGTCGGCCAGCAGGTCTTCTTCGCGCGCCAGTTCGACGCCTCGGGCGCGGGGAACATGGACGCCTGGGACGGCTACCGCGCCTCCCGGGCCCGCATCCAGCAGGGCTGGGCCGACCGGGCGGTGCGCAACCCGGTGGTGCTCACCGGGGACGTGCACTCCTCGTGGGCCAGCAACCTCAAGGCCGACTACGCCAGCCCCTCGTCGCCGACGATCGGTACCGAGCTGGTCTGCACCTCGATCTCCTCCGGCGGCAACGGGTCCGGCTCGACGGCCATCCCCAACGGCGCCACCAACCCGCACATCAGGTTCTACTCCGACCGCCGCGGATACGTCCGTACCACCATCACCCCCGCCCACATCGCCGCCGACTTCCGCAGCGTGGCGACGGTGACCGAGCACGGGGCGGCCGCGGCCACCGTGCGTTCGTTCGTCATCCAGGACGGCCAGCCCGGGCTCGTCGACGCGTGAAGGGATTTCAGATGCGTGGTGCGCACGGGTTCGTCCCGTCAGGATTCGTCCCGTCGAAGCTCTTCTCACCGAGGACGGCGAAGGCTGTCCTGTCGAGGACCGCGGTCGTCTCATCGCTGTCGGCGCTGGTCGTTACCGCGACCTTCGTCGCGCCGGGCGGGTCCGCCGTGGCCGTGGGGCCGTCGGCCTGGCTGACCGCGAACAGCGTGGCGACCGGGGACCAGGACACCCCGGCCGTGGCCGCGAACCGCCTCGGCGACGTGGCCGTCGTCTGGGAGGACGACCGGGACTCCACCAGCCCCGACGACGACACACACAGCGAGATCTACCTGCGCCTGTTCCGTAACGGCGTGTCGAGCTACGAGATCAGACTGTCCGCGGGCGGCACGTCCGGTGTGAACTGGAAGCACGTCAGCCCGGACGTGGGGCTGGACGACCGCGGCAACGCGGTCGTGGTGTGGGCCGACGACCCCGACGGCAACGGCGTCTACAACATTCCCTACCGGGTCGTCTCCCCGGCCGGCACGGTCATCGGCTCCGGCTACGCCAACGGCAGCTCGGCCGGCCAGCAGCTGGCCCCGAAGGTGTCCGTCGACCCTGACGGCGCACCGGGCAGCACCACCGCGGTGGCCTTCACCGTGGTGTGGGAGGACATCCAGGGCACGGCCGCGGCGACGGTGAAGGCCGCCGGATTCACCGGTACGACCACGAAGGCGTACGAGGTGACGGTGAACGCCACCGGCGGATCGCACCACAGCCCGGACGTCGCGGTCTCCGCATCCGGGGAAGCGACCGTGGTGTGGGACGAGGACACCGACGCCAACGGCTTCTTCAACATCGGGCTGACCCGGCTGGCGAAGGCGAACGGGGCGGTGGTCCTCTCCCGGCGCTCGGCCAACACCCTCGGCGGTGGGCAGCAGCGGCACGCCGCCGTCGCCGCGAACACCAACGGTGACTTCGTCGTCGCGTGGGAGTCCGACCACACCGGCACGCCCGGGATCTGGGCCCGGTCGTTCGCCGCGGACGGGACCGGCCGGCACGCCGAGGTGCAGGTGTCGACCGGGACGGGCGCGGGCTCTCCCGCCACCGGCATCGACGACCAGAACAACGCCGTGGTCGGCTGGTCGGTGGGCGGCGCCGACCCGGCGGTCTGGGCCGGTGGCCTCAACCCGGACGGCACCACCGCCGGCCGGCTGCCGGCACAGTCACTCAGCCAGGCGACCACCGGCCGCCAGGAGCAGATGGCGGTGGCCGTGTCGCCGTGGGGCCAGCTGGCCCTCGCGTACACCGACGACAACGACGGCAACTCGTTCGACCAGGTGATCCTCGGCCTCGGCGCCAGCAACTCCGACTGGTAGCGAGCGGCGCGGGCCGGGTCCCGGGCCACGGACCGGCCGGGTACGGGCACACGCCGTACCCGGCCGGCGGTCCCACGGGCGGATCAGGCGGGCGGATCAGACGAGCGGATCAGGCGCGAGGGCTGCCGCTCGTCGGCCCGTGCGAGAGTGGACGGGTGTGGGTGGGAGTGCTCGGCGCACTCGAGGTGCGAGAGGACGACGATCACGAGATCGACATCCCGGCGGAGCTTCGAGGGGGCGGAAGCGGCGTCCCGGACGGGCCGTGGCGGCGTGCGGCGGCTCCAGGGGAAGATCCCCGGATGGGCAGCGCCCGGAGGGGCCCTGGCGACATGTGTCGAGCTGGTCAGCGGCCGCCCGTCGCGGCGCGGCGGGCGAATTCCTCGTGGGTGACGTGCTCGGGGCAGTCGACCCTGATGTCGGACGGCCCGAGGCGGTGGTCGAAGAAGGTACATCGATGGACGGCGGGTCTCGCCCGGCGGACCGCGGGCTCGAAGTGGTGACAGGTGGTACATGCCCGGGTCACGCTGATCAGATGCTCGGAGTGCATGCGTTCCAGCACGTCCAGCAGGGCCGCGAGCAGCTGCTCGCCGTCCGGGCGGTCGATCCGTGACGTGGCGGCCTCGACGGGGGCGGTCCAGCGCGACACCGCGCGCGCGGTCCGCCGGCCGTCGGCGGTCAGGTGGAGCCGGTAGTGGCGCCGGTCGTCAGGGTCCCGCTCGCGTTCGACGAGGCCCTTGCGGCGCAGGGCCTGCAGGGCGTCGCTGACGGTCGGGTCGGTGACGTCGAGCTCACGAGCCAACGCGCTGGTCCGGGCCGGTGGGGGCGGCCCGGCGTGGAGGCGGACGAGGACCCGCAGCTGGGTGGGGGAGAGGTCGTGCGCCTCGGCCGCGCGACGGGCCAGCACCTGAAGAGCCCCTCCGATCCGGTCGAGGGCGGCGACGATCTTCGCGTCGAGTCCTGGGTGGCGCTCCTCGGGGGTACCCGGCGGCCTCACGCGCACGGCCCGTGTAACCGGGGCGGCGTGGCCCGGTCGGCGCCGACGGCGGGGAGCCTCACGCGTCCCGTCACCGTGCGGGCCCCGCCTGTCGTCGGCACAGCCGTCTCCCGTCATCGTGATCTGTGGCTACCGGCGCGTCGCGGGCCGCCCCCGGCGCCGGGTCACGGCGGGGACGCCGCTGCCCACCAGTGGACCTTGGCAAGCGAATTGTACACCCAGTAATTAGGAGTCCTTTACATGATGGAAAGAGCGCAGGGGCCGCCCGCCCTGCCGGCGGGAGCGGGCGGAGCGCGTCCGAGGTATGGGCCAGATTGGTTACTTTCTGTCAGTACGGGTGTGGCGGCGGGCCACAAGGTACGCCAGCCGCGGCGATCGCGGTGATCGCGGTGATCGCGGCGTTGCCGGGGAGAGCCGGTGGCAGGCTCGCTGATAGCGGGCGCGCGGCCACCGTGCCGGCGGCCCGGACGCCTCAGCCGGAACCGCGGGGGATGCTGCCCGGCGCCTCCCGCACGCGGCCGCCGGACAGCCCGCCGGGGGCGCCTCGACCCGGGCAGGGTCACGCCCGGTAGCGTGCGGATGGTGATGGTTGCGCGGTTCCCGGGCCTGGCGCGGGTGGCGTCACGCCTCGTCGCATTCGTACATGTCACATTCGTACATGTCACATTTATGTATGTCGTATTCGTATGTGTCACATCCGCGCGTGTGAAACCCATACGTCCGGGATGTAGTATTTTCACACGTCAGGGTGGTTGTTGAGGTGGGTCTGGCATTCCACGTACGCCGTATCGCGCCTGGTGATGCCGAGCGGTTGCGCGGTGTCCGCCTGGCGGCGCTGGCCGACGCGCCCGGATCCTTCTGGCAGACCCTGGCGGCCGAGAGCGCCCGGCCCGGCGCGGACTGGCAGGCCCGCGCGTCACGGAACGCGATGGGCGACGCGCACGCCACGTTCCTGCTGGAATCGGATCACGACGCGACGGGCGACGGGTCGTCCAACGCCGCGACGGGCGGCGCTCCCGTGGCCGGCGGCGCTCCCGTGGGCGGTGGCGTCGTGATGGGCATGGTGGACGTCTATCGGCCGTCGCTGGCGCCGGAGTTCCGGGAACTGGCCGCGATGTGGGTCGCGCCGGCCATACGCGGCACGGGCGCGGCCGGCGCCCTCCTCGACGCCGCCGTGGACTGGGCGCGGACGGTGGGCGCTATCGGCGTCCGGCTGTGGGTCGTGCCCACCAACACGGCCGCGGTCCGCCTCTACGCCCGTCACGGCTTCGAGCCGGCCGGCGACCCGGAACCCGACACGGACGATGGCGGCGGCGGCAAAAGCTACCTGCCGATGCTGCGCACCCTGGACGAACGGGCGGCGGCATCACCCACGTTCGTGACCCGCGCACTGGCCCCGTGGACCGACGAGTCGACCTGAACGGCTCGGCCAGCGTCGTCGGCCCGGTCGGCCCCGCCGGCATCCGGGGAGCGGGCCCGGCGCGGACAGCGGCTGACCCAGCGGGTCACCGTGTTCCGGGCCGCCCGTTGCTCCCGGACGCATACCGCGCACAATCACCGACATGAGCACAACGGGGGCTGACAGTGTGATCGCGGCCCAGCAGCGGTGGTCCGTGGCCGCGACGAAGGCGAAACAGCGCATCCGCCGGGGCCGGCGGGCCGCCCTCGGGCTGGGCGTGGCCGGCACGGTCCTGGTGACCGCCGCCGCGCAGGCCGACGGGAGCGTGGGCCGGGTACTGGCCGGGCTGGCCGCCGCCGCCCTGGCCAGCGTGCCGATCGTGGCCGGTTTCTTCGCCGGCCCCGAGCGCACCCGGACCTGGACACAGTTACGTTCGGTCTCCGAACGCATAAGGGCCGAGATCTCCGTCTATCTGGCCGGCGTCAGCCCCTACGACGGCTCGCCGGCCGAACGGGCCCGCCAGCTCCTGGACAACGGCGAGAAGATCCAACAGGATGCTGGCATTGACCCGCCCGCGGCGCTGGTCAGCGGCCCGCCGTCCCAGCGGCTGCCGGAGGCCGGCAGCCTCGACGCCTACGTGACCTACCGGGTCGACGACCAGATCGGCTACTACGAGTCGCAGGCCGCCGCCGCCGAGCGGCACATCATCCAGTTCCAGTGGGCCGGGCTGGCCACGAGCCTCGCCGCGGCGGTGCTCGGCGCGCTGGAGGCGGCCACGGGCGGGGCCGCGCTCACCGCCTGGGCGCCGGTGATCACCATGGTGGGGGCGTCGGTGGGCTCGTACGCGGCCGCTTCGCGCTACGAAGACGACGCCCGCGCCTACAAGCAGACCGCCCGCCGGCTGCGCTTCCTGCGTGACCGGTGGCGGCTGCCCCTCCCGGCCGGCACCTCCGCCGCCGAACGAGCCCGGCTGGACACCGTGTTCGTCACTGGCTGCGAGGAAGCGATCGCCATCGAGAACCAGACCTGGACAGCCCGCTGGAACGCCGACGGCTCCGTGACACCCGCCAGCCCGGCCGAACAGCCCGCCTGACCGTCCCGGAGCCCACCGGTTACCTGGCGCTGCCTGCTGCCCGCCCGTTGCCTGGGGCTGCCGCGCTGGCGGCGTGGCCGCGGTGCCGCGCTGGCGGCGTGGCCGCGGTGTCGCGCTGGCGACATGGCCGCGGTGGGGGAGGCGCGCGTCCGGTTATGGTCAGGCGCTGAGGAGGCGCTGGTGGACGACCGTCACGTGCCGGACGACCGGGTGAGCCGGGCCAGCACCGACACGACGACGGGTCCGGCCGCCGCCGTGTCACGACAGGCCGCGCCGCCCGGGCCACCGGTTGACCCGCTGAAGCTGACCCTGCCCAGGGGCGGGGGCGCGCTGCGCGCCATGGGCGAGAAGATGAACCCGGTGTCGACGCACGGCACGGCGGGATTCTCGGTTCCCGTGCCGGTGCCGCCGGGGCGCGGCGGTCTGCGTCCCGAGCTCACGCTGGCCTACTCGTCGGCGGCGGGTAACTCGGTGTTCGGTCTCGGCTGGGACATCGGCCTGCCGTCGGTGACCCGCGGGACCGAGAAGGGGCTGCCGCGCTACCTCGACGACGACCGGTTCGTGCTCGCGGGCGCGGAGGACCTGGTGCCGGTGGACGGCGGTGCCGGCCTGGTGCCCGCGGCGGCGCCGGCCGCCGTCCCGTTCGGCGGCAGCGGTGTGCTGACGTTCCCGGCCCGGTTCCGGCCGCGGACGGAAGGCGCGTTCGCCCGGATCGAACGGCACGCCGTCGCCGGCAGCGGGGAGACGTTCTGGTCGGTGCTGTCCGCGGGGAACGTGCTGACCGTGTTCGGCCGGAGCGCGCAGGCCCGGGTCAGCGACCCCGACGATCCCGGCCGGGTGTTCGAGTGGCTGGTCGAGGACGTCTTCGACGACCGCGGCAACCGCGTGCACTACCGCTATGTGGCCGACGACGACGCCGGGGTGGACACGACGGCGGCGCACGAGACGCACCGGGCGGGCCGTCCGCAGGCCCGGCGGTACCTCAAGGAGATCGCCTACACCGTCGGCACGCCGGTGGCCGACCGGTTCACCGCGCCGCTGATCGACCATGCCGACCCGCACTGGCGCGCCGCGTTCCGCTTCCTCGTCGTCTTCGACTACGGCGACCACGGCGATCGCGACGACCACGGGGGCCCGGCCGGCCCGCTGCCCACCCGGGCGTGGCCGGCGCGGGCCGACGCCTTCTCGTCCTACCGCTCCGGGTTCGAGATCCGCACGCGGCGCAGATGCGAGCGGATCCTGGTCTTCCACCAGTTCCCGGCCGAGCTCGGCGTCCCGGCCAGCCTGGTCAGCGCGACGGAGCTGGGCTACGGGGAAGCGGGCTCCCCGGACGGGGCGGGCTCCCCCGGCGGTGGCGCCTCCGACGGGCTCGTGGCCACCCTCCGTTCGATCACCCAGGTCGGCTACGGCGGTGACACCGGGATCGACGGCGGCGACGGCGGCGACGGTGGCGGCGACGGTGGCGGCGACGGCGGCGCGGCCGGTCCTGGCGCGGGCGGTCCGGTCGCTGTCTCTT
>NZ_CAKKTM010000383.1 GCF_920888515.1 Protofrankia sp. CiP1_Cm_nod1 | reverse complement strand
CCTCCGCCCACGTCGAGCACGGCTGCCGGTGGCGGCGGCAGGTGATCCATCAGGTGGCGGTGCAGGACATACGTGCGCACCCGGCCCTTCACCGTCGCGTACGCGCCCTCGACGAACCGGTCCGTCAGGCCAGCCCAGACATCCTCGGTCACGGCAACCATCCTGTCTGCACCCACCCGAAGCGACGACGCCCGGTCCGGCCGCTTCGCCAGATTCCCCGGCCTCGACTGTGACGACCGCCGCCTCGACTACCCGCACGCCGACGAGCTCGCGGACAGGCGCGAGAGCGCGGTCCACACGCACGCCGTGCCAGCAATCTGCCTTTAGTTCGCGCCAGTTCCTGGTACGCTCGACGCTATGACCGTCATGCCGTTCACCGATGCGCGCAACCGCCTGTCGGAGCTCATCGACGAGGTGGAGCGGACCCATGAGCGGGTGGAGATCACCCGTCATGGGCACGCCGTGGCGGTCCTCATCTCCCCCGATGACCTCGCGGCGCTGGAGGAGACACTGGATGTGCTGGCGAGCCGGGAGGCGATGCGGCAGCTCGCGGAGTCCCGAGACGCGGTCGAAGCCGGCGACGTGCTCGATGCCGAGGAGCTCACCGCGCTCATGGTGAAACGGGCGCGGAGCGCCGAGCGGCCTCGCGCGACATGAGTGAGACCGGCGAGCCGTTCAAACTTCTGATCACCGGCCCCGCGGCACGCGCTCTCGCCGGCAGACCGCCCGAGAAGATCGCGGCGGCCGTCCACGAGTTCATCACGACCACGCTCCTGAACAACCCCCACCGGCTCGGCAAACGCCTCCTGCTCCCACCGTACGAGGGCACCTGGTCCGCCCGGCGCGGCAGCTACCGGGTGTTGTACGAGATCGATGAGGAGAACCGTACCGTTACCGTAACCGCCGTCGAACATCGGTCCGACGCGTACCGCTCACGCTGACCGAGAGACCCGACGAGGATATTGGGACCCCTGCTGTCACATGCGCCCATTAAGTCCCCGGTTCGGAGGGCTGAGCGTCGTCGCTGCTCTCGGCTGGCCGTGCCGGCTCGATCGGCTGCCGGTGCGTTCAGTGGCCGGGGATGGCGCCGGTCGTGATGAGGACTCGGCGGTTTCGATGATGGTGGTCGGCACGTCGCGGGAGCTCGGAGTCAGCTCGGGCGCGCCGTACCACCACTTCACCGACCGTGCGGCGCTGTTCGCGGCGATTGTCGTCGACGGACACGACCTGCTGTTCACCCGGCTCGACGCCGCTCGGGCCGGCGGTTCCGACGCCGTCGCCGCGTTACGCGACCTGCTCGTGGCCTACGCCGGCTTCGCCGCCGACCATTCCGCGCACATGCGCGTGATGCTGCGCCCCGAACTCGCCGAGCCAGCCGCGCACCCGGAGGTGACGGCGGCAGGAGCACGTCCGATCGAGCTGCTACGGTCGACCGTCCTGGCCGCGCAGGACGAAGGCGCTGTTCCTCCCGGCGACCCGGAGCCCGTGCTGCACATGTTCTGGTCGCTGGCGATCGGCTATGTGACGCTGTGGCTCGACGGCCCCGTCGAGGCCCGCTGCACCGCTCTCGGCACGACCCCCGACGAGATGAGCCGCCGTGTCGCGTCGACCGTCGAGGAACTGCTGCGACGACCGCGAGCGTAATCCGGGCGCGAGGACACCTGCCATCGTGGGTCCGCTCATGGGAGACGGTGACACCCCGGCCATGGCCCCGCCGCGACAGCTTCACCGGACCGGGCGATCCGCTCCCCGTCTCACGCCGCACCATCGAGACCACCCACGGCAGCGCCACGGAAGGCATACCCGCAACGGATCAGTTACCTTGCATGGGGGTGTTTGCGCCGTTCCGTAGCCGCGGGGAAAAACACCGGCTCACGCCGGGTCCGGACAGGCGATGTGGAGGGGCGGGCGATCGCGTGGAGCTCCTGTCGGCCGCATGGGCCGTCACCGGCCTCGCCGAGCCGCACGTATCGCTGGCCGGCGGCACCGAAGGCGGGACGGAGAGCCGCTGGGGGTTGGGCATCGGGGGTGTTCTGCTCTTGGCCTGGGCCGTCGAGCAGCTCTGGCGCCTGCAACGCCGGCTCGTGAGCCGGCTGACCGGCCGTGTGGCCCAGGGCGTCGTCGTCGACGTCGACAGGAAGGAACACGGTGACGACGTGACCTTCTACCGGCCGAAGGTGGAGTACGTCACCCGCGACGGCACCCGCCACGTCGGTTGGGCCCGGTCGGCGACGGAACGCAACTACCGGGTAGGGCGGCGGGTACTCGTCCACCACGAGGCCGACCCGACGGTGTTCTCCATCGGATCGACCGGACGCGATGTGGGACGGTTCGTCTGGGCCGGGATGTGGGCCGCCGCCGGGATCTGCTGTCTCGTCACCGCGCTGTCCCCGTGACGCGGGACCGGGTCCGGACCGGAGACGTTCACGCTGCCCGGCCGCCCGGATCCCCTCGAAGGGTGACCACAAGGGGCAACCTGATGGACCTGACGTGTCACCGGAAGAACAGAACAATCTTGATTTAAGGCCCGGAAATCACCATCCACCCAATCGGATCAGATTGCTCTCCAGGAAGGCGGCCTCGTCGACATCCTGACCCGAAAATGGCCTCAGGGTGAAGGTGGCCCCGCCCCGCATCAGGCCTGCACAAGGGTGATGGTGCGGCCGGCGGGGCTTGTCGTGGTGGTGATGGCCGTGCGTTCGGTGATGTCGGGGCGGAGATGCGGCTGACCGGCAGGCCGAACAGCAGGACGAGCGCGCCAGCGGCGGGGCCTGTCCGGCCCCGGTCAACGACGGTCAAAGGGCGGCGGGAGCGGCCGGTGGCGGTCAGGATGCTGGTCCTGTGGGGGAAGCCGCCGCCCC
>NZ_CAKKTM010000382.1 GCF_920888515.1 Protofrankia sp. CiP1_Cm_nod1 | reverse complement strand
GGAGGAGCTCGCCGAGACGATGCGGCGCCGGCTCGGCAGGGCGTGACCGGCCCGGCGGGGCCGCGCTACCGGCTGGTGACCGTGCCGGCTGCCCGGCGCGCGCTCGGCGAGACGCTGCCGGAAGCGGTCGCGGCGGCCGCGTACGAGTTCATCACCGGCCCCCTTCTCGACGCCCCTTACCGGGTGGGCAAGCGGCTGACGTCGCCCCTGGACGACCGGCACGCCGCCCGGCGCGGGACCTACCGGATCGTCTACCGGATCGACGACAAGGCCATGACGGTGACCGTCGTCGACATCGACCACCGCCGCGACGTGTACCACCGCTGATCAGGTGGCTACCGGCCCGACCAGGCGTCCGGATAGCCGAGCTTGACGGCGGTCCGGACGCGGTCTCGAGGCCCGGATCATGGTCTTGTCGATCTTCCTGGTACCCGCATGGTACCCACACCGGTTCCACCAACCAGCGTTTTTCGCCGGTTCTTGCCGACTCTAAGCGATCAAAGAACCGTTGCGGCATAAGGGTTTCCGACTCTCAGCGGTCGTCCCCGTCTATCTCAAGATCGGATTCGATTCCCGCCACCTCCACCACGATACGTAACAACGTCCTGGGTGGTGTTGGCGCTGGCAAAGAACCCCGACCAGGACGTCGACCAGAACCAGCGTGTCAAGATGCGTCGTTGACCATCACTCGGTTTGGGGCATAGATCAAAGAAGGCCGTAAGCAGGAGGACCTGGATGCTGTATGGCACCAGGCGGGCCACGGGAACACGGATCTCGTGGCGTAGGAAATCCACGGCGCGGCTGAGAGCCACCTCGGTCTGCTCGATGGCCGGGTTCAACCTCGCCCGTGTGCGGCGTGCCAGGCTCTCCCATCTTCCGGACTGAACATCCTCCTCCCCGGCGACGGCGAGTACCGCGCGGAACACGACGTTCGACGGCAGGCCGGCGAATCCGCGGTCCCCGAGGCCTTCCAGCATCAGTGAGACCTGGTCACCGAGGTTGACCTCCGAACTGGACGAGTAGGTCAGCGCCGAGACCATCTGCTGTGGGGTCATCGCGCTGCCCTTGCTGTTGAGCCGCGAGAAGACCTCGATCGCCTGTTCCAGTGTCCCGCCCTGCAAGCGGATCACCGCGAACCGGTAGGACTTGATGCGCTGCGAGACCTGCTCGGCTTCGTTGATCATTGCGTCGCCGGTGCGAGGGTCCTCCGATGCCGCCTGCAGTTGGCGCGCGAACGTCAGGAAGTCGAGTGTCCGGAGCACCGAACGCACGGGAAGAAAGCTGGCCGGAGGCTCGCCGGCCTTTCGCCAGTGTCGGTAGACGAGCCGGTTGTTCCGGTCCGATCCCAGTTCGCGGAAGACGCGCCAGATCCACGAGTTCGCCGGGGCGGAACCAATGTCCTCAGCCGGTCTCATGAGGGTTCCGAAGAGCGTGGAGAGGCGCTGATGTCCGTCGAGGACGAAGGACACCGCGGATCCGGCGGGCGGCTCCGGCGCCGGGATGTCGCCCACGCGGTCGAGGCTGGGAAGCCCCAGGTTGGTCTCCGCGGGCCGTTCCGGGGACGCCTGCGCACGACGCTCGAGCAGCGCCGCCAGATCGATCTCGGCAGGGGCGGGCACGGGCGCGGCGAGGGCGGCACCGCCCACCGCGGAGGTCTGGGTCGTCATGGTGCGAGCGAAGCAGGAAGTGGCTCACATCACAACGTTTATCTATCTATGTAGCGAATAAGACTACTCATTGGGATGAGGGCTGGGCCTGGGAGCACGTGCGAAAGTGGCCAGGCACGCATCGTCCAGGGCGTGCGGACTGGTCGTCGGCGAGCCGACGGAAGGGCTCCGAGTTGTCACTCACCGTTCTGGCGGGCACGCTCGAGGCATATCCACAGCGCTGCCTCGACGCCGGGAAGGCTGACGTCGTCGCATCCGGCTCACAGGGCACCGTCGGGCAGGTCGTCGACCACGGAGAAGATCGCGTGGGCGGCTTTGATCCATCCTCGGGCTTCGGCCCGGCACACGTCGTCCAGCGCGGGGTCCGCGGCCTGCGCGCGCATGGCCGAGGTCTCGCTGAGGATGTCGTGGAGCCGGCTGAGCGCGATCAGTTCCCGGTCGGTCTCCGGATCCAGGCCGAGGTTGACGACCGGCCCGCCGGGGCCGTCGATGACGCCTTCGTCGTCGTCGAATGGGAACGGGATCGCGCTCATCGGCTGCCTCCGGTCTGGTGGAGTTGCGCGTTCGTCTGGGCCTCTGTCACCGGGGACGCGGCCCGGGCGTCGTCCGGCCGTGCCCGGGCTGTGGCCTGCTCGCCGGCCGGCGGTGCCGGCCGCCGGCCACGCGAAGGCTCGCATCTGGTAGTGTGAACATATGTTCGATGACGGTGGCAGGCAACTTCTGTAATCCAACTCTCGTAAGCCAGCCCTCGTGATCCAACCCTGTGATCCAACCCGTAATCGGCCGTGGGCGCTCCTCTTCGAGGAAGCGGCGTGACCGCGACGAACGCAACCTGTCCAGTTTGCCCGTCCGTGTTCCCGGCACGGTCAGCGCATGTGCCGTTGCGGTATTGAGCCGACCATGACGACCGGGCTTGTCGGGTACGCCGCCCGCCATGACGTCGGTGTCCCTGGCCGGTGGGTATCCCGCCGACAGCCGTCCGCGCCCAGAAAGGACATATCCGGACGACTGGTGGGCCTTTCGCGATCTGTGCCACTCGGAGGGGCTTGTCCCGGCATCATCCCTGGCAGTCCGGAGATTATGGATCATTCAGGTGTTCTCGCGGGAGCTGAGATGAGCGACGGGTGTGCGTGCCGGGTGTTTCCCGGCGGTGGTTCTCCTTCCGCGGAGACCACGGAATGGGCCGCGCGTGTCGAGAGGATCGCTCCGCTGCTTGCCCGGTACCGGGACCAGGGCGAACGGGAAAGGACGACACCGGCCGCGGTCATCGACGCGCTGCGCGCGGAGAACATCCACCGGATGTGGGTCTCGCGTGACTTCGGCGGCGGCCAGGTCAGCGTGCGGACCGGTTCGGCCGTCCTGCGGGCGCTTGCCCGTCTCGACGCGTCCGTCGCCTGGCAGATGGGGGTTCAGGGAGCGATCGGCCGGATGTCGGACTATCTGCCGGAGCCGGTGGCGCACCGGCTCTTCCGGGAGAGCACGGGGCTGGTGGTCGGCGGGATCAACCCGACCGGCCGGGCCGAGCCCGCATCCGGCGGATATCGGCTGCACGGCACCTGGTCGTTCGCGAGCGGCTCGGCGCACGCCGACTGGCTGGTCTGTGCCGCGGTGCTCGTGGATGACGACAGCTCCCGCACGGCTCCGGCCGGGTCACGGACACGTATGATCTTCGTGCCGAAGAGCGCCGTCCGGTTCGTGGACGACTGGTTCGCCGGGGGGCTGCGCGGCACGGGAAGCACGACCTTCCACGTCGACGGGCTGGTCGTCCCCGAGGAGTACACGGTTGACGGTTCGCTGCTGCGCGGCGTCCCCGCCGACCGTCCCTCGCGGGGCTACGGCATCGCCTACTACGACTTCGCCCCGTTCACGACGGCGTCGACGGCGTTGGGAATAGCCCAGGACGCCCTTACGGTCTTCCGGTCGCTGGCCCGGGAGAAGATTCCCGCCAGGGCGACGAGCCCGCTGGCCGCCGGCCACATCGTGCAGGCGGGGCTGGCCCGCGCGGAGATCCTGGTGCGGGCGGCGGCTCTGCTGCTGGCCGACGCCGCCGACCAGGCGACGGCGTCGGCGGGCGACGGCGGGGAGGATCACAGCGGGGAGGAGCTCAGCGCACTGATCCGTCTGACGGCCACAGCCGTGGGTGAGAACACCGTGTCCGCCGTGGACACGCTCTACGAGCTGGCCGGGACGAGTTCCCTGTACGCCGCCAGCCGGCTGGACCGCTGTTTCCGCGACATCCACGCGGCGGTCAAGCACATCACGCTCGCGCGGACGAATTTCGAGATGGTCGGTCAGTACCTCCTGGGCGGGCCGCTCCTGATGCGACGGTGACCCCGTGGCGGGAGACGACCGGGACAACAGGGCGGCCCGGAGCGGGCCTCAGGATTTCCAGGCGTCGTGGAACTGCAGCCGGGCGTCGGCGTTCAGAATGACGTCGTGCACCTTGGCCGACAGGCCCAGGATGACGGTCAGCTCGATGACGGGGACGTTGTACTGGTTGGTGAGAATGAGCTCCTGCGCCTGTCTGACGAGCGCCATGCGGGCGTTCTGGTCGGCGGTGGCGGCCTGCCGGGTGAGAAGGTCGTCCAGCGGGCCGGGCCTGAGGTTGTTGAAGTTCAGGCCGGTGCTGGAGTACTGGGTCCGCAGCACGTCGGGGTCGGCTCCCTTGGTGTGCCCCCAGAGCAGGTCGTAGCCTTTCGCCTGGACCACCCTGCCGCCGTTGGCGACCGGTTCCTCGTGCAGGGCCGCCGCGATGCCGACGGCCCGCAGCTGCTGCTGGATCAGCTCCAGTATCGTTTTCGCCGACGTCTGGCCGGTGAAGTACTGGACGGTGAGCTGGAGGGGCCTGCCGTCCTTGGTGCGGATGCCGTCCGGCCCTGGGCGCCAGCCGGCGTCGTCCAGCAGTTTCCTTGCCTCGTCGGGGGCGAAGACGAGGTCCGCCGAGAGGTTCACGTAGCCGGGGGTGGAACTGGCCAGCGGGCTTGTCGCCGGCTTTGTCAGCGGGGTGAGGACGGTGCTGATGATCTCCTGCCGGTTGATGGCCCGGGAGACGGCGCGGCGTACCGCCGTGTCGTCGAGGGGCGGGCGTCCGGTGTTCACGCTGAACCCGTAGGGCAGGCCGGGGGCGGACTTGTACTGCAGCGTGAAGCCGTCCGTGCGCAGGCTCGCCTCGTCCTGGGATGCCACCGCGGAGTCGCCGTCGATCGCCCCGGACCGCAGGCTGCCGTTACGGACCCCGGACTCGGGGAGGACCTGGAAGACGATCTGGTCCAGGTAGGCCGGCCCCTGCTGCTTCCACAGCGTCGAGCCCCAGTGGTAGCCGGCCCGCCTGTTCAGCGTGATCGACTGGTTCTTCTGGTAGCTGCCCAGGGTGAACGGCCCTGAGCCGACAATGCCCGACGCGCACCGTTCGGCCGGAGGCTTCGCCGTGCTGGCGGGGGACACCAGCCCGAGGGTGTGGGTGGAGGTCGCCTGCAGGAACTGGGCGGCCGGCCGGTTGAAGGACACCCGGGCGGTCAGGTCGTCGACGATCGTGGTGTCGCGGTAGCCCTGCAGGTAGCTGGCCGCCTGGGCGGCGATGGTCCCGAGTTTCCCGGCGGTGTCGAAGTTCGCCTTGACGGCCCGGGCGTCGACCGGGCTGCCGTCGCTGAAGGTCGCGCCCGGACGCAGGTGGAAGGTGAACGCCGTCGCGTCCGGGCTGGTCTCCCACCGCTCGGCCAGCCACGGAACGATCTTTCCGGTGGCCGGGTCCTGGTCGGTCAGGGAGTCCACGAGCTGGCGTGCCGGGTAGACCGAGTCGATCGAGCTGACCTGCTGGGGGTCGAGGCAGCCGAAGTCAGAGGTCAGCGCGAAGGCCAGCCGGCCGCCGGGCTTCGGGACGGCCCCGGCGGCACCCGCGCCGCCCGTGCCGCCCGACCCACAGGCGGTGAGCAGCACACCGGCCAGCCCGGCACCCGCCGCGCGGCGGAGCCAGGTGGTACAGCCGGACGGATTTCTCGGTCTCATATGGATGTCCTTGTACGGGTTGGGTATCGGCCGGCGGTCGGCCGGCCGTTGTCGGACGTGTGTGGACGTCGGACGTGTGTGGACGTCGGACATGTGTGGGGAGCGGGGCCGGTCAGGCCGTCCGGGCGGCGGGCCGTCGGGCCTGGACGACGAGTGGCACGCGTGTGGGCTGGAGCATCGTCGAGCGGCTCGGGCGCACCTTGTAACCGGGTTTCGGGTGCAGCGTCCAGCGGGCGACGACCGCCGCCATGAAAATCATCATTTCCGCCCAGGCGAACGGCTCGCCGATACAGCTCCGGTTGCCCGCACCGAAAGGGAGAAAGGAAACACGGGGGATGGCCGCGGTGCCCTCGTCACTCCACCGGTCCGGGTCGAAGACCTCGGGAACGGTGTAGACCGCCGGATCACGCTGGATGGCGTGCAGGGAGAACAGCACGTTGCTTCCGGGCGGTATCCGGTGTTCGCCGAGCACGAGTTCCGTCATGGTCCGCCTGGACAGCAGCCAGCCCGGTGGGAACAGCCGCAGCGCCTCGGTGAGAACCTGCCGCAGGTAGACCAGGTCGGCCAGCGCCGAATAGCCGGGGGGCCGGCCGGCCAGCACCGTGTCCACCTCGGCGGCGAGCCGTTGCTGGATGTCGGGGTGCCGGCTGAGCAGGTGACAGGTCCAGCTCAGCACGTCCTGCGCGGTCTCCACCCCGCCCAGGAACAGCGCCATGGCCTCGTCATGGATCTCCTGGTCGGTGAGGCCCGGGCGGCCGCCGTCGGCGCGGGCGGCCAGCAGCAGTGCCATCAGGTCACCGTCGGTGGCACCCCGTTCCCGGTACTGGGCGATGACGTCCGTCAGCGCCTCGTCGAGCCGGCGGCGGGCCCGCTCGAAGCGGCGGTTGCCCGGTGTCGGCAGCCTCTCCAGCCAGCCGACCGGGAAGGCGATCCGCCTGGCCACGCCTTTGAGCAGGATGGGGAAGGTCTCCTCGACCTCGACCGCGACGCTGTCACCGAGATCGGAGGAGAACAGCGCTCGGCACACCACGGCCACCGCGAAAGTGTGGATCTCCTGGACGAACTCCACGGTCTGGCCGTCCCGCCAGCCGGTGGCGCGCTGTTCGGCGGCCTGCCGCATCTGGTCGGCGTAACCGGCGATCCGGGCCGCGTGGAACGCCGGCTGCATCAGCCGGCGGTGCGCCATGTGGGTCGGTTCGGTGGAGTTCAGCAGCCCGTTGCCGAGGAAGGGCGCCGACTTCTCGTAGGCGATGCCCTTGTCGAGTTTGCGGACGTCCCTGGTGAGGATCTGGTGCACCCAGACGGGATTGTTGATGACGTAGGCCCGCGCCGGCCCGAGGCCGATGGTGACGATGTCGCCGCTGTCACGCAGCGACTCGAAGAACCTGCGTGGCTCGCTGAGCATCCGGTGCATGTGGCCCAGCAGCGGGAGCCGGCCGGGGGCCGACGTGACACCCGGGACGGTTGCCGTCATCCGTGGATCTCCTTTGTTCCGGACGTACTGGAAGGCGATGTGCTGGAAGGCGATGGCATAGTCGCGCCCGCGGATCAGTGGGTGCGGTTGACGACGAACTCGGACAACGTGATCAGTTCCGCGGCGGCCGTACGTTCCATCGCGACGCTGTCGAGGGTCCGCAGGGCGCGGTCGAGATGCAGGTGGGCCTGGGCGGTGGTGAAGGACCGGCCGCCGGCCTTGCTGATGAGGGCCGCCGTCCGGCGCAGCGTCCACTCCGCGTCCGGGGTGTCCAGCGGCATGGCCAGCAGGTCCGCGAGCTGCTGGGCCGACGCCGTCGAGCCGGCCAGAGCGCAGACCATGGGAAGGGTCTTCTTGCGCAGGCGGAGGTCGTTGAACACCGGCTTGCCGGTGACCGCCGGATCCCCCCAGATACCCAGCAGGTCGTCGACCGCCTGGAAGGCGGTTCCCAGGTCGCGGCCCACCAGGGACATCGCCGTGACCATCTCGGGCGGAGCGCCACCGAGCAGCGCTCCCAGCGCCGACGCGCAGCCCAGCAGCGACCCGGTCTTGCGCGTCGCCATGGTCCGGTACTCCTCGACGGTCACCGCCTCCGGGCCGGTCCACGGCCGGTATTCGAAGGCGATGTCGGCGGCCTGCCCGTTGACCAGCTCGACCAGTGACGTCGACAGCAGGCTCATCGCCGCCGACCTGGTCGCCGGGGCGAGCCGGCCGGTGCTGTGGGCGAGGGTGTCCAGGGCGAGGGCGAGCAGCGCGTCACCGGCCAGGACGGCCGGGCCCACCCCGAACGTCTTCCAGGCGGTGGCCCGGTGCCGGCGCTGCTCGTCGCCGTCCATGATGTCGTCGTGGACGAGTGAGAACGCATGCACCAGCTCGACGGCGACCGCCCCGGCGACCGCGGCCTGTGCCGGGGCGCCGACGGCCTCGGCGGCGAGGACGGCGAGTGCCGGCCGCAGCGCCTTGCCGCCGCCGCCACCGTTGCCGCCACCGCTGTTGTTGCTGGTGCCACGCACGGTCGGTGTGCCGTCGGAGTCGCACCAGCCGAACGTGAACGACGCCATCCGCCCGAGCCAGGGGTGCAGCCGGTCGACGGTCTCGCGCAGCGCCGGCAGGACGAGGTCCCGGCACCGCGCCAGGGTGTCGAGGGCGGCCGGCGACGTGACCCGCAGCGGCGGGGTGTACTCGCTCATGGGACGGGCCCTTCTTCGGCAGGACACGGGCCGGGGGCGGCCCGCGGTAGGCGGCGGCTCGCGGTAGGCGGCCCGCGGTAGGAGGCGGGCGTAAGGGCTGGCCAGCCGGCATCGCTCAGCCGGCTTGGCCGGCGTGGCTCGGCTGGTGTCGCTCAGCCGGCGGTGCGCAGCGCGAGCCCCGCGCTGGCGGCGGCACGCGGCTTCGGGATCATCAGGTACGGCCCGGTGCCCAGCGACGCCTTCGGGATGGTGGTGCGCGGCCTGGCGCCGGGCGTGGGACGCAGGCTCCAGCGGGTGGCGATCGTGGCCAGCGTGAGCGTCGTCTCCGCGCGGCCGAAGGTGTCACCGATGCACTTGCGGCTGCCCGCGCTGAAGGGCACCATCGCGCCGCGCGGGATGCCCGCGGCCCGCTCGGGCAGCCAGCGGTCCGGGTCGAACCGTTCCGGGTCGGTGAACAGTGCGGGGTTGCGGCCCATCATGTACGGGCTGAACATCACGATGGTGCCCCTGGCCAGCCGCTGCCCGGCGAGTTCGGTGTCCCTGCTGGTCGTGCGGGTCAGCAGCCAGGCCGGCGGATACATCCGCAGGGTCTCGTGCAGGACCCGCCAGGTGTAGTCCAGCCGCGGCAGGTCCTCGAACGTCGGTGGCCGGCCGCCGAGCACCTCGTCCAGTTCGGCGTGCAGCCGGGCTTCCACCTCCGGGTGCTCGGCGAGGATGTGGAAGGCCCAGGCCATGGTGTTCCCCGTGGTCTCCGTCCCGCCGATGAGGAGGGTCATGATCTGGTCGTAGACCTCTTCGTCGCTGAGCCGGTGCCGGGTCTCCTCGTCACGGGCCGCGATCAGGATCGACAGCAGGTCGCCGTGGTCCGTCCCGGCGCGTCGCTGGAACTCGATCGTCTCCCTGATGACGGTGTGCATCCGTTCCCGGACCTGGTTGAACTGGCGGTTGCCCGGCGTGGGCAGCTTCTCCTGCCAGCCGATCGGCGCGACCATCCGCTTGTAGACGCCCCGCATGATGATCGGCATGCAGTAGGCGACCTCCGGGATGATGGGACGTCCCCCGACGGTGGTCGCGAACAGGGTACGGGCGGTGATCCGCAGGGTCAGGGCGTGCATCGCCTCGCTGATGTCGATGGGCCGGTGGTCCTCCCACGAGCCCAGGACGTCGGCGATCTCCTCGCGCATCAGGCGGGCGTAGCCGGGCATCCGGGCGGGATGGAACGCGGGCTGGATCATCCGTCGTTGTACGCGGTGGTCCTCCCGCATGGAGCTGACGAGCCCGTTGCCCACGAGCAGCCGCGCCTTGTCGAACAGCGGCCCGCCCTTGTCGAAGGTGCGTGAGTCCACCAGGACCTGGGTGACCACCTCGGGGTGGCAGGCCAGGTAGGCCGGACGCGGCCCGAGACCGATCTGGACGAGGTCGCCCTGGGCGGGCAGCGCGGACAGGAACCGCAACGGCCGGCGCCACAGCTGGAGGGCGTGGCCGAGCACCGGCAGGCCACCCGAGGCGACCGCGAAGGAGCGGTCCCGCTCGTCCGCGCCCCGGCGGGAGGGCGGCGTGGGCACCTGGTCGGCGGCGATGACGGAGG
>NZ_CAKKTM010000381.1:11159-33995 GCF_920888515.1 Protofrankia sp. CiP1_Cm_nod1 | reverse complement strand
GGCCCTGCTCCGGGTGCAGGCCCTCCGGCATGCCCGCGCGCAGCGCCGCGTAGAGCAGCTTCGGGTCGACGGCCGGGTCATCACCGGCGGTGCGCCCCGCCAGGCGCGCGGCGGTGGCCGCCTGGGACAGCAGCGCGCCTGGTACGCCGGTGAGGGTGGCCAGCACACCCAGCCGGTCGGCGGGCAGGTCCGCGAGCCGGTCGGCCTGCCCGGCCAGCGCCGCCATCACCTGGTCGTGCTCGTCCCCGTCCGGAGCGACCGCGAAGTCGACGTTCTCGTGGGCGGACGGGTCGACGATCACCGGTGAGGCCGCAACGGCGGTACCGTCGGGCCGGGTCAGACGCACCTCGACGGCCAGCCTGCGGCGCTGCCCGCCCGGCGTGTCCGCCGCATCCTCGGGGAAGACGATCCGGTAGGCGCCGTCCGGGCCCGACACGGCCGTGCCGAGCCGGTGGCCGTCCGCGTCACCGGACGTCACGTCCCATACTGTGGCCTCGAGCCCGCCGGCCGGCACCCCGGTCGTGGTCCGCACGACACCGGTGACCAGCCGCACCTCGCCGGAGATCTCGTACAGCCGGGCGAGTGTCGGGCCGTCCAGGACCCCGCTGCCCTCGAGCTGGTTACGGCCCTGGAAGGCGACGAGCGCCCGGAGCGTCCGCGGGCCGAGGAACGCCTGCCGCAGCTCGGGCTCCGCCTCCGCGGCGGCGAGGTACCCGTGTGCCACGAGGGCGGTCTGTAACCACGCCACCTCGGGCCCGCTGCTACCCAACGATCCCGAAGAGGGCATGACACACCTCACAGCGCGGTCGGCTCCGACCGCTCATTCTCGGCACCCATGACGAGGCGGCGAACCGGATCCCCGGCACCGGAGAAGTCGTGTTCCGGACATGCCATCCAGGACGCGGCCGGCTCGCCGGAACACGGCCGGAGCGCTTCTCGCCGGGCGGGCATCGCGCCCAGCGGGCCGTACCGCCGATCCGTACCGCCGGTTCGCGTCGTCGATCCGCGTCGTCGATCCGGGTCGCCGATCCACGCTGACGGATGTCCCGCGCGTGGCCGCGGCCTCATCCAGTGGCGACCCGATGGCGGCCCGCGCCGGTGGATGGTTCCGTGCGACGCCGCGGGACCGTGCCGGTCGAGTCCGCCTGCCGACACGGTTCTACAGTTAGCGGGTATGACGGTGCTACAGGACGTGAACGCGCCGACGGACGGTTCGCCGGGAACGGGCGGGCCGACCGTTCGCCCGAGGGCGTGGGAGGCGGCTGCCGACGTGCTCGCCGTCCTGCGGCTGTGCGCGGTCGGCAAGCTGCGGTGCAGCGAGAAGACGCAGCGGCCGGCGGCCGCGACCGTCGCCGCCGTCACCGGCGTCCTCACCGGCGGGGACTTCTACCATGAGGAGCCGATCGCCGCGTTCGCGTGGCCGCTGCTGGTGCAGGCGGGTGGCCTGGCCGAGGTCGTCGGCGGACGGCTGCAGCTGACCGCGCGGGGCCGGACGGCGCTGGCCAAGCCCGCCGCGGAGACGATCCGTCACCTCTGGCGGCGCTGGGCCGGCCATGCCGTGATCGACGAGATGAGCCGGATTGAAGCGATCAAGGGCCAGCGTTCGGCCCGGGCGCTGACCGCGGCGGGCCCACGGCGCAAGGCTGTCGCCGTGGCGCTCGCGGCCTGCCCGCCCGGGGAGTGGGTCAAGGTGGACGAGCTGTTCACCCGGATGCGGCGCGAGGGCCCCCCGTTCACGGTGGCGCGCGACGTCTGGAAGCTGTACCTCGAGGATCCGCAGTACGGCAGCCTGGGATACGACGGCTTCCACGACTGGCCGCTGCTGGAAGGCCGGTACACCCTGTGCCTGCTGTTCGAATACGCGGGGACGCTCGGCCTGTTCGACCTCGAATACGGCGATCCGGTCGACGCCCGTGACGACTTCCACGCGAACTGGGGCGCCGACGGCCTGGATTATCTCAGCCGTTATGACGGCCTGTACGCCGTCCGGCTGAACGCGCTCGGCGCATACGTCCTCGGGCTGGCCGAGCGGTACGAGCCGGAGCCGGAAAGCGGCGGCGGAGCGGGCCTGGAGCTCAAGGTCCTGCCGAATCTGGATATTGTGGCCACCGGTGCGGTGAGGCCCGCCGACGAGCTCCTGCTGGACGCCTACGCGCAGCGTTCGTCCGACCGTGTCTGGTCGCTGAGCCTCACGTCGCTGCTGGCCGCGGTCGACGCCGGCCGCCCGCTGGAGGAGCTGCGGCGCTTTCTCGACGACCACGCCAACCACGCCAACCATGCCGGCCACGCCGTACCGGCCACCGTGACCAGGCTTTTCGAGGACACCACGGCCCGCGTCGGCCAGTTGCGCGACTTCGGCCTCGCGCGGGTGGTCGAATGCGCCGACCCCGCGGTGGCCGCCCTCATCACCACCGACCGCAAACTCCGCCGGTTCTGCCAGCCGGTGGGGGACCGCCATATCGCCGTCCCCGTCCAGCACGAAGCCGACTTCCGCGCCGCCCTCCGAAAACTGGGCTACGTCCTCCCCGCCACCCCCACAACGTAGCCACCAGAATCACAGCGTAGTCACCAGAACGCGCATCCCCGCTGAGAACCCGCGCGGCCTGGCCGCGTCCGACAACCGAGGAAGGACGCCGGTGGCAGTCTCCAGCCGGGGCGGATGGCCCCGGCTACCGTGACCACGGCAGCGATCATTTCCATCGTGGGAGTCCGGCGGACCTCGATTGCGCCGCATACCAACGGTCAGCCGGTCAGCGGCGAGAAGGGGAGAATCCCCGTACGGTCAGGGGCGGCCGCCCTGTTCTATCGGTATGCGTCGCTGCGGTGGGAGATGTCGAGCACCTGGACCGTGTGTGTCGTTTCATTGATTTCATAGCGAACTCGCCAGGACGCGCCGCGTCGTGCGGAGTACTGTCCGGCGTACTCGCCGCGTAAGGAGTGCCCAACGCGATACGGGCTCTCGCGCAGAGCGCCGAACGCAAACTCCAGAACCGCGGTGGATATTTTTTCGGGTAGCCGCTCGAGCTGACGCACCGCTCGCGGACGAAACTCCAGGCGGTAGGTCATGCGACGCCGTCGCGACGAAGCAGATGCGCGTACCTGTGCCGGATCTCGTCTTCGTCGAGCCCTGGTCCTTCTTCGCCTTCGCCGGGGAGTTCTCCTCGGGTGGCGCGCTCGGCGGTGTCCCGACGCCACCACGCGGTCTCTTCCTCTGACGCGAGGTCTTCCAGGCGCTGCCAGTCCTCGAGGGAGACGACTACCACGCTGTTACGGCCCGGCCGGCTCAGCGCGATCGGCCCGGTCCGCTCGGCCTCGTCCGCCAACTGGTCCAGATGGTTCCCTGCTGTCTCAAGCGGCTCACTACGCATGGTTCCAGTGTGCCCTCGCCTGCTCCGCCCGCGCCCGAGGAGCGGTGAGCGCACCGTGCCGGCCGTGCGGCGGCCGGCACGAAGCTCAGTGATCATTATTGGCTGCCTGTCCTATACTCGAAGGACCCCGCCGGTCGGCATGCCGCCGGCCCGAAGCGGCCCTGATGGGCCGCCTCTCTTTTTGACCAGTGGAACTCGGCGGCGAACCTCTGAGGGGTCGTCAGTAGCTCTGCGTATCGTCGATGGATGGCCGATGGCCGACGCGTTGCCCGTGATGAAGCACGACAGACAAAGATCACAGTAGGATTATGTAACTATCCGTAATTATATGACTGCGACATGTGGATACCCTACCACTGTGGATCGCGCGTATCGCGCGTGGGTCAGATAATGTAAACGAAGAGTTACACACCGGCTGGCGGCGCCCGGGGGACGTCAGAGCTGGCGGGCAATATTATATGATCATGAAGAAGGTGTGGTTGGACGCGTAGAGCTATCTTTCATGATCTGACAGGGAGCGCGACCAGCGAGCGAGGTTCGCACTCACGACAAGAAGGGCTTCCTGGCAGAGTTCTTCCCCCGACGGTTCTTCCCTGGCGACGCCGACCGTCAGGAGGCCGAGTCCGGTGCCCGGCGGCTCATCGCCGAGAACCGCGCCCATCGGCTCGCCGAGATGCGTCGCAGCCTCGGCCTGACCCAGGCGGACGTCGCCGACCGCATGCACGTCCGCCAGGAACGCGTCTTCGCGATCGAACGGGCCACCGTCGACGCCAGCGAGCCGCGCACGCTCGCCGCCTACGTCAGAGCCCTCGGCGGACGCCTGGAGATCACCGCCGACTTCGGGGGTGAACGACTCGTCATCGCCTGATCAGGCATCGGAGTCCCTTGCATGACCATCGGATTGCCGTGCGGCGGTGAGGATGCCGTACCGTCCGTGAGCGGGGGCTGATGGCCGCCGACCGGTGCTGGGATGGCGGTGCTGCTGGGATAAAGTCCGGCGCCGTATACGTGCGCCGTGTAGTTGATGGGCCGGCTGCCGCGCGGGTGGTATCTCCCCGCCGCGATCCGACCATGATCTGGGGCGGCGCCCAGCGGTGGCCGTGGTTCGGTGCGTGGTGCGTGGTGCGTGGTGCGTGGTGCGGGAGGCGGGAGGCGGGTCAACGGTGTCCGAAGAAGCCAACGGACAGTCCAAGGGAGAGGGCTCCGAGGATTCCGGGAAGGCCGGGGATTCCAGGGAAACCGGGGATTCCGGGGAAACCGGGGAGAAGGCGGCTCCCGGGGGCGGGAAGGCCGGGGACGGCGACCCGTTCGCGGGCCTGGTTCTTGACGACGACTTCGTCGCCGGGGCGACGGCCTACGAAGCGCCGGCGCGGACCCGGGCCGCCGTAGCCCGTTTCGGGGCCGCGGCTGATCCGGGGCGGCCACGTTCATCGGGTGGGCCGCTCGGGTCCCGCCGGCCACGTCGGTTCCGCGGTCGTGGGCTGGTCGCGGCCCTGGCCGTGGCCGGCGTCGGAATCCTGCTCGCGGCCGGTTACGCGGTCGTCCGCATGGGCGACAGTGCCGCGTCGACCGACGCCACCACCGCCGACGGGCCGTCACCCTCCGCGAGTGCGAGCCCTGACCTGCCTGAACTCAACAGGTGGTCGTACGACCGTGGGCGCTGCTACACCTGGAATCAGGATGATCGCATATCGGACGTGGACGAAGTGCCCTGTGCGTCATCACACCTGTTCGAGGCCATCAGGAAGCTGGATATCGCCTCCGACTACCCCACTGACAGCGCTTATCCGACCGAGACGCGGTGGCATGAGATCAACGACCGTTACTGTGGGCCGGTCGCGCGTGATTTCCTCGGCTATCCGTTCGACCCGCACGGTCGTTTCGCGAGCGGAATCATCCGTCCCAGCCGGTTCGGCTGGGAATCAGGTGACCGGGCGTTGGTGTGCGGGCTGATCGCCGCCGGCAACGCCGCCACCCCGAACCGGCTCGTCCCCTTCACCGGTGTGGTCGAGGGCGCCGACCAGGCACGGGTCTATCCCCCCGGAACGTGCCTGGAGCTGACGACGACCGAAACCAAAGGTGAGATTCCCTGCGGTGCTCCCCACCAGGCGGAGGTCACCGGAACAGCCACCCTGCTCAACACCGCGGACGGCCGGCCCCCGTCCGAGGCGGCCTTCAATGAACTGGCCGGCCCGCGCTGCCAGGAGGTGGCCAGCCGCTTTCTGCGACGGCCGTTCCGGGAAACCGAGACCATGCGGGTCGGCTGGCTCCATCTTCCCGCCGAGAGCTGGCGTGCCGGCACCCGCGCACTCACCTGCACAATCATGTTCGTGGACGGGCGCGGTGGATTCGCCACGATCACCGGCGCCCTGTCCCACACCGGCGAAGGCGTCATGGCCTGAGGAAGCGGAAGATCCCCGCGCAGGAGGGGGCGACCGCAGCCCGAATTTTTCGGGATTGAGTATGGGGAAGATCCCCGCGCGGGCGGAGACGACTAGGGCGCTGGTCAGGTAACCATACGTATCCCTCCTGAACGATGGCACGCTTCGATGGACGTCGGCCACCAGAGAAGATCGGCGTAATTTTGTCGCTGTGTACGCTTTTGCGGCCAAAAAGCGTACACAACGACAAACTCTCCTGGATCATGGCCTGCGCGGGTGGTCGTGGATGGGATCCGCGCTACTTGACCGGCGTTCTAGATCAGGACCTCGGCCACGTCGCCGGCCGCAGGAAGATCCCCGCGCGGGCGGGGACGACGTCAACCAGACCTACCGCGCCCTGCAGCAGTGGGGAAGATCCCCGCGCGGGCGGGGACGACACGATGGGTGATCCGACGGGGCTGGCGAGCGCCGGAAGATCCCCGCGCGGGCGGGGACGACGCCGCCCACACCGCGGCGTGCCGGGCGCCGACGGGAAGATCCCCGTGCGGGCGGGGACGACGACCTCGGCTACTCGCCCCAGCAGATCGAACGGGGAAGATCCCCGCGCGGGCGGGGACGACGTGGCATATCCCGTCCACACGGGGTAGAACGCAGGAAGATCCCCGCGCGGGCGGGGACGACCTCCTCACCGGGCATGTCATGCCGGTAGTTGGAGGAAGATCCCCGCGCGGGCGGGGACGACTATGCCCGTTGGCGCACACGATGCTTCTCGTAAGGAAGATCCCCGCGCGGGCGGGGACGACGACGCTGGGGACGCTGGGACGGACGCTGACCCGGGAAGATCCCCGCGCGGGCGGGGACGACGCTGGAGGGGACACGGCGCCGGATAGGCAGCGGGGAAGATCCCCGCGCGGGCGGGGACGACGTCCCTGCCGCCGGCGGACGGGCAACCCGGGTGGGAAGATCCCCGCGCGGGCGGGGACGACCCTCCAGCCGTGCCAGAGCCGGCGCCCCCGGACGGAAGATCCCCGCGCGGGCGGGGACGACGTCTAACCCGGTTGACACGGTCGCCTAGCCCGGGGAAGATCCCCGCGCGGGCGGGGACGACAACGGTCCGGAACTCCGCAATAGCAGCCTGGAGGGAAGATCCCCGCGCGGGCGGGGACGACGCCCGCCGGCGTGGCCGGCGTCGGCGAGCAGCTGGAAGATCCCCGCGCGGGCGGGGACGACTCAGGGGAGGCCGGGGCCGGGTGGTGCTACGACGGAAGATCCCCGCGCGGGCGGGGACGACGCCACCGTTAATCGATGGCTAACCGCCGGCCGGGGAAGATCCCCGCGCGGGCGGGGACGACCGTCCTTACGCCCACTCTAAACCGCCTCCAGTAGGAAGATCCCCGCGCGGGCGGGGACGACCGAAGGTGACGTGAGCCAGCCGCGCGGCGGCTTGGAAGATCCCCGCGCGGGCGGGGACGACGAGGAGTGGGTGTTGTAGCCCTACCGTGTGCCGGGAAGATCCCCGCGCGGGCGGGGACGACCGTAGCTCTAGAGATCATCGACCCGGCCCTTTTGGAAGATCCCCGCGCGGGCGGGGACGACGAGTAGGTCAGCAGATAGCTACCGGCGTGCACAGGAAGATCCCCGCGCGGGCGGGGACGACCGTCGGCCTCGTGCGACGCTCGCTCGCCTGGGGGGAAGATCCCCGCGCGGGCGGGGACGACCAGCAGCGGGGAGCGGCGCAGAGGCCACAGCGGGGAAGATCCCCGCGCGGGCGGGGACGACATATCGGCCGGTGAAAGCCCGGTCGCAGATGTGGGAAGATCCCCGCGCGGGCGGGGACGACATCCGCGCGTGACGGGCCGTAATCGCCTGGTACGGAAGATCCCCGCGCGGGCGGGGACGACGGCCTACCGCGAGCATACATGTCTGATACCTGGGGAAGATCCCCGCGCGGGCGGGGACGACGCCCTGTCGACAGTAGGGGGCGAGTGCGGCGAGGGAAGATCCCCGCGCGGGCGGGGACGACGCCCTGTCGACAGTAGGGGGCGAGTGCGGCGAGGGAAGATCCCCGCGCGGGCGGGGACGACGCTTGGTGAGCTGGGCTTTTAGTGGCGGGGGCGGGCGAAAAGTATTAGTCCATCATAGTCAACAGGGTAGCCGCGGTCTCGGCCGGCGGTTCGTACGGCCCACCTTTGTTCGTTGTTCGCTGGTTCGATCATGATGACTTGGCCGTCGCCGACGCGTTGGGAGAGCACGTTCCAGAGGTGGTCGCGGACGCGGGCGCTGGGGTTGCCTACGAAGACACCGGCTGTGATTTCGATCATCCAGCGTGTCAGGTGGCCGCGTAGGCCTTCGGCTGTGGCGATGAGAACAATGACGGTCATCAGGGTGGTGTCTGCTGGTCGATGTCGGGTCCGGTGACGCCGATGACGGTGTTGCTGTCCCACTGGTCGGCCAGGCCGGCGGCCCAGTTGACGCCGCCGGGCACATGGCCGTCGAACTCGTCCCACAGATGCATGGCGTCGTCGTCGCTGTCGTGGGCTCCTTCCTCCAGCAGGAGGTCCTTGATGTCGTGGACGATCCTTGCCATCAGATGGCCATCGGCGACCTTGTCCCGGAAGGCGGTGCGGATGTCCCTTTCCTCGACGTGGCCGGATGCGGCGAGGTCGAACGCGAGGGGGATCGTGTATTCGGCCTTGTACAGGTCGGCGATGTCCAGGACGAAGGAGGTGGCCCCGCCGGTGTGGACGAATCCGAGCGCCGGGCTGGCTCCGATGCCGACGGTCGCGGCGTGGCAGATGCCGTAAAGACAGCTGTGTCCCGCGGACAGCAGCCGGTTGACGTCGTCGCCGGCGGCGTCGGGGTCGCCTGGGACGTACACGCGACGGTTCCATGCCACGCCGGTCCGTGCGGCGTGCTCGCGGTAGATCTTCTTGATGCGGGCGCCTTCGCGTCCACGCAGCTGTTGCATGGTCGCCTGTGAGACGTCCTCGTCGGGGAAGCGTTTGCCGTACATCCGCCGGGCGACCGTGAGCCGTTCCCTGGTCCGCGTCACCAGGTAGGCCTGCCGCATGAGCAGACCGGCACCACGGCTGGGGCCGAGGCCGGCCGCGTACATCCGTACGCCGCGGTCGCCCACCCAGCAGATCGCGGTGCCGGAGTCCGCGAGGAGCCGGACCGCGGCATGCGTGATCCGAGTGCCGGGACCGATGAGCACGGTGGCGACGAGGGCGGCGGGCACCCGCACGGTGCGTTCACGGTTGACGAGGACGACGGCGTTGTCGTCGCGGTCGAGGTGGCATTTCTCCACGTAGAGCGTTGAGATCCGGTCTTCGATGCGGTGCAGGTCCTGCGGGTTGGACAGCCACCACATGTCAGACGTCGCCGGGTGTCGTCGGGCTGACGGCCGCTGTCGGGCCGAGAATTGCTGTCGGGCCGACAACAGACGGCGGGCCGAGAGGCGCCAGGGTGAGCAGGCCACAGCCGTAGGCTTTCCCCGGGCCGACCCCGTGCAGCAGGGTGTGTCGGGCGCGCTGTGGGTCGGTGACGCGGACGGCACCGTCGAAGGTGGCGGTGCTCAGCACGACGCGCCGGCTGCCGGCCTCACCGTCATCCCCGGTTTTCTTGTGGAAGGTGAGGCGTTCACGAGCGGACAGGTGCAGCGCCGGACCCGTGCCCGCGACGTCGATCACGGTGAATCCCCAGTGATCGATACGGGCGGTGAGCCAGGTGATCTGATGGCCGGCGGTGCGGTGAGGGACGCGGACTCCCCGGGCTCGCGGGCGCGCGAGCTGTTCCTTCTGGGCAGCGGACGGGCTGCTGGGCGAACGGGTCGCGCTGACCGGGTTGGCGCGTAGCCGGAAGCGGAACTCGCGGCCGTTGTCGACGCGGTCGAGCAGCGGCTGGTAGTCGCGTACCAGGGCCTGGGGCTCGTCGGAGTGCGGCCAGCCGGCCTGTTCGACGATGTGTTCCCAGGACGGCGTCGACTCGGTCAGGACGAGCAGTTCGGCGCGGTGGGGCTGGCTGGTTTCCAGCCGCCACAACACCCGTTCGGTGATCGGCTGACGGCTGAGCCCGCCGAGCACGGCGGCGTGCATCTTCTGCGGGCTGCGCAGCAGTCCCTGCGCCCGTGGACGCAGCGGGTTCAGCCAGATCCGCGACAGGTAAGGCATGGGATGGTCACCATCCGAGGAGAGCGAAGGGATCGTGGTCCGGCGGGGTGTCGGTGTCGCCTTCCGCCGTCTGGTTTTCCGCCATCCGGTTGTGTGCCACCGGGTCTTGCGCCGCCCGGTGGGGCACTGGCAGATGGACCCATTCCTGGCGGACCCGGCGGGCGGTGAACGACCGGTGACGTGGGTCGAAGGTGCTCGGCAGGTCCAGGCGGACGTCCTCGCCGCCGATGTCGTCGAGGGTGACGGGCAGGTCGATGTACCGGGGGAGGGAGCGCCGCCGTTGCAGCTTGTCGCGGTGGGCTCTGCCTGCCTGCCATGGGACTTGTCCGAGAACTTCCAGCACCGTTCCCCGCCAGAGGCCGGCGCTGCCTGTCTGGTCCGCGCTGCCTGCCCGGCCGGCGCTGGCAGCCTCGTCAGTGCCGCTCGCTCCGTCGGCGGGGGTGAGCAGGAGAGGCTGGGTCGGCGGGCAGGCGCGGCGTCCGAGCGCGAGAGGGAAGGCCGGGTTGCGCAGCGCCTCGGCGAGGGTGACCAGGACGGGATCGGGCGCGGCGACCGCGACGACGAAGACGGCGTCCTGCAGGTAGAAACGTTCGGTCACATGTGTGTACTTCGCCGGTGACGTCGGCTTCTGCGTCCCCTTGGCCGACACCGACGCCGACGGCAGTGGCACGCCCCGGTAGTCGCTGACGGTGTGGTAGTCGCGCAGCAGGGTGCCGGGCTGGTCGGTCCGCACGCCGAAGACGAGCTCGAGCAGGTCCTCGATCGGGTCGGTGCGGCGCCGGCCCTGCGCGGCGGCGAGCAGGCCGACCAGACCGCTCTTCGTCGGCTCGGCCAGGGTCTCGCGGCGGTTGAACATGCTGGTGCCGCCCCAGGACTGCACCGGGCCGGCCAGCCGCAGCACCAGACAGCCGGCCGCGGCCGGGACCGCTGCCGGGCTGACGGCCGAGCCCGCGGACGGGTCGGTGGCCCCGCTCACCGGCCGTTGCCTTCGAGCCAGCTCCTGGCGGCCGCCGTGACGCTGTCGACCACCTCGTGGAACGGTTTCGCCGCGCCGAGCGGCTCGGCCAGCCCGGTGGCGGCGGACGGGTCCGCGGGCGTGCTGTAGGTGGAGGCGACGAGGACGGGCTCACGCCCCCACAGCGTCGTCGCGGTGGTCAGCTCGTTGGCGAACCGTCGGACGGAGGCGTCGAGAACGCCCCGGCCGTCGGAGCGGACCGGGTTCTCGAACGCCGAGACGAGGTTGACGGGCTGGTCGGCGCGGACGGCGACGGTGAGCAGGTTCGGGGTGGTGCGGTGGGCGAAGGAGTTGCCGTGCCCGGTCGGCATCGAGGTGGTGAACGCGGTGAGGAACACCCGCAGCGCGGCCACGGTCGCCTCGACATCCCCGTCCAGGTTGTCGGCGAGCTGGCGGAGGCCGACGGTGGCGAACCGGTACAGCGTGGCGGACTGGAACTCCACCGTGCCGATCATCCCGGCGCCGGTGTCCTCCTTCGGGTTCTCGTCGTCGACCGCGGTGTAGTAGTCGAACTCCACGTCGACGGCGTGGGTGGACAGCGCGTGCGCGACCTGCGTCGCCGCGTCGACGTTGAGCTCGGCCCGGTCGGCGACCATCCGTCCGAACAGGGCCACGTCGATGGGATGGCCGGTGCCGAGGATCTGCCGCGCGGGCACGTCCTTGACGGCCGCGGCGAGCTCGGTGTCGTTGAGCTCGGACAGCCGCGGCAGGTCGTCCTCGATGCGGTCGATGAGCCGTTCGAGCTGAGGACGGCCGAAGAACAACAGGTAGGCGGTTTCGGTGGCCTTCTTGCCCGCTTTGATGCCCAGGTCAGCCAGGAGGCTGGTGGCGATGCGGGTGCTCGCCCCGGGGTCGAGCAGGCCCCGGGCCGCGATGCGCTCGGCCAACAGTGCGGAGATCTTCTTGGTGCGGGTGCCGAGCTGGCTCGGATCGACATGCTCGGCGAACGCTGTCCGCGTCGCCCGCTTCCAGGCCTGGGACGACACACGGGCGCGCTTGGCGCCACCGTAGACGGCCTGTTTCGGCGTGCCCGCGTCGTCACGGTTGAGGTTGGACGGCGGGACGGTCTGCAGGATGTGGACATCGACGTAGTAGGGCATCGGCAGGTGCCTCTTTCTCGAACGGGGCAGGGTTTTCTCGAGCCGGGTACAGGCGCGGGAAGGACCGTGCGGTTGATGAACGGGGCGGGGCGGCCGGACCGCGGATGGTCGTCGGAGAACAGACAGTCGGATGGCCGAATGGCTAGGCGAAGATCAGAGGTCAGCGGGCGGACGTGGTGCTGGCGCGATCACCGTCGCGACCACGTCCGAGGAAGTACTGGCCTCCCCATCGACGCCGCACCTGTCCGACTCTGTCGGGGTGCTGCCAGTTGATGAGATCTTGCTGCAACTGGTTGTAGTCGAGGCTCTGCGGGATGTGCCGCAGTTGGCGGACCAGCCCCCGTAGGTGATAGGCGGCCTCGTCCAGCGAGGTAGCGGTCGCCGCCGCGTTGAAGCGGCGGTCGACAGCATCCGGGCTGAACCTGTCGCTGTTGCGCAGCGCGAGGACGGCCGTGCCAAGGCCGGTCCCGGCACGGTGCGCCGGCGACGGCAGGGACTGCTGGTGCACGGCATACAGGGTGAGCGCGACGTGCTCGGCCCGCAGCCGGGCGGTGAGACGGCCCTCACGGTCAAGGGTGGTGTAGTAGCGCCACATCGCCGGCACGCTGCCCGGTTCGCGGCCGATACCGCGGCGCAGCGCGGCCAGATCGGCCCCGTCGGGCAGGTCGCCGTTATGGGCGCGTTCCCAGAAGAACGTCTGCCGGCGCGTCTTTTCCGAGGAAACCGGCGGTGTGGTCGGCTCCGCGGGCGGCGCTGAGGCTACATCGGTCATCGGGCCTCTCCCGGTTGCGGTGATGTCAGAAGGCATCGGTTGGTCTCAGGCGGCAGTGGCGGCAGCCGTGCCGAGGATGTCGTTGAGCGCCCGCCGGAACGACGCCTCGGCGACGGCGAGCCGGGGGCCGTAGCGGGCGTCGGGGTCACGGCCGAGGAACGTGCCGGGCGCCGCGGTGGACAGGGCGGGTTCGGCGGCCTCCCACGCCAGCCGGCGGGCGGTGGCCCGCCACGCCAGCTCGGCCCGTTCGGCGTCATCCGGGTTGCGGGCGAGGCCGGCCAGCAGCCGGCGCACCGTCGGCGTGAAGCTGTGGACGAGCATGTCGCCGAGCCGCTGGCCCCTGTCCCACGGCAGCTTCTCGGCCCCGGCCGCGGCACGGAGATCGTCGCCGAGCCGGTTGGCGGCGACGCGCAGTTGCTCCGCCTGGTGTGCCACCGCCAGCACGGTGTCCCGTACCGCCGAGTCGGCGGTCAGCGCCGCCACCGGCAGCGGGATCTCGTCCACCATGACGTCGTCGACGACCGCCGACTGGGTGCCGTACCGGACGCCGACGGTCAGGACGCGCAGCGGAAGATCCTCGGGAACGTAGCCGTCATCACGCAGCCTGGCCAGCTGGGAGAGTAACGCGGGTGCGGTGAGCCGGTCACTGGTCGGGCCGGACGTGGCGAGCAGCGCCTCAAGACCGCGCCAGGCCGACCGGCCCGGCTGATGACGCACCGCCCGCACCGGGGGCTCGCCCGCGCGGGGGCGCTCGGCTTGCCGCCAGGCGGTATGCGGTTCCAGGTCGTGTGCCAACGCGGCCAGCCGGTCACCGGCGCTGAGCACCACCCGGCGCACCGTCACGCCCCCCGGCGCCGTCCCGTCGACGTCGCCGCTACCGGTGCCGGCGTCGGTATCGGTGAGCAGGCGTACCCGGCGGGACTGCCAGGTGAGCAGGTCCAGCAGGCCGAGCGCGCCGCGCTCACGCCACTCGGGGCCGGCCGGGGCGGCCCGCCACTGTGGGCGGTCGACCTGCCGCAGCCCCTGCGGGAGCACGGGCGTGTTCAGCATCAGGGTGTGGAACAGGGTGGCGCCGACCGGGACGACGACACCGAGCTGTCCGAGCGGCCCGGTCGGGTTCCCCGTCGTCTTGCCAGCCTTGACCCGAGGGTCCCCGACCGCACCGGTCTTGATCGCCGCGGTGTCCCAGCAATGCGCGGCCAGTAGCGCCCGGGCCGCCGCTGCCGGAGTCAACGCGGGTGGGTCGTTCTCGATCCGCGCGCTGAAAAGTGGCACGTTGTTGCCGGTGGCGAGCCGGGGGACGAGCAGCGAGACCGGTTTCGTCTCGTCCTTCGCCGTGCGCAGCCCGGCGACCTGCGCGAACGGCGCTGTCGGATGAAAAAGGTCAAAACGCCCGGCGTGCTCCTTCAGGTACGCCGTGATCCGCCCGGTGTCGAGCCGCCCCGCCTCCCACCGCCGCGACCACTCCTCGTCGTCGCGGGGAGCGCCGAGCGCGTCGAGCAGCACGGGCAGCAGCACCTGCCGCAGCACCGCGACCGCCTCCAGCGGCTCGTCGAGCGCCAGCCCGTCGATCTCCTGAGCGTCAACGAGAGCATCAAGCAGCCCAACCTCGCCACGCCTCCCGCCCCAGGTCACCGCAGCCCACGGCTGGCTGATCAGGTCGAAACTGGTCATCGTGTCCCCCCGCGCTCGTGTCTGAGGCCGACCTCGTCGTTGTAGGTCAGGCGATATGTACCAAGTGCCACCGACAGGTTTTCGTCGAGCACGAGGGCGCGGGCCCGGCGCAGCCATGGATCATGTAGCCAGGCAGGTAGCGGTGCCAGGCCGGCTCGGGCGGCGGTGGTGATCTCCTTGTTCGCCGGTAGCCGGATGGTCGCGCCGACGACCTCCTCCAGGATGGTGTCGTCGGAGACGGCGGTCTCGCCGCTCGGGCCCAGGGCTCTGCCGCCGAGGGTGAGGTATCCCGCCGAGCCTTGGCGGACGAGCACGACCTCCATGGACTCCTCGCCGTCGCGGACGACCGCGGCCACCTTCTCCTCGTCGCTCAGCGGGGCGGTCGACCGCTCGTGCAGGCCAGCCAGCGTGGGGCAGCCCAGGTTGTCCTCGCCGGACAGCAGGAACTCCCTGGCGTTCGCCTCCCTGCGCTGCTCCCGCTCGGCCCATTCCCGGCGGGCCTGGGCGGCGTTTTCGGCCCATTCCGGTGGCCCGAGCGGATCCTCACCGTAACCGGCGGCGACCAGCCCGGGGACATCGGCCGGCACCGACCATCCGTCGCCCGCTGCCGCGTCGGCGACCAGGGCGGCGGAGCGCAGCAGCAGGTGGTCCCCGTACACGGCCCGGCTCCCACCGGGCCATGTCGGCACGGCGCCCGGCCGCAGCAGCAGGCCACTGACGATCACTCTGGGTTGTCGCAGCCCGGGCGGGCGCTCCGTGGCGGGCCGGTCGTGGCGGTGCAGCCGGCCGACCCGCTGGAGCAGCAGGTCGATCGGCGCGAGGTCGGTGACGAGCAGGTCGACGTCCACGTCGAAGGACTGCTCGGCCACCTGGGTCGCGACCACGACCAGCCGCCGCGGCCGGGCCGCCCCCGCGGGCCGTCCCGGCCGGCCCAGCAGGTCCACCACCCGCTCGGCGCGGGCGGCGCGTTCGGCCCCGACGAACCGGGCGTGCAGCAGCACGACGTCCTCGCCGAACGCCGGGCGCAGCGCGGTGTGGACGTCCTGGGCGCGGGCGACGGTGTTGCACACCACCAGCGCGCACCCGCCGTCACCCACCTCCGCCGTGACCGCGGCGGCGACGGCCGCGGGGGAGAAGTCCGGGGTCTCGGCGAGCACCCGCACCTCGACCCGGGCCGAGGCACGCCACGAGGGCCCGGACGCGACCTCGTCCCATCGCTTGCCTTCCGTCGTCACGCACACCGCGGTGGCGCTCGGGTAGCCTGCCGGTACCGGGAGGTCCGTCACGTCCACGTCACGTTCCTGCAGCGCACCCTGGAGATAGGCGCGGACCAGTTGCAGCCGCAGCGACGGCGGCAACGTCGCCGACAGCAGGACGACCGGGACACCGGTGTCGGCGAGCCAGCGCAGCGCCTCGAACAGGAACTGCGCCATGTACACGTCGTAGGCGTGCACCTCGTCCAGCACGACCACCCGGCCCGCCGTACCGGCCTGCCGCAGCATCACGTGCTTCGTTCGCGTCGCCGCATGCAGCAACTGGTCGACGGTGCCCACCGTGACCGGCGCCAGCAGGCCCCGTTTCGGGCCGAGGAACCACTCGGCGGCGGCCGTGCCACTGACAGCCGGCCGGCCACCGTCCCCGGCGGCCGATCCGCTCCCGGTGCCGCCGGAACCGATGAAGCCGTAGTCGTCGTCCATGTCGTACTCGTCCCGCTCGTCGGCGATGTCCGTGAAGGCGACGGCGGAACGCAGCGCCGCCCACTCCTTGTTGAAACGCGCGCGCCCGTGCAGGAGCCCGATGGGCACATCCGGATCCACCGACGTCAGCCACGTCCGGACCCGGCCGAACATCGGGTCGCTGGTCGCCTGGGTGGGCATCCCGACGAACATCCCGTCCGCGCCGAACCGGCTGGCCAGCACCTCCACCGCCGCGAAAGCGGCCTCCGTCTTGCCCTCACCCATCGGGGCCTCAAGGATGAGCAGGCCCGGCGTGGGCATCCGCGCCGCCAGCCGTACCGCGTCGGCCTGGGCGGGGCGGGCGGCGACACCGAAACGATGGCGTACCAGGTCGGGCTGGTCCCGCGGCGCCGGCCGGTCGGCGCGCCAGCCGCCGCGCAGCCCCAGCTTGTCCCACGCCCGCTGGGCGCGATCCCGTGATTTCTCGATCGAGATGTCGGAGAGATCGGACAGCCCGTCGAAGTGCCGCGCGTCGCTGGCAACCCAGTCCGCCATGATGATCATGCCGGACAGGGTGAGCTGGCCGCCTCGGCGCGGCGTCGCCACATCCGAGAAGGCATCCAGGTCCAGTCCCAGCTCGCCGGCGACCCGTCCGACGAACTCCTGTTGGACGTCGAGCCACCGGCCGCGGCCGTGCGCGGTGGGACTGGTGGGCCGCAGCCGGTCCGTCCCGGGCACCTTGCCGTGATGCCCGGCCACCAGCGGCCACACCCAGTTACGGGCCGGCGCGCCCCAGCCCGCCTCCTTCAGACAGTCACGGACGATGACCGCGCCGGCGCGCGCATGATGCCAGCCGGCGGCCTGGCTGCGGGTGAGCCCACGCCAGTCGAGGCCGGCCGCGCGGACCCGTTCCGCCAGCCCGTCGTCCTTCGTCTGGAAGGCGGGAGTCGCCTTGCCCACATCGTGCAGGCCGCACAGCAGGGCGAACAGGGAACGGCCCCGGCCACCACTGCACTCGTCGAGGCGGCCACGTATGGCGGTGGACAGGAAACGGTCCCAGACGAGCTCGCCGACCGCGGCCGTGTCGAGCAGATGCCCCAGCAGCAGATGCATCGAGCCCTGGGCGTCCGACTTCCCCCACACCACGGCAATAGCCGCGTCGGCCGCGTCCCGCATGATGTTCCCCCCGTGTCCAGCAGATCGGACACGGCGCATTCAACCACCCGATGGACAGCTACCACGCCACAGGGTGACATACACGGCCACGACGGCGATCATCTCCATGCCGGGGTCCGGCGGGCCTCGACCGCGCCGTCCGCCAGCTGTGCGCATGCGTCATGCCACGGCGCTGATGCGGCATGACGCGAGCATGGGGATCACCGTCCTGGACCGTGAGGTCTACTCGATGGGCGAGGCGGCGCGTGTCCTCGGTGTGCGACCGGCGCGGCTGCGTGGATGGATCGACGGCTACTCCGTGGCGGCTCGGTCTACGAGCCGGTCATCCGGCCCGAACGGACCGGCGAAGAGGCCGTCACCTGGGGGGAGTTCGTCGAGGCCGGTTATCTTCGCGAGTACCGGATACGGCACAGGGTCTCTCTGCGACGTCTCCGTCCGGTCGTGCAGTTTCTGCGGGAGCGTTTCGGTGTCCCCTATCCGCTCGCGCACGCCAGGCCGTATGTCGCGAACCGTGAGCTCGTTCTCGAGGTTCAGGACGAGACCGGTATCGACCGGGAGCTCGTGATGGTCGTCATCCGTAACGGCCAGCTCGTACTCGCCCCCGGCGCGGCCGCGTTCGTGGAGAAAGCCGAGTTCGCTCCCGGTGGCGGGGAGGTCCTCCGTATCCATCCGGATGACAGGTCCAGCCCGGTCGTCATCGACCCGCTGCGTGGCTTCGGCGCGCCGGCCGTTCATGGGATACGCACCGAGAACCTCGGCGGCTGAATGCGGGCCGGCGGTCGGTGAACGCCATGGCGGATACGCTTGGATGATGGATGCGCTCGTCTCTGCCGCTGGTACGGCGACCGGGCGTGGCCGGGTGGACAAGCGGGAGGCGATCCTCGCCGCCGCGTTCGAGGTGTTCGCCCGCAAGGGGTACGAGGGCGCGAGCGTCGATCTCATCGCGAGCGAGGCCGGGGTGGCCAAGCCGACGCTCTACAACCATCTTGGGAGCAAGGAGAAGCTGTTCCGGCTGGTGATGGTCGACGCGGCGGTCCGGGCGAACGCCCGCACCCTCGCCGTGCTCAGGAACTTCCCGACCGAGCCGGCCGATCTTGTCGGTGAGCTGGGTGCCGTCGCCGACGGGCTGGCGGCGTGCGTCTGCGACGAGCAGTCGGTGGCCGCCCGCCGTCTGATGTACATGGAGTCCGGTCGTTTCCCCGATCTGTTCCGGACGATGTGGGCCTCCGGCGAGGAGGTGATCGAGACGCTGGCCGGCCGGATGGCCCGGCTCGCGCACGCCGGCTACCTGGAGATCGCCGACCCCGCGACGGCCGCCACCCAGTTCGTCGGCCTCGTCCTGGGGGACCTGCCGCTGCTCACGGTCTTCGCCCCCGACACCGTGACCCCCGCCCACCGCGACCAGACCGCCGCCGCCGGCGTGACCACCTTCCTGCGCGCCTTCGCCCGCCGTCCGTCGTGACCGGTACCTGTCCGGTACCTGTCCGGCCATCCGCGCGGACGCCGTCGCCCGGAACGCACCGGCGGCATGACGGCCCGCGCCGCGGTCGGGTTGGCTGCCCGCGGGCGCCCGGCGTGGGACGGGAACATGCTGTGGCCGTCGGACCGGTGACGGAAGGAGATTCCCGGATGACCTTCCAGGTGACGTTCGACTGTATCGCCGACGGTTTGCCCACCAGCCCTCGGCGTGAACGGGAGTCGACAGCCTCAGGCGGTCACTGATCACTTGTCGCATCGGGCGTGAGCCAATAGTATCACGTTTCCGTTATACTTTTGCCATGTCTGATCATACGCTGGCGCGAGAGGAGCTCTGGGATGTCGCGGCGTCCCAGCACGGGTTTGTGACCGCCCACCAGGCGACCGAGCTCGGTGTCGGCAAGGGGGCACTGCAGATGCTCGTACAGCGCGGCACCCTCGACCGGGTAGCGTTCGGTGTCTACCGCTTCCCCCGCTACCCGGTGAGCGAGTACGACCCCTGCATGCTTGCGGTGCTGTGGACGCGCGCACCGGAAGCGTGCCTGAGCCACGAGACCGCACTGGATGCCTACGGCGTCAGCGACGTCAACCCGAACCGCCTCCACGTCACCGTCAGCAAGCAGCGTCGCCTGCGCCGGGCAGGTGGCGAAGGCTACATGATCCATCATGAGGATCTGACACCAGAGCGGATCGCCTGGTGGCAGGAGATTCCCACGGTCACTCCGGCCACTGCGATCACCCAGTGCACCGCCTTCGGCACTTCGAGCCATCTGCTGCGGCAGGCGATCGTGAACGGGCACGCACAGGGCCGCATCACCACCGTCGAGCGCGACGAGCTGACCGCGGCGTTGGAGGCACGCCATGACCAATAAGCATGCTGAGTCGCGGCTCGCCGCGCTGCTTCGAACCCTCACGCCGAAGACCACCCGGCCGGTCTCGACAACTGTGCTGAACAAATGGATAGCCCAGACGGAGGGCAAGCTCGGTGCGGAGGCCGCTGGCGGGAGGCTCGGTTGGCTGATCGCCTCATCGGTGGCGATCGCCGCGGCGGCATCGAGTACGGCGGCATCGTGTACGGCGGCATCGTGTTCCCCGCAACCGCGACCTTCGGTGAAGTCATGCGGGCTGACACCGCGCCGCAGCACATCCGGCTCTGAGGTCCGACGGCATCACGCCGGTGCCGACGTCGACTCTTTCCCAGAGTGCCGGTCAGGTAGCCATACGTATCCCCGCGAACGGTGGCACACCTCGATGGGTGCCGGCTGCCGGAGAAGATCGGCGCGAGTTTGTCGTTGTGTACGCTTTTGCGGACGAAAAGCGTACACAACGACAAAATTGTCTGGATCATGGTCTGTGCGGGTGGTCGTGGATGGGATCCGCGTTACTTGACCGGCGTTCCAGCGATCGGTAGATCGTCGGCATCACGCTGTCCGGTCGGTGACCGGCGCGGACGCCCTGGCCGGTTGTCGGGACTGGCCGGTTGCCGGGAAACGAATTGTCAAACGAGCTGTCAGGGGATGAGGACGATCTTGCCTCGGGTGTGGCCGTGTTCGAGCTCGCGGAAGGCGTCCTGGACGTCGGCCAGCGGGTAGGCGCCGGCGATCGGGACCTCCAGGCGGCCGTCGGCCACCAGGTGTGCCAGCTCGGCGAGGACGTCGGCGCTGGCCGCCGCCGCGCTGCCGTCCGCCTTCACCCGGTGCCGGCCGGCCGCGTCGAAGTCGACGATGGTGTCGATCCGGTCGGGGGCCACCCCGAGCTCGAGCGCCAGGTCCACGTAGCCCTGGCCGAACGTGTCGATGAAGGCGTCGACATGGTCCGCCGCCTGCCGGATGCGGTCGGCGACGCCGTCTCCGTGGGAGACCGGGCTCACCCCGTGGTCGGCGAGCCAGGGATGGTTGGCCGGCCCGGCGATCCCGATCACGCGTCCGCCGGCGAGCCTGGCGAGCTGCACGGCGATCGACCCCACCCCGCCCGCGGCGCCGGAGACGACCACCGTGTCACCGCCGCGCGGCGAGACCGCGCGCACCGCGGCGTACGCCGTCGTCCCGGCCACGAACAGTGATCCGGCGACCTCCCAGGAGATCTTCTCCGGCTTCGCCGTGAGGTTGTCCGCCTCCACCACCACGTACTCGGCGTGGCTGGCGCGCCGGTTGGTGAACCCGAGGACCTCGTCCCCGACGGAGAAGCCGGTCACCCGCGGGCCGGTCTCCTCGACGACTCCGGCCAGATCGCTGCCCTGCCCGGAGGGGAACGTCGCCGGCCACCGGCCGTGCAGCAGCCCCTCACGGATCTTCGCCTCACCGGGATTGATCCCGGCGGCCCGCACCCGGACGAGGACCTCACCCGCCCCGGGCGCCGGCCGCGGCACGTCCACCACCCGCAGTTCCTCTATCCCGCCGTACCCGTCGAACCGGACAGCCCGCGGCATCGCCAGCTCCTTCGTCGTGTCGGTCGTGACCGTTTTCTTCGCCGTCTTCTTTCCGCGTCGCCTTTGTCGTGTTCTTCTGTCGCTTCTTTTTCTCTTGGTTCTCTCCCCGTTGCCGGTCCGGTCCCAACAAGGTCGGGACGCCTGCCTGTGCCCGTGTCCACGTCCGGGCCCACGGACGGGCCGGCCGCGGCGGTGGCCCGGCCGGCCGCCCGTCCCACCATGGGGGCCCGGTCGTGAAAGCGAGGATGGAGATGGTCGCTGTCACGACCGTCTGTTCCCTCACGCGCGCGGTTCAATGGTTGTCGACGCGGAGCCCTTCGGTGCCGTCGGCGGATCAGGGACGTCCGGCTGGGCGTCTGTGCCGACCGGGGCCGGGGGTGGGGACAGCGCCGGGGCCGGCGGTCGCCGGCCGCCAGCCCAGTGCCGGGGCGATCTCGGTGCCGATGATCTCCAGGCGGCGCAGCGCCGCGTCGAAGCTCGCCGCCTCGCCGGCCTCACCCTGGACGGCGGCGATGAAGTAGGACGTGAACCCCGGTCCCACCGGGTTCGTCGCGAGGCTTTCGACGATCACGTCGACCGGGCCGTGGTGGACGTTCATGGCGTCCAGCGCGGCGGCGTCGTCGGCGGTGCCGGGCAGCCCGAAATGGGACAGGTACGGACGGTAGCGGGCAATGTCGGCGGCCAGGTCCCGCGGGGCGGCCAGGCGGTCGGGCCCGGGGAACACACCGTGCGCGACGGCGAGCCGGGCCGCCGGGTAGCCGTCCGGACACAGCGACCGGGCTGCCGCCCTCGAGCGGCCAACCACGGCCGAAGGGCTATCCGTGGCCGAAGGGCTATCCGTGGCCGAGCGGGCAGCCGCGCCCGAGCGGACCGTCCCGACGGATCGGCCGTCCCCGCCCGGTCCGTCGGCGGGGTGAGCCGTCTCGGCCGAGAAAGCCGTCCCGTCCGGCCTGGCGGTGGCGCCTGAACGGGCCGCGGCATATGCGCGCAGGTACGTTTCGGCCAGCGGGCGCTGCGCCGACCCGGCGGGCCCGACGCCGAGCAGCAGCCCGTCCCCGGCACGCGCCGCGGCCGTCGCGCCCTCGGCGCTGGCGGTGGAGTCCCACAACCGTCCGGCCAGTGCCGGCGCCGGCGGCTGCAGCCGCAGCCCGTCGGTGCCCGGGACGTCGCCGCCGCGCAGCAGGTCCCGTAGCAGGCCGATGGCCTGCGTGAACAGCTCCCGGCGCGCGCCGGCGTCCCGGCCGAAGGCGGCGAACGCCGGCGAGCTGGCGCCGCCCGTGCCCAGCCCGAGCTGTAGCCGCCCGCCGCTGAGCGCGTCGACGACGGCCGCGTCCTCGGCGACCCTGACCGGGTTCTCCAGCGGCAGCACCACCACCGCGGTGCCGAGCTCGATCCGCCGGGTCGCCTGCGCGGCCGCGGCGAGCAGCACCAGCGGTGAGGGCAGCCGGCCGTACTGGGGGGAGAAGTGGTGCTGGGCGATCCAGCCGCCGTCGAACCCGAGCTCCTCGGCGGCGACGAACAGCTCCACGAGCCGGCGTAGCAGTTCCGCCGGCTCCTCCCGGCCGAACACGTGGGTCAGGAAGCCCAGCTTGAACGGACGG
>NZ_CAKKTM010000381.1:10069-10657 GCF_920888515.1 Protofrankia sp. CiP1_Cm_nod1 | reverse complement strand
TCCGCTGGTGTGTCAGGCCCCGCCGGGTACGGTCAGGATCCGTCCGCTTACCCGACACAGAGCCGCCTGTCGCATCTTCCGCGTCCCGCGGCATGCCGCGACCCGGGGTGCCGCGGTCCGGGGTGCCGCGGTCCGGGGTGCCGCGGTCCGGGGTGCCGGGGCCCGTGGCTCACCTCGCCCCTGGCAGCCGGGGCACCGCCGCCATCAGCGACCGGCTGTAGGGGTGGGCCGGTGCGGACAGCACCGCCTCGGTGGCGCCGCGCTCCACCACCTCGCCGCGGTGCATGACGATCACCTGGTCGCACAGCCGGGCGACCACGCCGATGTCATGGGAGACGACGACCAGGCTGAGCCGGTAGCTCGCGGCGAGCGCCGCCAGCAGGTCCAGGATCTGCGCGCGCACCGACACGTCCAGGGCACTCACCGGTTCGTCACCGACGAGCACCCGCGGGCGGGGCGCGAGCGCCCGGGCGATGGCGATGCGCTGCCGCTGCCCACCGGAGAACTCGTGCGGGTAACGTGCGCGGACGTCCGGGTCGAGGCCGACCGCGCGCAGCACCTCGTCGACGCGGGCGTGCCGGCCGGCGC
>NZ_CAKKTM010000381.1:3851-9822 GCF_920888515.1 Protofrankia sp. CiP1_Cm_nod1 | reverse complement strand
GCTGTTGTCGTTTCCGTCGATGCCGAGGCATTCCAGCGGTTCGGCGACGATCGCGCCGACGGGCATCCGGGGGTTCAGCGAGCCGATCGGGTCCTGCAGGACGACCTGCACCTCGCGGCGCAGCCAGCGCAGGTCGCGGGGGCGGCCGGGCCGGACCTGCCGGCCCCGGTAGCGCACCGTCCCGGCGTCCGGGTGCTCCAGCCCGAGCAGCAGCCGGACCAGGGTCGACTTGCCCGACCCGGACTCACCGACGATGCCGAGGCTGTGACCATCCGGCAGTGAGAGATCGACGTTGTGGACGGCGTGCCGGACGCCGGCCGGGCCGAACAGCGAGGTGCGCGGCAGCCGGTAGGCGCGGGTCAGCCCGCTGGCTTCGAACAGCGTCATGTGCCCGCCTTCGACGCCCGCTCCGGCCGGCCGTCCACCGGCCCGGCAGCCGGGCTGCCGGTGGGCTCGGGAGGTGGGTCGTCCGCGAGGCCAGGAGGCGGGCTGCTGGTGGGTTCGGCGGCCGGGCCGGCCGCGAGTTCGGGTGCCGGGCTGTCGGTGGGACCGGCGGCCGGCCCGCTCGCGGGTCTGGACGCCGGACTGGCTGCGGTGCCGGCCGCGGGGCCGGTCCAGCTTGTGCGGTGTGCCGCCGCCAGCAGCCGCTGGGTGTAGGGATGCCGCGGAGCTTGCAGGACGGCCTCGGTCGGGCCGGTCTCCACCAGCCGCCCGCCGCGCATGACCGCGAGCTCCCGGGCGACCGAGGCCACCACCGCGAGGTCGTGGGTGATGTACAGCAGGGCGGTGCCGGCCTCGTCGACGAGGCGTGTGAGCAGGGCGAGGACGTCCGCCTGGACGCTGACGTCGAGGGCGGTGGTCGGCTCGTCCGCGATGAGCAGCGCGGGACGGCAGGCGAGCGCGATGGCGATGCCGACCCGCTGGCGCTGCCCGCCGGAGAGCTGGTGCGGATACGCGCGGACGAGCCGCTGTGGGTCGGGCAGCCCGACCTTCGCGGCGAGCTCGACCGCGGCCACGCCCGCCGCCCGCCGCGACAGCCCGCGGTGCAGGCGCAGCGGCTCGCCGATCTGGCGGCCCACCCGCCACAGCGGGTTCAGCGCGGTGAGCGGCTCCTGGAAGACCATGGCGATCCTGTCGCCGCGGATGCGGGAGAGCTCCCGGTCGGACCGGCCGAGCAGCTCCCGCCCGTCGAAGCGGATGCTTCCGGTCGCGGCCGCGCCGTCGGGCAGCAGCCCGAGGACGGCCAGCGCGGTGATCGACTTCCCGGATCCGGACTCGCCGATGAGCCCGAGCCGCCCGCCGGCGTCCAGGCCGAAGCCGATCCGGTCGACGACCACGGTGTCGCCGAAGCGGACGGTGAGATCGGTGACCTCGAGGAGCCCGGACGGCGCCCCGTCCCGTTCCCGCCCCGCCAGCGCCGCCGACGGTCCAGGCGCCGCCGCTGCCGCCGACACCGCTGCCGCCGCTGGTGCTGGTGCTGCCGGCGAGGATGTCGGTATCGGCGTCGGCGGTCTCTGTTCGCTCACCGTGACGCCTCTGTGGTATCGGAGCGTGACTGTCCTATGCGTGGCTCTCCTGTGGCGGACGGTGTGGTGTCCGGATCGCCGTTCGGTATCGCCGCCGGCTGGGCGTCCGGCTGGGCATCCCGGAAGCCCTCCCAGGTGGCCGACCAGTCCTCTGGCGGATCATCCGGTGGATCTTCCGGTGAGTCGTCCCACTCCCGCGGTGAACCGTCCCGCGTCGCGGGCCGAGCCCGCGGGGCATCCGGCGCCTGCCGGGCGGCCCGCGCTTTCCGGGACGCTTTCCGGGACGCTTTGCGGGCACCACGCCGCGAGCCGCCCGGCGCCGCCCGGCCGTCCCGCAGCCGCGGGTCCGTGGCCTCGCGGATGCCGTCGCCGAGCAGGTTGAACCCGAGCACCGTCAGCACCACGGCGAGGCCCGGCCAGAGCAGCACCAGCGGCCGCAGGGTGATGTACGGCTGCAGCTCCTGCAGCATCCGGCCCCACGACGGGGTCGGCGGCGGGGTGCCCAGGCCCAGGTAGGACAGCGCGGCCTCGGCGAGCACGGCGATCCCGAGCACGAGGGAGAGCTGGACGTACAGCGTCGGCGCGACGTTCGGCAGGACGTGCCGCCGGACGATCCGCCTGGTGCCGGCGCCGGCCGCGTGCGCGGCCAGGACGTAGCCGGACGCCAGCACCCGGGCGATCTCCCCCCGCGTCACCCGGCCGACCTGGACGCCGCTGCCGACGCCTATCGCGACGACGGCGGTCCAGGTCGAACCGCCGAACACGGCGGCGAGCACCATCGCGAGCAGCAGGGCCGGGAAGGCGATCAGGACGTCGACCAGGTGGGCGGTGGACTCGCCGACCAGGCGTGGGGTGACGGTGGCGAGCAGCGCCAGCCCCACCCCCAGCACCGCGGCGACGGCGGTGGCCGTCACCGCGGCGAACACCGTGATCCGGGCGCCGACCAGGATCTGGCTGAACAGGTCCCGGCCGAGCTTGTCGGTGCCGAACCAGTGCTGCCCGCTGACCGGCAGCCAGGGCGCGCCCGCGTCCACCCGGGTCGGGTCGTACGGCGTCCAGACCAGGGACACCGCGGCGGCGGCCACGACGATCGAGGACAGCAGCACACCCAGCCGTCCCGGACGGCTGCGCAGCAGAGCTGTCACCAGCGGCGGGGCCGCCGCTGGCAGCCGGGCTGCCCCTGGCAGCCGGGCCGTCCCGCGCGGCGGAGCCGTCATCGCGGGCCCCGGGCCCCGGCGGCCGGCAGCCGCGGATCCAGCAGTCTCGGATCCAGCAGCCGATGGCCGACGTCGACGAGGAAGCCGACGACCAGCACGGCCACGGTGATCAGCAGGACCGTGCCCTGGACCTTGACCAGGTCGCGGTTGCCGATGTCGACGATCAGCATCTGCCCGACGCCGGGCAGCGCGAACACGTTCTCGATCACGACCGTGCCGGCGAGCAGGGTGGCGAACTCCAGGCCCAGCACGGACAGGACCGGCCCGGCCGCGTTGCGGACCCCGTGCCGCAGCAGCGCCCGGCCGCGGGTCAGCCCCTTCGCCCGGGCGGTGCGGATGAAGTCCGCGTGCAGCACCTCCAGCGTCGCCGAGCGGGTGAACCGCATCAGCACCGCGCCCTCCACCAGCGCCAGGGTGGCCACGGGCAGCGCCAGTGCGCGCACGGCCGCCGCCGGGTCGTCCCAGCCGTCCGGCGGGAACCCGCCGGCGGGCAGCACCCCCCACTCGACCGCGAACAGGGTGATGAGCATCAGCCCCACCCAGAAGCTGGGCACCGCGATGCCGAGCTGGCCGAGCGTGGACAGGGCCAGCCCGTCGGCCCGCCGGTGCCGGGCCGCCGCGATGATCCCGAGCGGCAGCGCGGCCGCGACGGCCAGGATGGTCGCGCCGGCCACCAGCGGCGCGGTCACCGTCAGCTTCTCGCCGAGCTGCGCCGACACGGACACCCCGTTCACCGCCGAGACACCGAAGTCTCCGGTGAGGACACCGCCGACCCAGCTGGCGTACTGGGTGGCCAACGGCCGGTCGACGCCGAGCTGGTGGCGGATCCAGGCGACCTGGTCCGGGCTGGCCGTGGTCCCCGCGATCACGTCGGCCACGTCGCCGGGCAGCAGCCGCAGCAGCAGGAAGACGAGCAGGCTCGCGATGACCAGCGACCCGGCCAGCAGGACGAGGCGCCGCAGCATGATCACCGCCATGGGCCCGCCCTCCGCACTCCCCACATCCTCCGTGCAATGACTTTACGTATCAGAATTGACACCCTCCGCGTCAGGAGTGGGCGTCGAACACGACGGCGGCCGGCCGGCTCAGGACTTCCTGATCTCGATCTTCGAGACGTCGTAGAGGGACGACAGGTTGTTGGTCGGGTAGCCGGTGACACCGGCCCGCACGACCTGCCGGGCCGGGCCGAGCAGCAGCCAGTCGCTGGCCGCGTCCTCGGAGATCTGCCGGGCGAGCCTGCGCAGGTTCTGGTCACGCTCGGCGTCCGAAGCCGCCGTCACCGCGGCCCGGTAGTCCTGCTGGGCGGCCGGGCTGTCGTAGCGCCAGTAGTAGCCCGGCTTCGCGTAGTTGCCCAGGTCCCGCGGTTCGGCGTGGTCGACGATGCTCAGGTCGTAGTCGGCGTTCCGGTACACCTGGGTCAGCCAGGTGGGGAACTCGACGCTGGTGATCCGTACCGTGATCCCGATGTCCTGGAGCTGGGAGCGCACGTACTCGGCGATGGCCGGCGGGTAGATGTTCGCGACCGTCAGGCCCAGGGTCAGCCCGCCGGCGTGGCCGGCGTCGGCGAGCAGCTTGCGGGCGTTCGCCGGGTCGTACCTGTCGATTCCGGTGAGGTCCTCGTACCAGGGGTCCAGCGGCGGGACGGAACTGCCGATCCGGGTGCCGCCGCCGAGTATCTTGATCAGTCCGTCCTTGTCGATGCCCTGCCGGATCGCGTGCCGGACCCGCGCGTCGGACAGCGGGGCGCGCGAGTGGTTGAACCCGAGAGTGATCTTGTCGCTGCTCGTGCCCGTGGAGACGGCGAAGTTCGGGTTGCCCTGGTAGGAGTTGACCAGTTCGATGTCGGTGATGGTGCCGATGTCGACCTGCCCGGTCCGCACCGCGTTGTTCTGCGCGTTCGGGTCGGTGAGGTAGCGGAAGACCACCCGGGCGACGCCGGCCTTCGGCCCCCAGTACCGGTCGTTGCGCACGAGCGTGACGCTGTCGCCGTGCCGCCAGCTGTCGAACCGGAACGGGCCGGTGCCGACCGGCCTGCTCTCCAGATCGGTGGCGCCCTCCCGGACGATGACGCCGGCGGCGCCGGTGAGCCGGTAGGTCAGGTTGGTGTCGCGGTCCTTCAGGGTGAGCACGACGGTCTTCTCGTCGGGCGCGGTCACCGAGGCCACCGAGGCCAGGTCGGCGGCGTTGGGATTGACCGATCCCGGCGCGCTGGCCCGGCTCAGGGAGGCCACCGCGTCGGCGGCACGCAGCGGTGAGCCGTCATGGAAGGTCACGCCGTCCCGCAGCGTGAAGGTGTAGGTCTTCCCGTCTTCCGAGACCTTGTAGGACGTGGCCAGCGCCGGGGTGATGACGCCGGAGCCGTCCCGCTGGAGCAGCCCCTGGTAGACGTTGTTGAGCAGGATCTGGCCGATGGCGGCGCCGGAGGCCCTGGTGATGTCGAGGCTGCCCGGCTCGAGAACGAGCCCGACGGTCAGGGTGGCGTCCGGGCTGGGCCTGCCGGCCGTGGTGGCTGCCGGGTCCGCCGCGCCGCCGGAGGCGTCCGAGCCGCAGGCCGTGAGCACCGCCAGCGCCAGGGCTGCCGCGCCGGCGAACAATCTGGTCTTCATCAGCTGCCTTCTCCTGGAAAGCCGTCGGGCACGGTCACGGCCGCGACCAGCGACGCCGCCGAGACCGTCCGGGGCCGCCCGATGCTGGCCGGCGCTTCCTGGCGACAGGACGGGCGCGAGCGTCGATGGTTACATAAAGTGACCAAAATGGGTGTTGGTGCATGCGCTGCATGCGCTGCATGAGGTGCGGGCCGTCTGCCGGAGCCCTGCCACCCCGCCGTACACGACGCCGCGCACGACGCGCCGCCATGGGGCGGTGCGCGACCCGTCGCGAAGGCCGCGGCCCCGCGGGGAAGCCGCGGCGATAAAGCGCGGTACGGCAGGAGAAGCGGGGGAGAGCCGGGAGGAGCAGCACCGTGCTGGCCGGCTCCGGTTCCGCGCGCTGCCGCCGATGGACGGTCCGGGCCTGACAGCTGTCAGCGGGGAACCGGTCCGGTGGGCAGCTGCCGTTCCGCCGCCACGCTCACCGGGCTTTCGGGATCAGCAACAGATCTGGTCGAAATGGTGCGCGCGGCGCGAGATCCAGAACGGGTCGAGAATCATCGCTGGCAGCCGACGCCCTGTGCGCACCGCATGAATGTAACCTCACGCGGGGTCAGACTCAATCAGGACCTCGCGGACG
>NZ_CAKKTM010000381.1:0-3241 GCF_920888515.1 Protofrankia sp. CiP1_Cm_nod1 | reverse complement strand
AGACCAGGCGGAGCCGGGCATGGATCTACGGCTGGACGGGCGGCGCGCGATCGTGACCGGTGGCAGCCGTGGCATCGGGCGGGCCATCGCCAGGTCGCTGGCCGCCGAAGGGGCCAAGGCCGTGATCGGGTCGTGATCGCCGCGCGGGACGCCGACGCCCTGGCGGTGGCCGCCAGGCAGCTTGCGGCGGCGACCGGCGGCGGCCGGCAGCACCGTGCTGCCGGCCGCCGCCGCAAGCTACGCCGGCGGCCCGGGCCGTGTGTGTGGACGGGGTGGCTATGCGGCGAGCGGGGTGTAGTGGGAGGCGTCGTCCCCCTCGACGGCGTAGCTGCGCCGGCCGTCCACCCCGACCGGTACGTCGCCGGCGACGGTGACCCGGTGCAGCAGCCGCGGCAGGTCGCCGTAGTCGTCCACGCCGTAGTGCTGGGTGCTGCGGTTGTCGAAGAAGACCAGGTCACCGGGGGCCCAGCGCCACCGGACGGTGTTCTCCGGCCGGGTGACGTAGGTCTGCAGCAGGCGGAGGATGTCACGTGACTCGGTCACGGACAGCCCGACGACGCGCTGCGCGAACCCGCCGATGAACAGGCCCCGCTCACCCGTCTCGGGATGGACGCGGACCACCGGGTGGGCGGTCCGGTACTTCCGGGAGACGAAGATCTCGCGGTACTCCTTCGTCCGCGCCGTCTCGGCCGGCGGGATCGCGTAGTCGTAGTCGTTGGTGTGCTCCGCCCAGATCCGGTCGGCCAGTTCGCGCAGGTCGCCCGGGAGGTCCTGGTAGGCGGTCACGGAGTTGGCGATGAGGGTGTCCCCGCCGGCCGGGGGGATCACGACGGCGCGCAGGGTGCTCGCGGCCGGCGGGGACACGACGAACGTGACGTCGGTGTGCCAGTTGTTGGCCCGCCCCTCGGCCGAGTCCACCCGCAGCACGTTCGGGCTGCCGGCCAGGGACGGGACGGTGGGGTGCGCCGTGGTGAGCGCGCCGAAACGGGCGGCGAAACGCTGCTGCCCGGCGTCGTCGATTTCCTGCCCGCGGAAGAACAGTGCCTTGTGCTCGACGAGCGCGGCCCGGACCGACGCGATGACGGTGTCGTCGCCGAGCGCGTCACGAAGGTCCACGCCGACGATTTCGGCGCCGATCCGTCCGGTTACCCTGCGGATGTCGAGATCCGTGCTGACGGCGGCCATGTCGCTCCTTGGCGGTCCGGGAACGTGAGTGTCCGACGGCGCGGAGGGAACCACGGGAGAGGCCGCGGAGGAAACATGGCCGCGCCGCCTTCGGTCCTTCAGTCCTTCGGTTTTCCTGCCGGTTCTCCTCCCGGCCGGCGGGGAGAAGCGTTCCGGCGGCCGGCCCCGACGGTTTCCTCGTCGGCCCGTGTCGCCATGCTCGTGTCCGCCGCGGAACGGGTCAATATTTAGCGGTCCGGTGAAAATAATTCGGCGGGGCCGTCCGCGCCGGTGGACGATGCGGACACGATGAGTGGATGCCGCTCCACCCAGGAAGGCGGCGGGGCCCGGGATCCGGAGCGATCATGATCGCTCCGCCTTCGCGCCGTGTCGGCCGCTCCCGTGGGTGGGTTGACAGCCGGCCATTCCTGCCGACATAGTCGCCAACATGTCGGGGAACAGGCTGTCGGTCCGGCGGGTGGTGGACCATGTCCGTGTCGTCAGTGGACCGTGTCAATTCTGGTCGAATTTAGGTTGATCAGAACTGGCATTTTCGTGGTATTTTCCGGAAGCATTCAACAGTCGTTCGGACGCGATTCCGTCTGTCACTGACAGTGGTGACGGAAATCATTTTTCGGGTCGTAAAACATATCGATGGTGATATCGGTCCGCGGATGGCTGGCGAAATCGCGGAAATTTTCGGCCCGGCTGGTGCCCGGAGACCCACCCGTCCCGATCATGATTCGGCCGGCTGCCGAGAACCGAGAACCGAGAACAGGGATCCTGATGAGTGACCAGCCCCGCCAGCCACACCGACACCGCGACGTGTCCTCGACATGTGCCGGCCAGGCCGGCGTCGGCGGCCCACGGTGAGCGCCGCGTCGAGACGCCGTCCGCGGCTGGTCGCGGCCCCCGCCGAGACCGACGTCCTCGTGCTCGGCGGAGGCCCGGCCGGGACGTGGGCGGCGCTGGCGGCGGCAGGCCGCGGCCAGCGGGTGACGCTCGCCGACAAGGGCTACTGCGGCACCAGCGGCTCGACGGCGGCCGCCGGTAACAACCTGTGGTACCTGCCGCCGGGTGGGAGCGCCCGGTCGGAGGCCATCGCCGCCCGGGAGACCGCCGGCGGCCATCTCACCGACCGACGCTGGATGGCACGCGTCCTCGACCGGACGTGGCGGGCGGTCGAGCAGCTGACGGACTGGGGCTATCCGTTCCCGGTGGCCGACGACGGCACCCCGCAACGCGGCAGCCTGCAGGGCCCGCAGTACATGCGGCTGATGCGCCGCCAGGTCCGGCGCGCCGGCGTCGTCATCCTCGACCAGTCACCCGCCCTTGAGCTGCTGGCCGACCCCGACGGTGTCGTCACCGGCGCCGCCGGCGTCCACCGCCAGCGGGGCGGCGAGCCCTGGCGGGTGCGGGCCGGCGCCGTGGTCCTGGCGACCGGGGGCTGCGCCTTCCGGTCCGGTGCGCTGGGGCTGAACGTGGACACCGGCGACGGCGCGCTGATGGCCGCGGAGCTCGGCGCCGAACTGTCCGGGATGGAGTTCTCCTGCCAGTACGGCACCGCGCCCGCCTTCGGCGCGCAGACCAAGGGCCTGATGTACCAGTTCGCCGTGTTCACCGACGCCGACGGCGCCGAGCTGGCCACCGCCGCGTTCCCCGGTGGGCTGCTCGACGTACAGCGGGCGGCGCTGCGCACCCAGGTGCACGCCCGGCTCGAGCGGGCGGCGCCGCACCTTCGGGAGGCGATGCGCTGGTCGCAGCCGAACTTCTTCCTGCCGTTCGACAAGCTGGGCATCGACCCGTTCACCCAGCGCTTCCCCGTCCGTTTCGTCATGGAGGGCACCGTGCGCGGGACGGGCGGGCTGCGCGTGGTCGACGACGGATGCGCGACCACCGTCCCCGGGCTGTTCGCGGCCGGCGACGCCGCGTCCCGCGAGCTCGTCACCGGCGCGATCAGCGGCGGCGGCAGCCACAACGGCTCCTGGGCGATCTCCTCCGGCGGCTGGGCCGGCGCGGCGGCGGCCCGGTTCGCCGCACGGCGCCCGGCCGGCTGGCCGTCGGCGCCCCTCACCCC
>NZ_CAKKTM010000380.1 GCF_920888515.1 Protofrankia sp. CiP1_Cm_nod1 | reverse complement strand
CCTCACCCCCGCCGGCGGCGCGGGGCTGCGCGCCCGGGCGGGCCGCGGCGACCTGCGGCACGAGGAGGTGGTGGCCGCCGTCCAGGAGCGGGTGCTGCCGCTGCGGCACAACAGGTTCAGGACGGCGGCGGACCTGCGCGAGTCGCTGGCCGTTCTCGACTCACTGTGGTCGGCCGTCGTCAACGGGCTCGCACCGGACGGCGACGCCCACAGCATCACCCCCACCCGGGAGGCCGCGGCGATGCTCGCGCACGCCCGGTGGATGTACCGCGGCGCGCTGTCCCGGCCGGAAAGCCGCGGGCTGCAGGTCCGCCTGGACCGGCCAGGGACCGACCCGGCCCTGGCCCACCGCATCCGCGTCGGCGGCCTCGACCAGGTGTGGACGGCCGCCGAGAGCATCGTCGCCGGAACCACCGTCGCCGGAAGTGCCGCCGCTGTCCCTGTTCCCGGCGCCGTTCCCGGCGTTCGCCGTCCCGAGGAGGTGCCGGTCCTGTGATCGAGGTGGTCAGCGACAGCAGGTGCGTCGACTGCGACATCTGTGTCGAGGTGTGCCCCACCAACGTCTTCGACGCGGTCGACGGCGGCCATCCGGTGATAGCCCGGCAGTCCGCATGCCAGACCTGTTTCATGTGCGAGGCCTACTGCCCGGCCGACGCGCTGTTCGTGGCTCCGCTGGCGGGCCCGGCGCCGGCCGGGTCACCGCTGCGGGACGAGGCGTTCCTCGAAGCCCACGACCGGTTCGGGGAGTACCGGCGCTGGCTCGGCTGGGGCCACGGCCGCCGGCCCGGCAGCCTGCTGGACCGCACCCACGTCTTCACCGCGCGCTTCCGCCCGGCGCCGGAGGCATCCGGCCGGTGAGACAGGCGGGACCTCCGCGAAGACCGAACGAGGACACCCGATCCGAGCAGTGACAAGCCTGCTCCAAGTAGTGACAGGCCCGATCCGAGCAGCGACAAGGCAGGGAACAAGCACATGTCGACGTCCCGCGAGCCCGAGCCCGGAACCGGGCCCCGGCCCGTCCCGCGTCCCGCTCCCGCCGGCACGCGGCGCGACCCGTACGCCGGGTTCGGCGGCCGGATCGGGCGCACCTTCGGCGAGTCGGAGCCGGCGTGGCCGTCCCGCGTCCGCCCGGACGGGCGCGCACCCAACATCGTCGTGGTGCTCGTCGACGACATGGGGTACAGCGACATCGGCCCGTTCGGCGCCGAGATCGCCACGCCGGCCCTGGACCGGCTCGCCGCACAGGGTGTGCGGCTGACCAACTACCACACCATGCCGCTGTGCTCGCCGGCCAGGGCAGCCCTGCTGACCGGCCTGAACCCGCACCGCGTCGGATACGCCATGGTGGCCAACGCCGACCCCGGATTCCCCGGCTACGGGATGGAGATCGCCGACGACATCCCCACCCTGGCCGAGCTGCTGCACGACGCCGGATACGCCACCTACGCGGTCGGCAAGTGGCACCTGGCGCGCGACTCGGCGTCCAACGCGGCCGACGACCGGCGCAACTGGCCGCTGCGGAAGGGCTTCGACCAGTACTACGGCGTGCTGGAAGGGCTCACCAGCCTGTTCCACCCGCACCAGCTGGTACGGGACAACAGCCCGCTGGACATCGACGAGCTGCCCGACGGCTACTACTACACCGACGACATCACCGACCAGGCGATCTCGATGGTGACGTCGCTGCGGGCGCACGACGCCGACAAGCCGTTCTTCCTCTACGTCGCGCACAACGCCGTGCACGGTCCGTTGCAGGCCAAGCCCGAGGACGTCCAGCGTTACCGGGGCCGCTACGACGGCGGCTGGGACGCGCTGCGGGAGGCCCGTTTCGACCGGCAGCGCGCGGCCGGCATCTTCCCCGCCGACACCCGGCTGCCGCGGCGCAACTTCGAGGCCGGACACGAGGTGGGCCCCTGGGCGGAGCTCACCCCGGAACAGCAGCGGCTGTACGCCCGGTACATGGAGGTCTACGCCGCCATGGTCGACAACATCGACCAGAATCTCGGACGGCTGCTGGACACCCTCGCCGCGCTCGGCGACCTGGACAACACGATCGTCATCTTCACCTCCGACAACGGAGGCACGGGCGAGGGCGGCGCGGAGGGCACCCGCAGCTACTTCAAGCGTTTCGTCCAGCATCCGGACCTGCCCGCCGACTGGGACCCCGACGTCGAGCGCGACCCCGACCTCATCGGCGGCCCGCGCAGCCTGGTGCACTACCCGCGCGGCTGGGGGATGGCCTCCAACACGCCGTTCCGGCTGTACAAGGGCCAGACCTACGCCGGCGGGGTGCGGGTGCCGTTCATCCTGTCCTGGCCGGCCGGCCTGCGCGCACCCGCCGGCGACGCCGGCATTCGGACACCTGCCGGGGACCCCGGCGTTCGGCCACCTGCCGGGGACCCCGGCGTTCGGCCACCTGCCGGCGACGCCGGCATTCGTACCCAGTACCAGTACGTCACCGACATCACCCCGACGCTGCTCGAACTGGCCGGGGTGGCCCGGCCGGCGCGGCGCCGCGGGCAGCCGGTCCAGGAGCTCGACGGGGTCAGCTTCGCCGCCGTCCTCGCGGATCCGGCCGCGCCCGGCACCCACCACGAGCAGTACTGCGAGATGATCGGCAACCGCAGCTACTACCGGGACGGCTGGAAGCTGGTCACGCAGCACCGCCCCGGTGCTCCGTACGACGACGGCGAATGGGCGCTCTACGACGTGACGCGGGACCCGACCGAGATCGTCGACCTGTCCGCCGCGCACCCCGACGTGGTCAAGGAACTGGCCGCGGCCTGGGAGAACGCGGCCTGGCGCAACGGCGTCTTCCCGCTCGCCGACGGCAGTGGCGCGCTGGTCATCCGCAACCCCGCGGAGGAGCGGCTGCGGCGGCCGGTGACCCTGCTGGCCGGCACCCCCGAGCTGGAGCGCTACCGCTCCGCCAAGCTCATCACCTTCCGCTCCTTCGACATCATCATCGAACTGGACGAGCATGCCGCCGGCGACGAAGGAGTCCTGGTCTCGCACGGCGACCAGGGCGGCGGTTACAGCGTGTACGTGGAGGACGGGCGGCTGCGCTTCGCGTACAACGAGTACGGCGTGCTGCACGAGGCCGACGCCGGGCCGCTGCCCGCCGGCCGGCGCACCGTCCGCGTCCGCGCCCAGGCCATCCCCGGCCTGCGCTGGCAGTGGCGGATCCTCGTCGACGGCACCGAAACCGGCCTGCTGGCCGAGGTGCACCAGCTCATCGGCATGGCCCCGCTCCAGGGGATCAGCGTCGGCGTGGACCGCAGGTCCCCGGTCTCCTGGCCCGTCCACGAACGCCACCGCAGCTTCCGCTACACCGGCCGCCTGAAATCGGTGACCTACATTCCGGGACCGCCCGCCCCCGACGACCCCGAAACTCTGATCCGCACCCTCCGCGAAGCCGCCGCCACCTTCGAGTAGCCCCTCTTATCTGCTCCCGGCCCAGGCAGCCGCGGCCTGGGGCCGCGCCGCGCGCCCCGAGCGGTTCGCCCGCCGGCCACGGCCACCCAGCCTGCCCAAGACCGTGTGGATCAACCAGCCAGTTCCAAGCCAACCGAACAACGACCAACTGTCACATCTGACTTGACATCTACCGGTCGTCCACCGGCTCCACATTCCCGCCCGACCGTCACAGACAACGATCGATCACCGAGTGCAACGGTTCGTTACCGGGAAAGGCTCGCTGAAATCTTCGGCTGCGCCGGTTTGAAGGCTGGCCCGGCCGGTGAGCTTTTCAGTCCGAGGGCTGTGGTCGGGCGGACCAGCCAAAGCTTTCGCGCGGCAGAACGATTTCCCACCTTTTCGGGCCGGTCGGTGGGCGCGGTGGGGCGCGGAGCAGCGGCGCCCGACAGGGTGGGGCGACGCGTGGTGTGGCTTCAGCAAGCCTTCTCGGCGCGGATCGAATAGGTGAGGGAGATGCGCGGAGCGCCCTCAGGATGCCGGTAGATGTCGCCGTCGTGGCGCTCAAGTGACTGGCGTTGGAGGTAGAAGGTGTGGTCGTGTTCGTGGAGGAACTGGATCCGTAGCCCAGCCCCGGCGATCGCCGAGACAACGGTCGACAGACTGTGCCGCCACTCGACGGTCTCGTTGTGCTCGGTCATTGCCGCCTCGTCGGCGTAGGTGCCGGGGCCTCCCGAGGCTTCCGGACCTTCATCGAAGTAGTCGTGCGTGACCGTGCCTCCGGTCTCGTCGTCGAGGACGAAGCTGAAGGGATGGAACTCCGCGAGGTACAGGCACCCAGCGGGAGCCAGTAGTTCAGCGACCACCGACGCCCAGCGGCTGATGTCGGGAAGCCAGTTCAGTGCCCCGAAGCTGCCATGCCAGACCGCCGCCGCCCCGTCGAGAACGCCGGCGCCAGCCGACGAGGAAGACGTCGGCAGCATTCTTTCCGCGCTGGGCCAGGTAGCGGATTTCCGGAAACCGCGCGGGAAGATCTACGAGCTGCGTTTCGTGCTCGCCGTCACGGTCATCGCCACGTTTGCGGGCGCCACCGGCTTCCGTGAGATCGGCAGCCACGCGCCCTGTAGTCCCAGCTTCGGTGGCATCCTGGCACCTTGGCCCAGTGCGCCGTGCTTGGTTACGGCCCTCGTCAGGGCTACTGGGGTGGAGACACAGTGATCGACTGTGGCGGTCGTCGACGGTGATGTCGCGGTAATGTCGTTGACAGTCGCGGAGGGCGCTGTGACGATCACTCTGTGAGAATCGAGGGGGTGGCAGGACGGGCTTTTGTGCCTCGTCCGCTGTCTTTCCGTGCTCTGCTGACGCCAACGTTGGTGGTGTATCTCGCGGTCGGGCTCGGGGTGCTGCTCGGGGTGGCCGGGCTGGTGTTCAAGGTGCGGGACGGCTCGAATCCCGCCGCGGGCATGGTGCTGGGGGCCACCGGCGGTTTCCTGTTCCTCGCCGCCGGGGCGGTGGCGCATACCCGGCGGCCGGCGAACCGGGTAGGGCTGCTGATGGTCCTGGTCGGCGCCGGTTTCTTCGCCGAGGATCTGCAGGTGTCGCGCACCCCGGCGATAAGCACCGCCGGACTGCTGCTGGTCCGGGCGTCGAGCGGGTTCGCCGCGCATCTGCTGCTGGCCTTCCCGAGCGGACGCCTGACCTCACGGGTACAGCGGCTGCTTGTCGCGGCCGCGTATGCCACGGCTTTCGGGCTTCCCTCGGCGGCAGCCCTGTTCTACGACACCCGCCAGCTGCCTGATTCCGTCCCGAACCTGCTGCTCGTCGCCGACAACATCCAGTTGGCTCAGGCAGCGAACCGGATCGAGGAGACGATCGGCGCGGCGATCGCCGTGGGTGTGCTGGTGCTGCTCGTCCGCCGCTGGGCGACGGCCAGCCGGCCGCTGCGGTGGGTGCTCGCACCGGTCTTCGTCACCGGCCTGGTGGGGGCTGCCGCCACGGTGGCCGGCGGGGTTGTGGGTTCGACGGGTCATCCGCTGTACTCGGCGTTCCTGTGGGTCTACTGGGTGGCGTTCTGCCTGCTGCCGCTGGCGTTTCTCGCGGGGGTCCTGCGGGTCCGGCTGGGGCGCACCGCCGTGGGGGACCTGCTGGGACGGTTACACGAGCCGCTGTCAGCCGCCGACCTGCAAGGACTCCTGGCGAGGTCGTTGGGCGATCCCTCGCTGCGGATCGGCTACTGGCGGCCGGAGTCCGGCACGTTCATCGACGGGGACGGCCAGCGGCTGCGGCTTCCGGAGGACGACTCACAGCGTGCCGTGTGGCCGGTGGAGCGTGACGGACGGCGGGTCGCGGCGCTGTTCCACGACCCGGCGCTGCGGGAGGACCCGCACCATCTCGACGCCGTGGCCGCCGCGGCCGGGCTGGCACTGGACAACCAGCGGCTGGCCGCCGAGGTGAACGCCCAGCTCACCGAGGTCCGGGCCTCGCGCGTGCGGATCGTCGCCGCGGCCGACGCCGAACGGCGCCGCCTCGAACGTGACCTGCACGACGGCGCGCAGCAACGGCTCGTCGTCGCGCGGCTGTTGCTGCGTCTGCTCCAGGAACGCCTCGACGGCACCGTCGACGAGCAGACCACGGCGCTGCTCGCGCGCAGTGCCGACGGGCTCGACAGGGCCATGGAGGAACTGCGGGCGCTCGCCCGCGGCATCCACCCCGCCATTCTCACCGAAGCCGGCCTGGTCCCCGCGCTGCGGGCGCTGGCCGAGCAGGCTCCGCTCGACGTGCGGCTGACGGCGGCCGCCGTGCCGCGGCTGGCCCCCGCCGTGGAGGCGACCGGCTATTTCGTGGCGGCCGAGGCGTTGACCAACACCCTCAAGTACGCCCACGCCGACCAGGTCCGGATCGACGTCGAACACGCCGACGGCCGGCTGCGCGTCGAGGTCACCGACAACGGAATCGGAGGTGCCGACATCACGGCCGGGACAGCGGGAACGGCGGGAACGGCCGGGACGGGCCTGCTCGGCCTGCGCGACCGGCTCGCGGCGCTCGACGGCACGCTGACCGTGCACAGCCCGGCAGGTCACGGCACCGTCGTCCGCGCGTTTCTCCCCACGGATGACCCGCGATGAAACCCTTGTCCTCGCCGTCCTCGCCGTCCTCGCCGTCCTCGCCGTCCTCGCCGTCCTCGCCGTCCTCGCCGTCCTCGCCGTCCTCGCCAGGCCGGTCCGCGGGATTACGGGTGGTGCTCGCCGACGACGCGGTGTTTCTGCGGGAGGTTGTCGCCGAGCTGCTCCGCGGTCACGGATGCGACGTCGTCGCGCAGGTCGCCGATCCGGCCGGTCTGCATGGCGCGATCGCCGCGCTGCGGCCCGACATCGCGGTGGTCGACATCCGCATGCCTCCCACCCACCATCTCGAAGGGCTCGAGGCGGCTGTCGCCATCCGCCGGGATCACCCCGACGTCGGCGTCCTGCTGCTCTCTCAGTACCTGGAGTCCCACTATCTGCCGGCCCTGTTCGGCGCGGGCGCCGGGAGCATCGGCTACCTGCTCAAGGAACGGGTCGCCGGGACGGCGGTCTTCCTGGACGCGGTCCGCCGGGTCGCGGCCGGCGGCTGCGCCCTCGACCCCGACGTGGCGGCGCTGCTGGTCGGCGGCCGGCACCGACGTGGCCCGCTCGACACGCTGACCGACCGTGAACGTGAAGTGCTCGCCCTGATGGCCGAGGGGCGTTCCAATCGCTCCATCAGCGACCAGCTCGTCCTCACTCCCAGGACGGTCGAGTCCCATGTACGCAGCATTTTCACCCGGCTCGGTCTGCAGCCGCAGCCCGACGACCACCGTCGCGTCCTCGCCGTCATCACCTATCTCCAGGCCACCGGCACGACCGCCACCCGAAGATCATGACTGGCCGGTCAGGCAACCATGCCGCCAGACAGGTGGGCACGGCGTCACCGGCAGCCGGTGACCAGGCGGGTGAGCGCCGTCGACGACAGCTCGGACTTGAGCAGGAAGCCACATGCCCCGCAGTCGGTGATGCGGCTGCCGTAGTCGGTGGCGTCCCGGGCCGAACACAGCACCACCTTGACCGTCGGCATCCTCGTACGGAGCTCGCGGCAGACCGCGAACCCGTCGATGTCGGGCAGGCGCACGTCGAGCAGCACGATGTCCGGCCCCAGTCGGGCCGCCTCGCCCAGCCCGTCGGCTCCGGTCCCCGCCTCCCCGACGACCCGGTATCCACCGGCCTCCAGCATCACGCGAGCGACCGCCCGGAAATCCACAAGATCGTCGACAATCAGAACAGTGGACGCCACCGACCGACGATCCCACCACGACCGCGTCCCCACGTCCGTGCCAGCCCTGAACCGGAGGGCGTCATCCGGGCTGGCCTCACCCGCCACCCACGCTGGCCGGCGAGCACCCGCCTGGCCGAATCGTCGCGTGGCCGAACCGCCGCGTGGCCGAACCGCCGCGTGGCCGAACCGCCGCGTGGCCGAACCGCCGTGCCCAACCATCCGGGCTGACGGCCTTCGGTTTTCAGTGTTGGCACGGATGTTCCCGCGCCCGATGCCCGTGAGGATCGATCTGACGATCGTGGCAGGGCCTCGAAACGGCGGCGGCACCGATCAGGAAGCGCCGCCAGTCAGTCATGACATGTTGTGGGGGATGAGACGTGATGCGCACGGTCGGCCGGCGTTGTCGGAGATTTTCGTACCGGCGGACGAGGGCGCGGGAGGCACTGTCGATCCCGCGTTTCGTCGTCCGTCTCCCGGCGCTTCTTCCCAGGCATGCGCTGGCCGGTTTCCTGGCGCTGTCCCTGCTTGCCACGGGCTGTCTGGACGATATGGGGGGCAGCGGTGGTTCGCGGCCGAGCGGCGGGCCGACCCAACAGAACGGGCAGATTCAGCAGAACGGGCAGGACCGGCAGAACGGGCAGGACCGGAAGCCGAAAGGGCCGGTCTGCCCCACGCCCGGGCCGCTCACGAAATCCCAGCTTCCCAGGTTTCCGTCGGCGGACGCGGTCAGCGTGATCAATCAGAATCCATGCGTCAGCATCGCGGGTCTCGCCGATCAGATGATCGGTTTCATTCCCAGGGGACGCGCGGGGGAGTTCGCGCAGTTCCGTGGCGGGCTTGAGCAGTTCATCAAAAGGGTGAACGCAGCCAACGACGTGGTGGACTGCGCCTACGAGACCGACCATCTGGCGATCAAGGTGTACCAGCATGACGACTGGCACTGGTCACTTGGTATGGTCGCGGTCGTCCGTGGGGATCTCGACGCGCTGGTCGACGGCGCGGCCTGCTGGCTGCTGAAGAGAGTGCCGTTCCCGACCGGCGGATTCGGATTCCGCGGCGAGAAGCGCGAGCCCGACCCTGCCTTCTGCGCCGACGCCGTCAGCAGAAAAAGCAACGGCGATCGTTTCACGGTCATGTGGATCGGATCCTCGGATCTCATGTGCAAGAGCCTTGCCCACCTGGCGAATCCCGCTCAGCCGACGCCCTTGAACACCGGCTGAAGCGTCGTTCCGAATACTCGGGTTCAGCGCGGCGCGGTGTGTCCGGGATGCTCCGCGTCACGAAGGGTGTCCTTGCTGAGGCGTGCCGTGCTTGTACAAATTCGCCAAGAAACGCCTTGCCGCGAGATGGAAGCGGACCTCCTCGCCAGGAAGTTCCTGCGAAACTGCGCAGCGCGGAGTCTACATCTCGCCATGATCCACGGACAAATGGCAGGGAGATTATGGAGATGACGTCTTCGGATGGGTCGTAGTGGGGAGGGATCGTCGAGGAGGGAAATCGTGATGGAACTCCCTCGGTCGCCGTGGAACGGATCACGATTGTAGGGTTATGGTTGTAGACCACGGTTTCGACGGAGACTATCCTGTCCCAGGGGGAAAAACCATCGTCTATTTCGCCGTACAACTTCGATGCCCTCATTGTTGAGCGTGGTATAGGA
>NZ_CAKKTM010000379.1 GCF_920888515.1 Protofrankia sp. CiP1_Cm_nod1 | reverse complement strand
ATAGGATGTTCTTACTGTCCTGACTCTCAGTAGAACGGGGAGCAGGAGTGCTGGCAGGATGACTTCTCCTGAGTTACCGTCGAGGATGCTAAAAATCCAGATAATGGCAAGGACGGCGGCGAAGTACTGCACTCCTCTGCCGAGGTTGAACCTAACCTGCTCCATCGGCCGCGTATAGGTATAGGTACGCGTATAGGTATAGGTATAGGATGTCGGAGGCGTGGCCCTCCAGTCGTTCTCGATGTTAGTCGTGATGTCGGAGTTGTATCCGCAGTGTCGGCGCAGCAGGGTGATGAGTCTGGGTGATGGCATTCGCCCATCGGGCACATCTTCATGTTGTTTGTCTGCCAGGTGGAAGAATGCATCACCAGTCAGGAGCAGTGACATGACGGGAATCTTCCCTTTTTCTGCTTGTATCGTTTCCCGATAGACCCACTCTGATTTTTCGGCGGATGGGGACATTACCACGATGAAAACCGAGCAGCCGTCAATCCTTCGCTTGATTTCGTTGCGCCATTCCATTCCTGCATCTATTGAGTTGTCGTACCACGCTGGAATTTTTTGTTTCGGAGATGCTCGATGAGGGATTTTACATATGTACTGTCATTGCGGCTGTAGCTGATAAAGACACATCCATTTATGCGTGGATTATACTATTTGTCATAGTATGCCAGAATTTCTGGGGTGCTTCAGGCGATTGCGGCTCTTGTTTTCCGTCTCCGTGGGTCCGGCTCGGCCGTGTCGCGGGCAGACCGGATCCTGGGCGGGGCTGATGCCAGCGACACTGATGTCACTAACACTGATGTCACTAACATGGATGTTAGTCTTCGTGTGTGCATGAGGACTTCGTGGGTCGCGCCGAGGAGCTGGCGCGGCTGGACGCCCACCTCGCGGCGGTCCGTGACGGCCGGGGCCGGCTGGTCAGCGTCCGGGGCCGGCGACAGGCCGGCAAGTCCAGGCTGATCAGCGAGTTCGTGCGCCGTAGCGGTCTGCCGCAACTGTTCGTGACCGGATCTCGGCAGGCCACTCTCCAGCGAGACCTCGACGGGTTCGTCGAGGACGCCCGGCTCGACTGCACGCTGCCCGGCGCCGACGGGCTCACCGCCGGCGGCTTCAGCACCTGGGAACAGGCGCTACGCGCCACCCACGCCGCGCTCCCGGTGGACACGCCGGCCGTCGTCGTAATCGACGAGTTCCCCTGGCTGCTGGAGCGCGATACCGGCATCGACGGCACCCTGCAGAAGCTCTGGGACCGGCTGTTCGAGAACCGGCCCGTCCTTTTCATCATCATCGGCAGTGACCTCGCCGTGATGGAGATGCTGACCGGGCACGACCGGCCGCTCTTCGGGCGGGCTCGGGAGATGGTCGTCGAGCCGTTCTCCGTCGGTGACACGGCGCGCATGCTCGGTCTCAGCAGCGAACGTGCGGCGGAGGCGTTCGACGCGCAGCTCATCACCGGTGGATACCCCCGGCTGCTGCTGGAATGGCGGCGAGCCGGTGGCCTGCCGGCGTTCCTCGACGACCAGCTTTCGGACGATAACTCCGAGCTCATCGTCACCGGTCAGCGGGTTCTCGACGCGGAGTTCCCGCGCGATCTGCAGGCGAGTGACGTGCTGCGCGCCATCGGTGCTGGAGACCGGGCCTTCTCCGCGATCGCGGCGCGCGCCGGTGTGGCATCGACACCGCTCACCCGGGCCCTGGCACTGCTGGCCGGCAAAAGAGTGATCGCGGTCGACCGTCCGGTGGCAGTGAAGGTCGGTACGGCGTCCCGCTACCGGGTCGCCGACCCCTACCTGCGGTTCTGGCTACGCTTCCTGGAAGGCGCCGTCGCCGACATTCAGCGTGGCCGGCCCGACCTCGCCAGAGCCAGGGTGACGGGCGGCTGGGCCGCCTATCGCGGACGGGCGGTGGAACCGCTGGTACGCCAGGCGCTCACCAGGCTCGCGATCGACGATCCCGCGCTCGGCGGCGCTGAGAGCGTAGGCGGCTGGTGGCCGCGTAACCACACACCCGAGGTGGATCTGGTAGGAGTCCGGCCCGGTAAAGGCGCGAACGTGGTCACCTTCGTCGGCTCCGTCAAATGGCGTGACAAGGAGCCCTTCACCCAGGCCGACCTGGACCACCTGTTGCGTGACCGGGCCGCGGTGCCAGGCGGTGACATCGCGTCACCAGTCGCTGTCACGCGGACGACGACGCAGGTACCGGGTCTGCCCAGCTACGACCCGGCCCGGCTCCTGACCGCCTGGTAGGCGTCCGGAAGCTGGGAGTACGCGTCTGTATCGATCACGAGGCACTCCCCGCCTCGGTGTCCCGCTCATACTCGAGATGGAACGGGCGGTGATACAGAGCAGATACACGTTGGCCGTGCCCACCCCCAGATATCTGGAGAGCAACTTCACCGAGCTCGAGAACGTCCTGGCGGAGCACCTCGGTCTGGAAACCGCCGCGACCAGGCTGCTCACCGTCATACGAGAGCCCTGCCGGCCGCGTCTCGGCATACGGGCCCGTCTGTCGCTGGATCTCACCGACGACGCCGAGCTCGAGGCCGGCTGCGCCCGGCTGGCCCGCGAGGTTCTGACAATCCGGGACGGGCGGCAAGCGGCCGACCAGTAGCTGCTCGGTCGACGCTCTCGAACGCCGGCTGAAATGTCTTTCCGAATCCTCGGATTCAGCGCGGCGTGGTGTGTCCGGGATTCTCCGTGCTATGAAGGGTGTTCCTGCCGGGGTGCGCCGGTGTAGGTTCCGAAGGCCCACAGGTTGCCCTCCGGGTCTCGTACCACGAACTCACGAGAGCCGTAGGGCGTCTCGTTGATCTTGATGATGATGTCGGCGCCCGCGGCCAGTACCCGCTCGTACAGCCGATCGGGGTCGCTGGTCACCACATAGCCGCCCGCCGTGCCGGGCTCGCGCGTCCAGTGGCCCTCGGGCTTGTACGCGCCGAGCATGATGCCGCCGGATCCCTCGGGCCAGAGCAGTTCGGCGTGTTCGACGGTCTCGCCTTCGCCGTGGCGTGCGACCAGGTCGAAACCGAAGATCTCGACCAGGTAGTCGATGAGCACGGCGGGGTTGTGGGCCTGCAGGGTGAGCCACACGGTGGGATTCGTATTGGGCATGACCTCATTCTGCCGCCGGCCGTATCCTCCGTCCGAATGGTTTCGGAACTCTTCGGTGAGCGGGTGGACAGCGAACTGGATTCCGGCCTGGCCGCGACGCTGACGTACGTGACCTGCCCGCACGCGCGGGCCGCCCAGTACATACGGATCTGTGGGGAGACGGTGAGGATCATGTGTCGTAACATCACCGAACTGCGGGGCCTTCAGCCGCCGGCGACCGACGAGGAGATCGAGGCGGCCGCCCGCCAGTTCGTCCGGAAGGTCAGTGGTCTGCGCCAGCCTCCGGCCACGGCCGGGGACGCGTTCGAGACGGCGGTCGCCGAGGTGGGCGCCGCGGTCCACCGGCTGCTCGACACGCTGCCGGCCCGCCGCCAGCCGCCGGCCACACTCCCGCCGCTACGACGCCCGGAGATCCGCGCCCGCCTGAACACGTGAGCATCCCGGGTACCAGCCGGCCGGCCCGCACAGGCCGGCCCGGCCGCTGCCCAGACGTCCGTCGATGCTGTCGATGCCGGCCATCAGGCGCCGCGGGCGGCGTCCGCGGCCAGCCGCGGGGAACATGATCTGTGCTGTTTTGTCGTTGTGTACGGTTTTCGGCCCCAGTGGCGTACACAATGACAAACTCGCGGCGATCTTCTCTGCCTCCGTCGGGCGCGGGGCACTCGGAGAGCGTCACGAGGTCCGGATCACGAGGTCCGGATCACGAGGGTCCGGAGAGGACGCAGAGAAGGTCCAGGGGAGGACAGCGTCGGGACGGCGTCGGCTGACCGGATGCCGGTGTCGTCGGTGCGGGGGCAGTCCCCGGCGGTGGCGCGGCCGGGCCTGGAGTTCCCGCACCGCCCGCGCCGGAGGCGGTCGCTGGCGCTGTCGCTGGCGTTGTCGCGGGGACGGTGGCTGCGGAGGTGGCACCGGCCGTTCGTGTGCCCGCGGCGTCGTCCTGTGCCCCGGTGCGCTGCGCCCCACCGCCCTGGGGCAGGCTGTCCTGGAACATGGCGTCCTGGGAGGCGGAGCCGTCGCAGTACGCCGGCGGCGCGTCCAGACCGGGGGAGTAGCCGCCGGGGCGCAGCAGCACCGAGGCGCCGGTCAGGCGCAGCCTGGGCATGGTGATCCGGCCGGACTCGCTGTATATCCGGCCCAGCGTCAGCAGGACGTCGCCGCGCCCGACCAGGCCGACCGCCGCCGAGACGACGGTGTCCCGATAGCCGGTGGCGGGATCGACATCGAGCGCACGGTTCAGTGACGGGTCCAGCAGCGGCCCCGTGCCGCGGCCCGAGCCGTGGACGCCGGCATCCCGTACACAGGTGAAGGGCGCGGTGATGTCGCTTGCCTCCGAGGCCTCGCTCCCCGCCGCGGCCTCCGCCGGCGTGCCGGTCGTGGTTATCGTGTTCGCGGTCACCTCCAGCGTCCACGTTCCGAGCCTGCCGAGGCGGATCTCCTTCTCCAGACGGAAGTCAGCGGCGCTGACCAGGTCGCCGATGCGCAGCAGCGCGGCCGGGGCCCCGTCCGCCGGGCTGGTCGTGCCGCCGAGCGCCAGTTGTCGCAGTTCGATGTCCCGGCCCGTCCAGTGGAACGTGTTGGCGCCCCCGGCACGCGCCGAGGCCGTGCCGGCCATGCCGATGATCAGGACGGCCGAGCCCACGACCAGCAGGGACAACGACGCGCCGAGGTGGCGTGGGAAACGGGTCACCGGGCGTCCGGGTCCGGTGCCGGGCCCGTGGCATGCCGGTCGGGCTCGGCCGCGGAATCCAGGACGGCGGAATCCAGGGCGGCGGAATCCGGGGCGGCGGAATCCGGGGCGGTGCGGGGCAGGACCCCCGCGGCTGGCAGCGGAGAAGGCGGAACAGCGGAATCGGGAGGCGGGGAATCCGCGGCCGTGGGCTGGGCATCCGAAACCGAGGAACTCGTGACCGCGGCCGCGGGCCGGGTGTCGGCAGGCGGGGAGCCCGCGGCCGGGGCGGGCCCTGCCAGGGAGGACGCCGTCGGGGCGGTGACTACGCGCAGCGAGACCGTCCGTGTGCGTGGGATCAGGTCGTGGGGTACGCGGCCGGTCCACAGCAGAAGCAGCCAGCCGGCGGTGACGACGGCGGCGCACAGCGCGGCCGGGCCCAGACCGACGTGCCGGGGGAGCGGCAGCACGAGTTCGACGGTGCCGACGACCTCCACCGTGCGCAGTGCCTCGCGGAGCACCGCCCGGGCGGCCGGCACCGCCGCGGTACCCGTCGCCACGGCGCTGCCTGACATGGTGCTGCCTGACACGGCGGTGCCCGACACGGTGCTGCCTGTCGCCGGGCCGGCACCCGGTGCCGCCGCGGCTACCGCGGCTACCGGGCCCGGCGCCGTGAACACCCGGATGCCGAGCAGCAGCCGGCCCGGGGTCAGGGCGGCGGCGACGCCCGGCCCGACAACCAGCAGCCAGGCCGCCAGATGCAGCGCGTACCAGACGGCGATGTGCTCCTTGACCGGCCCGTTCAGGACGGTCGCGTAGAGGCCGACGACGATGACGCCGGCCAGCGCCAGGTCGATGGCCGCCGCCGCGGCCCGCACGCCGGCGCGGGCGGCGCGCACGGCGAGGAACGCGCCGTGCGGTGGCGGGGTCCACGCGGCGGCGAGCGACCCACCGATGATCGCCAGCAGCGAGCCGGCCCCCAGCCCGCCGGCGGCGATCGGGAAGGCGATCAGGCCGCCGATGACCGACAGCAGGCCCAGCGCCGCGCACGCGCCCGGATACCAGAGCATCAGCAGGCCGAACGCGACGATGAGCAGACCGACAGCCAGCCCGTACACGGCAACGTCGGCGGCGAAGAAGGCCGGGCCGAACGAGAAGCTGAAGTAGCAGATGGCGGCCCCGCCGGCCATGGTCGGCACGGCTGCCCGCCACGGCGTCCCGGCTGCCGACAGCCGGTCGTCGGACAGCGGCCGGGCCGTCGCCACCACGGGCCGGGCGCGCTCGCGGTGGCGACGGG
>NZ_CAKKTM010000378.1 GCF_920888515.1 Protofrankia sp. CiP1_Cm_nod1 | reverse complement strand
TGTTCCAGATACGGGCGGTGTTGTCGTAGCTGGTGGTGAGGATGTGGGTGCCGTCGGGGCTCCACGCCCCGTGGGTGACCAGGCTGGTGTGGCCGGTGAAGGACGACAGCCGGGCGTCGGCTCGGCGGGGGGCGTTGGTCGGTGCCACCAGCCAGCCCGGCCGGCGTGTGCTCGGAGCTGAACGGCACAGCAGGGCCTGCGTCCGGTGGGCGGTGGAGCCGGCCCAGTGGGCGGCGTTCAGGTCGCAGCGTCGGAACAGCGTGCCGGCGAGACCGGTGCGGCGCAGATCGGCCGCGTTCAGGTCGGTGTCGTGTATTTCGGCCCGGGTGAGGTTCGCGCCGGCCAGGTCGGCCCCTGACAGGTCGGCGTCGCGTATCACGGCTCCGGTCAGATCGGCTCCGGCGAACGACATCCCGCGCAGGTCGAGCCGCCGGCCGCCGCCGTCGATCCACCAGCCGGCCAGATCGGCGCCGGCCAGGACGGCGCCGGCCGGGCGGTGGGCCGGGTGGCCGCCACGGGCGGCGGCCAGGCTGTACGCGAAGGCCAGCACCGCCGCCGCGTCAGCCCGGCCCGCCGGGGCATGGGCGGCCAGCTCCGCCAGCGTGGCGATGTGAGGGGAATGCTTCCCTTCGCCATGTCTCTCCTCGTCGCGTCCTGCCAGCCACTGGCCGAGGAAGTCGAGGGTCTCGGGGCTGGGGACCGGCAGCTGCCAGTGCTCGCGCGCCTGTTCCGCGGGCAGTTCCAGCGCCCGGCCCAGATATCGGGCGAGGAAGTACTCCCGCAGCGACGTGTGCGCGAACCCGAACGTGTCGTCGCCCCGGCGGACCAGGAACGTCGCCGTGCGCAGGTCCTCCTTCCACAGGTCGGGTGTCCGGGCCGGGTAGTGCAGCTCCAGGTCGGGCCGGCCGGCCAGGAACTCCAGCAGCCACTGCTCGACGTCGGCCACCTCCCACGTCGTGCGGCCCGACCGCCACAGCTGTGCCGCGAGGTGCTCCATGAGCAGTTGCTTGTGCTCCGGTAACAGCGAGTGCTTGCCGTCGTCCCGCTCCAGCCACTGCATGACGAACGACGCGTACAGGTCCACCGCGCGCACGGTGCGGCCGGCCAGCTTGGCGTGCTCCACCGTCTCCAGCTGTTCGGCGATCATCCGTAGGGTCAGCGGCCGCTCGGCGATCTCACGCAGGTTGTGCACGCTGTCGATCAGCTCCAGCAGCCGGTCGACGTCCGCGCCGGGCACGTTGGCGGCCAGGTACGCGCGCACCTGCTCCTCGTCGAACGGCAGCATCAGCAGGGCCAGGTAGTCGGGGCCGGCCGGGCCGTCCCGGTGCTGGCCGGTGAAGTGCGTGGTCTCGTGCCGGATCGAGCGGAAGTAGTGGGTGCGGCAGGACAGCAGCAGCCGGCTCGGCCGGTCGGCCCGCTGGCTGGCCGGCCGGGACCGCCAGGCATCCTCGGTGGCCCGCCACAGCCGGCGGGTGAACACCTGGCCGGCGTGCGGGTCCAGGTGCACCAGCACCTCGTCCAGCCCATCGAAGATCAGCACACAGTTGCCGGCCGCGACCAGGTCCAGCACCTGCGCGGCGGACGGGCCGGTGCCGAGGTCCCCGGCGGCCAGCAGCGCCTCCAGAATCCTCGGATGGCCCGCCCCCTCCCTGGCCAGCGCCGGTGGCAGGTCGCGCAGGTCGAACAGGATCGGCAACGGCGCCGAGCGGTCGTCGCCGCGGAGATCCAGCAGCGCCTGGGTGAGCAGCTTGACGGTGGTGGTCTTGCCCATGCCGACGTCGCCGAGCAGCGCGCACAGGTGCCGGGCGGCCGCCGAGGTGTCGGTGGCCCACACCAGCAGCCGCTCCACCGCCGGCACCGGCTCGCTGAACCGCCGCGGGCCCGCCGCGGCCAGGACGTCGGCGGCGAGCGACGTCTCCCCGGCCTTCGGCGGCACCGGCTCCACGTCCAGCGCGCGCCGGTCGGCCAGCCGCCGAGCCCACCCCTCCGACTCGGGCCATGGCGTGCCGGGCTCGCTGTCCAGCGCGTGCCGGTCGGCCAGCAGCCGAGCCCACCCCTCCGGCTCGGGCCGTGGCGTGCCGGGCTCACCCAGCCGGTCGTCGATCAGCCCCAGCACCATCTCGACGAACTCCAGCCGCGCCGGCCGCTGCGTGCGCTGGCTGAACGGCTGGCCGGCGCCGTGCAGCACGTCCCCGGCCGGCCCGGCCGGCCCGGCCGGCTCAGCCCCGCGGGCCACTCCCTCGAGGGCGACCCGGATCGGTCGGCGGGCCGTCGAGCCCGGGTGCGCGTGCCGCCGCGCGGCGGCGCTGTCCAGCTCCACCACCACGTCGGCCGCCTCCCGCAGCCGCCGCCGCTCGCTGTCGACCGCGAGCCCGAGCGCGATGTCGGACGCGCTGGTGAGCCGGTAGCCGGGACGCGCCGCCAGCTGCTCGGCCAGCAGCTCGACGAACTGCCGCTCCCGCCGCCGCACCGCGTCGGAAGCCTCCAGCGCCGTCTCCACATGCACAACCCCGCGTTCCACGTGCACAACCCCGCGGATCACCTCGCTCACCGTCGCCGGCACCGGCTCGTCGCCCGTCCCGCGAGCGGCCTCCCGCTGGGACCGCTCGGCGATCTCGTCACCGATGGCGTCCGCGCCCTCGAACCAGCAGAACCGGTCGGCCGGCGGGGCCTTCCGCTGGTCGCTCACCAGCCGCAGCTCGACGCCGGCCGCGGCCGCCGCATCGTCGAGCGCGGCCCGGAACTTGCGGAACGCGTCCTGCGCCTTCTGGTCGCTGCCGCCGGGCGTGGCCGCGTCCAGCGCCCGCGGCATCGGGATCCGGCCGTCGTCGTCGATCAGGTCGGCCAGGGCCCGCAGCCGGGACAGCTGCCGGGGGGTGACGTCGTCGGTGAGCCGGTCGAGGTGCCGGAGCACCGCCCGGCGCGGCAGCCGCCCCATCAGGCGGCGTCGCTCAGCACACGCCGGCGGATCGCCGTGGCGAGGTCCAGGGCGAACCGTTCCCGGCCGGCGCCCCGGGTCTCGGTGAAGCAGCGGCCGCCGGCACCGGCGAAGACCTGCCGCGCGTCCACCCCGTGCAGATCGTGCGAACCGTCCAACGGCACCCGCTTGAGCATCACCGGCAGCACCTTGTCGGCGCTCGGCCCGAGCAGCCGGGGGAGCTCCTCGCGGAGGATGAAGCGGCTGCTGAAGAAGCCGGGGCTCAGGAGCAGCAGCCCGTAGTCGCAGTGGTCCAGCCGGCTGAGGATCTGCCGGCGCCAGTCCTCGCCGAGGAGCAGGTGGGAATCCTCCCACCAGGCGATCCGCACCCCGGCCAGGCCGTCCAGGTGAAGCTGCTCGAGCAGCGCCCGCTTGGCCGCGACATCGTCGTGGCACCAGCTCAGGAACAGCGAGGCGTGGACCAGCCTGCCCATCCGCGGACCCCTTTTCACGTTTTTCCCGATGACTTCACGATAGCCGATGCTGCGACACGCAACGCACCTGGCCGGATCGCCACCGCCACCGGCCACGGGCTCACGGTGTCGTTCACCCGCAACGGCTGCCGTTGCCACGGCGCACGGTCGAGGAGGGCCAGGGGGGCGGGGCTCGGTCGTGGAGCCGACTCGGCCGGCGCGTCGTGGGCGCGGAACGTGTGTCGGCGCGCTCGTGGAACCTGTCAGGCGCGGGCGGCGAGCCAGGCCCCAGCGCGCACGGCGAGCCAGGCCCCAGCGTGCATGGCGCCACCGTTGGGATGGTTGCTGTCAGGGCCCGGCTGGGCGCGGCTGGTTGTGCCGCGGCGTCGTGTCCGGTGGGCCGTTGCGTTCGAGTTCGGCCAGCCAGACGGCCGCGCTCGCGTCCGACGGGGCCCGCCAGTCGCCGCGCGGCGAGAGCGTGCCGCCGAACGACACCTTCGGGCCGTTCGGCAGCGCCGACCGTTTGAACTGCGAGAGCTCGAAGAAACGGAAGAGGAACACCTTCAGCCAGCGGGTGATCGTCGGCAGGTCGTAGGCGTGCCGGCCGTCGGCGGGGAAACCGGCCGGCCAGCGTCCGGCCGCGGCGTCGCGCCAGGCGTGCCAGGCGAGGAAGGCGGCCTTCGACGGCGGCAGCCCGTAGCGCAGGATGTGGAACAGGAAGAAGTCGTGCAGCTCGTAGGGCCCGATACGGTCCTGGGTGCTCTGCAGCGCGCCGGTCTCGGCGTCCGCGGGCACGAGCTCCGGTGAGATCTCGGTGCCCAGGATCGCGGTCAGCAGCCGGCCGGCCGCCTCGTCGAACTGGCCCGAGGCCACCGTCCAGCGGATGAGGTACTGGATGAGCGTCTTGGGCACCCCCGCGTTGACCGCGTAGTGGCTCATCTGGTCGCCGACGCCGTAGGTGCACCAGCCGAGCGCCAGCTCGCTGAGATCGCCGGTGCCGACGACGAAGCCGCCGTGGGAGTTCGCCAGCCGGAACAGATAGTCCGTCCGCAGCCCGGCCTGGACGTTCTCGAAGGTGACGTCGTACACCGGTTCGCCCTCCGCCACCGGATGCCCGAGGTCGGCGAGCATCTGGCGGGCGGCGGGCCGGATGTCGATCTCCGCGCCGGTCACGCCGAGCGCGCGCATCAGCGCCCAGGCGTTCGACTTCGTCTCCTCCCCGGTGGCGAAACCGGGCATGGTGTAGCCCAGGATCGCCGACCGCGGCACCCCGAGCCGGTCGCACGCCTTGGCCGCGACGATGAGCGCGTGCGTGGAGTCGAGCCCGCCGGAGACGCCGATCACCATCGTCCGGCCGCCGGCGGAGCGGAACCGCCGGGCCAGGCCGTGCACCTGGATGTTGAACGCCTCGTAGCAGTCGAGATCGAGCCGCTCCGGGGTGTCGGGGACGAACGGGAAGCGGCGCTGGTGCCGCCGCAGCCCGACGTCCCGCCGGTGCGGACGGTGCTCGAAGGCGACGGTACGGAACCGGCGTTCGGGCTGCCCGGCCAGTACCGCGCTGTCGTTGAACGTCGGTGTCCGCATCCGCTCCAGGCGGATACGGGCGAGGTCGACGTCGGCGACGGTCAGCCGCGGCCCGTCGGCGAACCGCTCGGACTCGGCGAGCAGCTCACCGAGCTCGTGGATCGTGCCCTGGCCGTCCCAGGCGAGATCGGTGGTGCTTTCCCCGAGGCCCGCGGCCGAGTAGACGTAGGCCGCGACGGCGCGGGCCGACTGGGCGGCGGAGAGATACGCCCGGTCGGCCGCCTTGCCGACGACGATGTTCGACGCCGACAGGTTCGCCAGCAGCGTCGCCCCGGCCAGAGCCGCGTAGGAGGACGGGGGGATGGGGGACCAGTAGTCCTCGCAGATCTCGACACCGATCACAAGGTCGGGCAGGTCGGAGGCGGTGAACAGCAGGTCGGTGCCGAAAGGCACGGTCTCGCCCGCCACGGTGATCTCCTGGCCGGTGACACCGGCTCCCGGAGCGAACCAGCGTTTCTCGTAGTACTCGCGGTAGTTCGGCAGGAACGTCTTCGGCACGACGCCGAGGACGCGGCCGCGCGAGATCGCCAGGGCGGTGTTGTAGAGCCGGCCGCCCCGCCGCAGCGGCGCCCCGACCAGCAGCAGCGGCCCGAGGCCGCGGCTGGCCTCGCGGACGGCGGCCACCGCCTCCTCGACCGCGTCCAGCAGGGCGTCCTGCAGGTGCAGGTCGTCGATCGCGTAGGACGACAGGCCGAGCTCGGGGAACACCGCCACGTCGACGCCGTCCGCGTGCGCCGCGCGGGCGAGCGCGATCGTCCCCTCGGCGTTGCGCGCCGGGTCCGCGGTCGCGACCGGCGGGGCCGCCACAGCCACCCGTACCAGCCCGTGGCTGTGGATCGAGCCGAACTCCCGCTGGCCCACGCCGTCCCTCCTCGCCCCCGCGTTCTGACGTCACACGCGTTCCGGCTCCGCGCGTCCGCGCGCCGCCTGTCGTGCCATTGCACATCCTGCGCGTTCCCGGCGTCCCGCGTCGCCGCGGCCGCGCGGCCGGCCGGCCCCGGCGCGCGGCCGGCTTTCCCGGGGCGGAAGCGTTCACGATGCCGTGTAGAAGCGTGGGCCCGTGCCCTCTGTCGCGTCTGTCGCGTCTGTCGTGTCTGTCACGGTGTCGGCGGCTCGAGCTGGCCTGCGCCCGTACCCGCCGCCCGGAGCGCCGATACGGCCGGCACGGCGCTCCGGATCCTTCAGCCGTGCCGGCGGGCGGCATGTTCAATGCTGTATGACGACCGCGCGGTCAACAGGGCGGGGCATACCTCAACCGGCCGCGCGCGGACCGGTGCGGAACCAGGTGGGGCTGAGGTCTTCAGGCAGGAGGTCTTCAGATGAGCACGGAGTTCCTCTGGTACATCCCCAACACCGTCGAGCCCGGGCACCGCGGAGACGACACCCGCGACGGGTGGGGAACCCTCGACTTCTCCACCGACCTCGCCCGCGCCACGGAGGACCATGGCTGGGGCGGCGCCCTCATCGGGACGGGCTGGGGCCGTCCGGACACCTTCACCGTGGCCACCGCGCTGGCCGCCCGCACCACCACCTTCCAGCCGCTGGCGGCGATCCGGCCCGGATACTGGCAGCCGGCGCACTTCGCCAGCGCCGCCGCCACCCTCGACCAGCTCAGCGGCGGGCGCCTGCTCATCAACATCGTCAGCGGTCAGGACAGCCTTGGCGCGTACGGCGACGCGCAGCACGACCCGGCCCGCCGGTACGGCCGCACCAGGGAGTTCCTCCAGCTCGTGCGGCGGCTGTGGGCCGAGGAGGACGTCACTTTCCGTGGCGAGTACTTCGCTGTCGAGAACTCGACAGTGCGCCCGCGGCCACACCTCGCCGAGCGCGGCCGGCACCCGCGGCTCTACTTCGGCGGTGCCTCGGCCGCCGCGGAGCGGGTGTCGGCGGCCGAGGCCGACGTCCAGCTCTTCTGGGGTGAGCCGCTGGAGGGCATCGCCGAGCGGATCGACCGGCTGAAGACGCTGAGCTCCTTCGTCGGCCGCGCCCACGCCCCGCTGGAGTTCGGGCTGCGGATCACGACCCTGGTCCGGGACACCACCGAGGATGCCTGGCGGGACGCCGAGGCGAAGGTGGCGCTGATGGCGCGTGAGGTCGATCAGCACAACGACCCCGAACGGCGCCGGGCCGTCGGCCAGCAGCGGCTGCTCGACCTCGCCGAACGCGGCGAGGTGCTCGACTCCTGCCTCTACACCGCCCCCGGCCGGTATGGCGGCGGCGGCGCGGGCACCACCTGGCTGGTCGGCTCCCCGGACGACGTGGCCACCGCCCTGCGCGGGTACGCCGCCCTCGGCATCACCCACTTCGTCCTCTCCGACACCCCCTACCGGCAAGAGGCCGCCCGCATCGGCGACCAGCTCCTCCCGCTGCTGCGCGCCCCGGAACCGGTCCGAGCGGATGTCTGACCGGATGTGATTCCATGATCGGCAGGTGTATCCAGGCGGGAACGACCATCTCCGTGGTCACGGCACACCTCCCGGAACTGGCCTGGAGATCCATTCCTTTCAGATAAACGTAACGTGACCGTCCCGCCGCGGGCGGCGCGACAGGTCCGGAGACCGGACGATGCCCAGGGCAGTGAGCAGCCGCCAGACATCGGTCGACGGGTCTCGGCCCAGGACGGGGCAGCCGGGGGCGTGCCCGGAGCGCGCCGACCACTCCGCCGGGGACACGTCGGCGTTTCTGTCCACCGACTCGTACTGCGCCTGTGCTGCGTCACAGGCACCGTGCGGGCAGGCTGTGACGAGTGCCCGGGCGTTCGCCACAGCCGTCCCCTCCCTGTCGCGGAGAGCTTCGCGCCGTGTGGCTCTGCGGTCCAGCGGACGCATGTCTTCCATGCTTCCCCTCCGGCGGCGTTTCGCCGGAGGTGGGCTGTCAGGCTGTCTGTTGCGTCCGCTCACGCTGTTGCCCTTGTCGCCGGCCAGGTGAGCGCACGGACGAGTTCGCCGGCGGTGACCCGGGGGACCCCCCCGTAGCGGCCGCGCAGGTAGCCGCGTTCAAGGTTCTCCTCCTTACGGGGCCGGGCGTCGGTCAGCGGGTACAACTCGGTGGCGCCTGAGTGTTTCTTCACGGTGAGCCACACCTGGTCCCGGTCGAGCGGGCGGTCAAGGACTGCGTTGCCGAGCAGGGTCGCGTCGTGTGTCGTGAAGATCATCTGAGCGTTGTGCGGGTTGACGTCGGGGTCCTGGAAGAGCCGGACGACCTCCGCGGCCAGGGTGGGGTGCAGACTTGCGTCGAGTTCGTCCACCAACAGGGTGGTGCCGGAGTCCAGGGCCATCAGCAGGGGGCCGAGGAAGGCAAACCAGGCGTGGGTGCCGAGGGACTCCTCGGACAGGAAGTCCAGCGGGATGGTTCCGCCGTCCGGCGTCCGGTGGCGCAGTCTGACCTGTCCGGTGTTGTGGTCGACGTCGATCCCGGCCAGGCCGAGATCGGCTACGGACAGCATTTGATCGATGCGGTTATGGTAATGAGTAGCCTGTTCCGGGTCTGTCAGCAGGTGCTGGGTCCAGCGCGTGCGGGCCGCGGTGTCGGCGCCGGGGGTGACCGGCCACAGGCTGTCGAGGAACCAGCGGTGCAGGGCGGAGAGCTGCGGGTCGTTGAGCGTGGCTCCTACCGAGAGGAAGAGCGCGTTCGGCCGGGTCAACGCGACAAGATCCTCGCGCCTGCCTCTGAACCCGGAGCCTTTGAAGACGAATTCGTCCCCGCCATCGTCGGCCCGGCCGGCATCCCGGTCGAACCAGATGTTGCGCTTGCCGTGGGGGTAGGCGTGCAGCCACTCCGCCTCGACCCGCCCGTCCGAGAGCTCGAAGCCGTAGGTGTAGCGGACGGGGGTGCGACCCAGCAGCAGGTCGACCTCGAACAGCGACGTCTGCTCCCGGCAGGACGGATCCAGTCGGAAGGGCTCACGGGGGACGCTCCCAGGGGTCTTCGCCCAGTCCGCGAACGAGCCGCGTACCGCATCCTTCATGAAACAGACGGCGGCCAGCAGATTCGACTTGCCGGACGCGTTCGCCCCGAAGACCCCTACCACGGGGAGTACCGTCACCGGCCGTCCCTTGGACGTCAGCGACGTCGGGCGCGCGGTCCCCTCGTTGAGCTCGGTGCCGATCAACGAGAGCTCGTGTTCGTCGCGGATGGATCGATGGTTGGCCACCCGGAACCGGAGAAGCATGATCGACCTCCCGGGAGACGTAGCCAGCAGTTCTGTCACGAGCAGATCTATGCAGAAATTCTGCATGAAGAAGTCTACAATGCTCGTACTCGCGATGTCGCCGGGTACTTCTTTGGTCACCTGACCGACGCTGGCCGCCATGGAGAGGTCGACGCGGACGTCCTGCGGTGTGCTCCAGCCCGCTGGTACGAGCGACTGCTCGCCGCGGGCAGGCCGAGCAGCCTGCCCCTGCGCCCGTATGTCTTCACTCCCGACGACATCCCCCTGGTCGTGGACCCGCAGG
>NZ_CAKKTM010000377.1:5650-34131 GCF_920888515.1 Protofrankia sp. CiP1_Cm_nod1 | reverse complement strand
GGGTGGGCCGGCTTCGCCAGGTGGGCCGGGCGGTGCGGACGCGGTGGCGTGGCGGACACGTTCGTTGCCGCCCCTGCTGGCCATGGCCGGGCCATCAGGCCACCGGGCCCGCGTCACCGGACCGTTTCGTGGCCGGCGCCGGGCCTCCTGCCGGCGACGGCCACGAAACCGCGGAGCGGGAGAACCAGGCAGCAAAAGCGGTAAGAACGGTGTAAGCCGCAAAAGCGGTGAAAAGGTGGGATCGTGCCGTCCGGTCGTTCGTGTGAGGGCCGTCCGGCCGCTTGCGCGAAGCATTCATGCCAGGCAACGGAATTTCTGCGGGTCGTAGCCGCCGCGCTCGATGCCGACCTGGATGCTGCCCAGCGAGAGGCCGGTCGACCGCAGGCTCGTCGCCTCGACCCCGGCGCCGACCAGCACGACCCGGCCGGCGTCCAGCCGGATGGAGGCGAGCGGAGCGCCGCCGGCGGCGTCGATGGCGACCCCGTGGAAATCGATCGATTCCACGCAGATCCGGGACGCGCCGAGCGTGAGGCCGGTCACCTTCGTCCGTCCGGGAGCGTTGATCCGTAGTTTCCAGGTACCCAGCCCGCCGGGCAGTTCGAATGCCTTCTCCAGGACCAGCCCGTCGATCAGCGCCTGTTTCATGTAGATCTCGCCCGCCGGCAGCTGGCCGCCGTCCGGGGCCGAGTTCCCGTCGATGCTGGGTACCAGCGTGAAGCTGCCCGGCTGAGCCGGCTCGCCGGTGTCGATCGAGGCGCCGGCGACGCCGAAGGAACCGACGCTGCCGAGCGCGAACGGGAGGGCTGCGCCTCCCGACAGGACGACGACGACCATCGCCAGCAGCAGCGTGAACGCCACCCCGCCCACCGCCAACAGCCGGCTTCGGCTGATCATTGCGTACGGCTGATCATCGTGTACCTCGCCTGTGCGCGGAGGTGCGCTTCCGTTGAGGCCGGCCGACCGGCACCTCCGCCGCCCCCTGACGTTTACGGCTGAGAGTTCCACTGTTCTCGCACAAGTGTCAATGAATCGGATGATTCGGCCCGTGGGTTTGCCGTGGCCTGCCGGACCGACGTCTACCGGGTGGGCAGATGTCGGGTGGCATCCACTGGGTGGAGATCCGGCGGGTGGATGCGGAGATCTACCGGGTGGGCACTGTCGACGTATCGCCAGAGGAACGTCACACCATGGCGTATGCTTTGCAGCAAACGTGCCGTCCGGTCAACGAAGGAGTGGCACCATGACAGCTGTGGCGGTAAAGCATGACCCGGCTGCCCGCGAGCCGGCCCGCGAGCCGGCCGGCGGGCCGGTGGACATCGCCGGCCTGGCCGGCTGGCCGCTGCCGGTCAGCCGGATCGACTTCGACGAGGGCCTGGCCTTCCTGCGGGCTGTCGAGCCCGGCGGCTACACAGCCGACGCCCTCGAGCACGCGCCCCACGGCCAGCGGCGCTGGGAACTCCTCGACGGTGTCGTCGTCGTGAGCCCCGCCCCCAGCTACCGTCACCAGCGGGTCGTGCTCAACCTCGGGATGATCCTCCGTGCGGGTGAGGTCGGCCCGGCGCGCACTCTGATCGCGCCGTTCGACGTGCCCGTGTCGGTGACCAGGAAGTTCCAGCCGGACGTCCTCGTCCTGCCCGACCAGGAGGCGGTCCTGCCCGTCCTCGTGGTCGAGGTCCTCTCCCGTTACGGCCGCACGTACGACACCCGGCGCAAGCGGACCGCCTACCAGGAGGCCGGTATCCGTTCCTATTGGATCATCGATCCGCAGGTCCCGTCGATGACCGTCCACCGGCTTGGCCGCCATGGCATCTACGAGGTCGTCGACACCGTCCGCGGCGGCGACCGCCGCGAGCTCACCGAGCCCTTCCCCGTCACCGTGCGCCCCGCCGATCTGTTGCTCTGAGCGGCCGCGCCGGCCCGAGCGGCGCACCCACGATCACGGGGCCGGGCTCCGGGCCCGGCCGGCCGGGCGGCCGTACGGTCCTTCCGCTGTCGACGGCCCGGCCGTCCGGAGCGCACGCGGATACTTGTAGCCGCCCGTGATCGGCCGAGAACGGTGTGGCTGGCTTCCAGTGCCGATTCTTCGATCTTCCGGCGTCCGGTGGGCGGGGCATGGCAATGCGTAGAACAAGGCGTGGCAATGCGTAGGACCAGCATCCTGATTTGCGATTGTTGATCGAATTGTGATAATGGGAGCGGCTGTCCGACACGCCTACTCGACGCGCGATGTGGGGAGGCCCCGGGTGGGAGCGCCCAGGCGTTAAGGTCTTCGTCGAGGCCGTACGGTGCGAAAGGGGACCAATGTCCAAGGGTGATTCCTTCGTCCACCTGCACGTGCACACCGAGTACTCGATGTTGGACGGTGCGGCGAAGGTCGGCCTGCTGTTCGCCGAAGCGGCCCGGCTGGGCATGCCCGCGGTGGGGATGACCGACCACGGCAACATGTTCGGTTCCTACGAGTTCCACCAGGCCGCGAAAAAGGCCGGCATCACACCGGTCATCGGTATAGAAGCCTATGTCGCACCGGAGGCCCGGCACCACAAGAAACCCGTCTTCTGGGGTGACGGCGGGCAGCGCGACGCCGATCCGGACGGTGAGGGCGGCGATGTCTCCGGCGGTGGTGCCTACACCCACATGACAATGCTGGCGGCCAACTCGACGGGGCTGCGCAATCTTTTCCAGCTGAGCAGTATCGCCTCGCTCGACGGCTACTACCGCAAGCCCCGGATGGACCAGGAGCTGATCGCCGAGCACGCCGAGGGAATCATCGCCACGACCGGCTGCCCGTCCGGCGTGGTACAGACCCGGCTGCGGCTGAACCAGTTCGACAAGGCGCTGCAGGCCGCGGCCACCTACCGGGACATCTTCGGCCCGGAGAACTATTTCCTGGAACTGATGGACCACGGGCTCGCGATCGAACGGAAGGTCCGCGACGGCCTGCTCGACGTCGCCCGCCGGCTCGATCTGCGGCCGTTGGCCACGAACGACAGCCACTACGTCACCAAGGACCAGGCCGACTCGCACAGCGCGTTGTTGTGCGTCGGCACCGGGAAACGGCTCGACGACCCGAAACGTTTCAGGTTCGACGGCGACGGCTACTACCTGAAAAGCCCCGAGGAGATGCGCGACCTGTGGGACGACCAGGTTCCCGGCGCGTGCGACAGTTCGCTTCTGATCGCCGAACGGGTCGAGCCGTACGACGACGTCTTCGCCTATGTCGACCGGATGCCGCGGTTCCCCGTCCCGGCGGGGGAGGACCAGCTCTCGTGGCTGCGCAAGGAGGTGGCCCGCGGCGTCGAGCACCGCTTCGGCGCGAATCCGCCGCAGGAGGTTCTCGACCGGGTCGAGTACGAGATCGGCGTCATCGCCAACATGGGTTTCCCGGCCTACTTCCTCGTCGTCGCCGACATCTGCCGGTACGCCCGGGAGAAGGGTATCCGGGTCGGCCCGGGGCGTGGTTCGGCGACCGGGTCGATGGTCTCCTACGTCCTCGGCGTCACCGAGCTCGACCCGATCGAGCACCGGCTGATCTTCGAGCGGTTCCTCAACCCCGACCGCATCTCCCCGCCGGACATCGACCTCGACTTCGACGAACGCCGCCGCGGTGACATGATCCGTTATGTCACCGAGCGGTACGGCGAGGACCGGGTGTGCCAGATCCTCACCTTCGGCACGATCAAGGCGAAAGCCGCGGTCAAGGACTCGTGCCGGGTGCTGGGCTACCCGTACGCCCTCGGCGACAAAATCACCAAGGCGATGCCCCCGGACGTGTTCGGCAAGGGCATTCCGCTGTCCGGCATCCTCGACCCCGCGCACGAGCGGTACAGCGAGGCCGCCGAGGTGCGCGGCCTCTACGAGACCGACCAGGACGTCCGCAAGATTATTGACACCGCGCGTGGGCTGGAGGGCCTCACCCGCGGGACGGGGGTGCACGCGGCCGGGGTGATCCTCTGCTCCGAGCCGCTGCTGGACGTCCTGCCGATCCACCGGCGGGACGCCGACGGCGCCATCATCACGGGTTTCCCGTTCCCGCAGTGCGAGGACATGGGCCTGCTGAAGATGGACTTCCTCGGCCTGCGCAACCTCACCGTCATCGACGACGCGATCCTCAACGTGCGCAAGAACCGTGGCGTCGACATCGACCTGCAGAAGCTCCCGCTGGCGGACACCCCGACCTTCCAGCTGATGGCCCGCGGGGACACCCTCGGCGTCTTCCAGCTCGACGGCGGCCCCATGCGCAGCCTGCTGCGGCTGATGGCCCCGACGAAGTTCGAGGACATCGCCGCCGTTCTCGCGCTGTACCGGCCGGGGCCGATGGCGGCCAACTCCCACATCGAGTACGCCGACCGCAAGAACGGCCGCAAGCCCGTCACCCCGATCCACACCGAGCTTAAGGACCGACTGGAGGACATTCTCGGCGAGACCTACCACCTGGTGGTCTACCAGGAGCAGGTCATGACCATCGCGCGGGAACTCGCCGGCTACACCCTGGGCGAGGCCGACCTGCTGCGCCGCGCCATGGGCAAGAAGAAGAAGGAGGTGCTGGACGCCAACCACGCGGAGTTCATGGCCGGCATGGCGAAGAAGGGCTACTCCACCGAGGCCGCCCAGGCGCTGTGGGACGTGCTGGTCCCCTTCTCCGGATACGGGTTCAACAAGTCCCACACGGCCGGTTACGGCGTCGTCTCGTTCTGGACCGCCTATCTGAAGGCGAACTTCCCGGCCGAGTACATGGCGGCACTGCTGACCTCCGTCGGGGACGACAAGGACAAGATGGCGGTGTATCTCGCCGAATGCCGCAAGATGGGCATCCGGGTGCTGCCGCCCGACGTGAACGAGTCGACGCTCTACTTCACCCCGGTCGGCGACGACATCCGTTTCGGCCTCGGCGCGATCCGTAACGTGGGGGCGAACGTCGTCGCCTCGATCGCCGCCACCCGGGAACGGAAGGGCGACTACGCGTCGTTCCCGGACTTCCTGGAGAAGGTCGAGATCGCGGTCTGCAACAAGCGTGTCGTCGACTCCCTGATCAAAGCGGGCGCGTTCGACTCCCTCGGGCACAACCGCCGTGCCCTGTCACAGGTCCACGAAACCGCGGTCGACGCCGTCATCGGCACGAAACGCAACGAGGCGTTCGGCCAGTTCGACCTTTTCGGTGGCGGTGGCGGTGGCGGTGACGAGCCGGACGAGTCGATGAAAATCGGCCTCGGGCTGGATCTCAGCGCCGCCGAGTGGCCGCGCCCGGAACTTCTCGCGCAGGAACGCGAAATGCTCGGCCTGTACGTCTCCAGCCATCCGCTGGAAGGCACCCAGCGGATTCTGGACCGCAACCGGGACACCCGGATCATCGACCTTCTCGACAGCGGCCGCGGTGAGGGCGAGGTGCAGATCGCCGGCGTGATCGCGAAAATCGACCGGCGGGTCAACAAGAACAACGGCAACCTCTGGGCCATCGTCACCGTCGAGGACCTGGACGCGTCGGTCGAGGTCCTGTTCTTCCCGAAGAGCTACGAGGTGTATTCCGAGCAGCTCGTACCCGACGCGGTGGTCTCCGTCCGCGGGCGCATCAACGAACGCGACGGCTCCATCAGCATCTTCGCCCACGACCTGACCACACTCGACGTGAGCGTGAATCCGGACGCCGGACCGCCGGTGCTGATTTCCCTGCCCACGCACAAGGTGACCCCGGGCCTCGTCGACGAGCTGCGCCTGATCCTGGCCACCCATCCGGGGAACACCCCGGTGCACATCCGGCTGGAAAGCCCCCGCCGCAGCAACCTCCTGCTGCGCCTGGGGCCGGAGGTCGACGCGTCCTCGGCGTTCTGGGGCGACCTGAAAAGCCTGCTCGGCACGAAGGCCGTCGCCTCCTGACCAGCCACCTGGCCTGGCCGTCCACTCCCTCGATGTCGTCCTCCGCGACCGGACGTCGCCACGTGAAAGGGCCCCGGTGCCGCGACCGGATATCCGGTGCGGTCCCGGGGCCCTGTCACGTGACGACACGGGATACGGCCGTCGAGAAACAGCCCTTGCGGATCCGGTCAGGAGGAGAAGAACAGCTTGGCGAAGCCGTGGTGGCCGTGACCGCTATGGCCGTGATGGCCGTGCCCGCCGTGGTGGCCCCCATGCGGCACGCCCCACGCGGGCTGGGCGTACTGCGCGGGCTGTGTGTACTGCGGCGGGGGCGGCGGGGGCTGGTTGAACTGCCCTTCAAGCCGGCTGATGGCTTCCAGCTCCCCGTAGTCAAGGAAGATTCCCCGGCAGTTGTCGCACTGCTCGATCTGCACGCCGCTGCGGCTGTAGGTCCGCATCACCCCGTGGCACTTGGGACACTGCAGTGTGTAGCTCACGACGAAACCCACCCATCTCGCACTCACTCGCCCGGTGCGGCCCATTAGATCATTCGATTCGCCAGTAGCGTACCGGGTGTCCCGGATGCGGCCAGGGGACGTCACACCGGCCTGTCGGTCGCGGCTCGGACCGTCGGCGCGGCTGGGTCGTACCCCCACACCGTGCACGGAACCGTCGCCACCGAGGCGGACCGCGCCGGGCGCACCGCCCACGAGATCGCTGACCAGTTCGGCCGCACCCGGATCGGTGATAGTGCGCCTCCCGAGCGCCGGCGTTCCTGTACGCGCGTACATATTCGTCCCGAACGGCCCTCCCCTGGCCGCGACAGAATCAGGGGATGCAGAGTGCGTTGACCGCTGAAATCGAGATCGATCATCACGGACCTGTTGCCGTGGTGCGGTTCAACAGACCCGGCACCCTGAATGCGTTCACCCGCACGATGGGGGATGCGTATGCCGTGGCGATGCGTCAACTGGACCGGGATCCGCGCGTGCGGGCGATTGTTGTGACCGGCAGCGGCCGGGGCTTCTGTTCTGGTGCCGACGTCGAGGTGCTCCGTGGCGGTCCAGCCGCCATACGCGCCTTCATCCCGGTGCAGGAGGACATGCCCAGCTTTGTGCATCGCCTGTCCACCCCGGTCATAGCCGCGGTGAACGGGCCGGTGGCGGGAATCGGTTTCGCGTACATGATGGGCAGCGACGTTCGGTTCGCCGCGCGTGAGGCGAAGATCGCCACGACTTTTGCCCGCCTCGGGCTGGTCGCGGAATATGGCCTGTCGTGGCTGTTACCGCGTGCGCTCGGTGTCGGCCGTGCGCTTGATCTGCTCCTGAGCGGAAGGGTGATCACCGGCGCCGAGGCCCTCGAGATGGGGCTTGTGCAGTTCGCCGTGCCGGTCGCTGACGTCTTCACCGCGGCTGTGGAGTACGCGACCGACCTCGCCCTGAACTGTGCGCCGACCTCACTGGCAGTGATCAAGGCGCAGGTGTACGCCGACCTTGAGGACAACGAGACGCGGGCGCTGGAGCGTACGGCCCGGCTGATGGACCGGTCGTTCGACGGTCCTGATCTGGCTGAAGCCCTGTCCGCAAGAAGCGAGAGCCGTCGGCCGCTGTTCGGCGCGGCAGCCGGTTACGTGATCGCCCCTGACGCGCGAAGTGCGGCCAGCCCGGTCTCGTCGTAACCCAGCTGCCGCAGGATCTCCGGCCCGTCGGCTGCGGCGTTGCCGCCCGCGGCGAGGGTCGTCGGCGTGCCGGAGAACCTGGGTGCAGGCAGCGCGACCAGCGTGTCCTCGAACTCGGTGTAGGCCTGTCTGGCGACGTTGTGTGGGTGTTCTGGCGCTTCGGTGAGGCTCAGGACGGGTGCCACGCAGGCGTCGAGGGGCGCGAACAGTTCGGCCCACTCGTCACGGGTCCTGCTCCTGAAGGTGCCGGTGAGCCATGACTCGACAGCATCCGACTGGCCGCGATCGTACGGTGACGGCACCTGCGTCGGGTCGGATCCGATGGCCTCGCAGAATGTCTGCCAGAACTGCGGCTCGAGCGCGCCCATGGCCACCCAACGGCCGTCGGCGCACTCGTAGCACCGGTAGTTCGGACTACCGCCGTCAAGCAGGTTCGATCCGCGCTCGTCGCGCCACGAGCCGGAGCCGAGCAGCGTGCGTGTCATCGTTCCGAGATATGCGGCGCCCTCGACCATCGCGGCGTCAATGACCTGGCCGGCCCCGGACGTCCGGGCGTGAAGTACCGCCGCCAACAGCCCCATACCGAGGAAGAGGGATCCGCCGGCGAAGTCCGCCAGGTAGTTCACCGGCGGTGTGGGCGGCCCCTGTCTGGTGCCGATTCCGTGCAGAAGGCCGGAGATGGCGAGGTAGGTGATGTCGTGGCCGGCGGTCCGCGCGAGTGGTCCGTCCTGGCCCCAACCGGTCAGGCGGCCGTAGACGAGCCGAGGATTGCGGGACAGCGCTTCGTCGGGGCCGATGCCGAGGCGCTCGGCGACGCCGGGACGAAATCCTTCGATCAGAACGTCTGATCGCTCGGCCAGGCGCAGGACGACGTCGCCCGCGCCGTGCGCGTGAAGGTCCAGTTCAAGGTGTCGTCGTCCGCGGCCGAGCGGGCCGGCGATGAACACCTCGTCAAGGCTGCTGCGCTTCGCCGCCGGTTTCTGAATACGGACCACCTCCGCACCGAGGTCGGCCAGCAACATGCCGAGAAACGGCACAGGCCCGATGGCCGGCAGTTCCAGCACTGTCACGCCGCTGAGCGGTCCGCTCGCGCGGGCCTCCGCCGCGGAGCCGGCGCGGGCCCGCGGGAGGGGCCCGTCGAGGCTGCCATGCAGGGGTGTCCTCACCGGGGTGCCAGCCGGATCGCCCCGTCGAGCCGGATCACCTCGCCGTTGAGCATGGGGTTGGCGACGATGTGCTCGACCAGCGCCGCGTACTCGGTCGGCTCGCCCAGCCGCGACGGATGGGGCGTCTGGGTGCCGAGAGAGTCCTGGGCCTGCTGCGGCAGACCCTCCAGCATCGGAGTCCTGAACAGGCCGGGAGCGATCGTCACGACCCGGATCTGTCGGTCGGCCAGATCTCGGGCGAGCGGGAGGGTCATCCCCACCACGCCGCCCTTGGACGCCGAGTAGGCCACCTGCCCGATCTGCCCGTCGAAGGCCGCCACCGACGCGGTATTGACGATCACACCGCGTTCGCCGTCGACCAGCTCCGCCCTGGCGATCCGCTCCGCGGCGAGCCGGATCACGTTGAACGTGCCCACCAGGTTGACATGGACGAGCTGGGCGAACTGGGCGAGAGGCATGACCTCGCCGCGGCGCGACAGGATCCGGCCGGGTGTGCCAACGCCGGCACAGTTGACCACGATGCGGATGTCGCCCAGTGCGGCGGCGGCGTCCAGCGCGGCCGTGACGGCGTCCTCGTCCGTGACGTCGGTCGGCGCGAAGACCGCCTCCGTCGGGAGGCCTTTGGCCACGTCGTCTCCGGGCGCCGTGGGCAGGTCCAGAACCGCGATCCGGGCACCGGCCTCTGCCAGCGCGGTCGCGGCCGCTCGGCCGAGTCCGGACGCCCCGCCCGTCACGATCGCGACACTGTCTTCGATCTTCACGTTTCTCCCATCCGACTGTTTCCAGGTTGGTCAGGCTGGTCAGGTTGGCCAGAACCGAACGGTGTAGAGGTCACGCGCCTCGCCGCCTGCGTCTGAATGCCGCTGACGCGCCGACCGCGAGGATCAGCGCGCCGCCGTCGGCAACACCGCTGACCCACGTTGCGGCACCGCCGAGGGTCAGGCCGCTGACGATCACGGCGACCAGGACCAGGCCGAGGATCGTTCCCACGACGTTGAACTGACCGGGCGTCCACGTGGACGCTCCCAGGTAGACGGCGGCAAGAGCTGGGAGAAGGACACCGATGCCGGTCGTGCCGGGGGTCGCGCTGCCCTGCTGCGCCAGCAGGAGCACCCCGCCGGCCGCGGCGAGCCCTCCGGACGTCATGTAGCTCGCCAGCACCAGTCGGTCCACTCGCACGCCGACCAGGCGGGCTGCCGGGCTCGACGACCCGACAGCCACGAGCCTGCGACCGAACGGCGTCTGCGCGACGACGTATCCGGTCACCAGCGCGATGAGCAGGGCGACGACGGTCAGCCACGGGATCTTCCAGACCGTGGCGGTCCCGAAGTCGACCAGCTTCTGCGAGAAGCCGGAGGAGATGCTGAGGTTGTGGCTGTACCAGCTCTGCGTCCCGTCGAGCACGGTCGCCGATCCGAGGGTGGCGATGAGCCCGTTGAGCCCGAACCGTGTGACGAGCAGCCCGTTGACGGCCCCGATCAGCAGACCTATGACCAGAACCATCAGTACGGCTTCGAGCAGGTTCCATCCGTTGCGCGCCATGAGGCCCGCGGTGAGCATCGACGCCAGGCTGGCGGTGGACCCGACCGAGAGATCGAAGTTGTTGCTCAGGAGCGGGACCATCAGCGCCAGCGCAATGATCAGATTCACTGACTGTGAACTGCCGATGATCTGCCAGTTGTGTACGGTGGCGAACGTGTCGGGGAACCGCACCGACCAGGCGACGATGATGGCAACGATCAGTACCAGGAGGCCGAACCGCTCGCCGAGGGAGAGCCACCGCGCCCCGCCCGGCCAGTTCGCACGGCGTGGCGGACGTCCTGAGCCGGGGGGTGCGGGACTGTTCGGACGCTGGTCGGTGGCGGTCGCTGTCATGATGTTCGAGGCTCCATGCTGGTCGGTGGGTGGGTGGCGGGTGTCCGTGGGCCGAGGGCGCGCGACGTCGGTGTGCGCGCTCCGGACGGTGCGCCCAGCCCGTGACCGAGTTCGGTACAGCGCCGCACGGTCAGGTCGGCGCCCGACGCCTCGCCCGTGATCCGCCCGCTGTGGACACCGACCACCCGGTCGCACGCGTCGACGAGTTCCTGAGGATCGGAGCTGACGAGCAGCACCGCGGTCCCGGCGGCCGCGACCTGGCGGACGAGCTGGTGGATCGCTGTACGGGCGCCGATGTCGACGCCCTGGGTCGGCTCGTCGAGCAGCAGCAGCCGCGGCGCCAGTTCCAGCCAGCGCGCCAGCACCACCTTCTGCTGGTTTCCGCCGGACATGGTGGCGAAGTACGCTTCGGGCCCGTCGACCTTGATCTTGTATCGCTCGATGACGCTCTGGGCGTCGCAACGTTCGGCCGCACGCCGCAGCCAGACCCGGTTCCAGTAGCGCCGCAGGCTCGGCGCGCTCAGGTTCGCGCGTACGGAAAGCTCGGCGAACGCGGCCTGTCCGGCGCGGTCCTCGGGGACGTAGGCGATGCCGCCCCTGATGGCGGCGGGGACGTCGTTGGCTGTCAGCTCGACGCCGTCGAGGGTCGCCCGGCCTCCCCGAGCCGGCCTGACCCCGAACAGCGACTGCAGCAACGTCGACCGGCCCGAGCCGAGCAGCCCGGCGATTCCGACGACCTCCCCGGCGCGCACCTGCAGGCAGATGTCGTCCAGTGATCCGACCGCGAGGTTCTCAAGCCGCAGCCGGACCTCGGCCTGGTCGGTACCGACGGTATTCCTGCTCGGCGCGACCGGAGCATGTCCCGTGATCAGTTGGACCAGGCTGCTCTCGTCGAGGTCCGCGGCGTCGCAGGTCCGGACATGCTGCCCGTCTCTCAGGAAGGTCGCGCTGTCCGACACCGCCAGCAGCTCGGACAGCCGATGCGACACGAAGACGACGGCGTGGCCGCGCCGCGCGTAACCACGCATGGCGTCGAGCACCGCCTGCGCCTCCTCGGCCGGAAGCGACGCGGTAGGCTCGTCGAGGACCAGCGTGCCCCGCCCGGCCTCGGCCTCGTACTGCAGCGCGCGGGCGACCGCGATCATCGTCCGCGTGGCGGGCGGAACCTGCGCCATGATCGTCTTTGGTGAGACGTCGATCTCGAACCGCTCCAGCACCTTCTGGACGCGCCGGTGCAGCGCCCGCCACGAGACCGGAGCCAGGCTCCTCGCGCCGAAGGCCGAGCTGACGGCGAAGTTCTCGGCCACCGTCATCGACGGGAACGTGCCCACCGCCTGATGGACGAAGTAGAGCCCGTTCGAACCGGCCCACCCCGGGTTCGTCCGGGTCGCGTCGTGGACGTGGCCGTCAATCTCGATCGTGCCGCTGTCAGCCTGGTGCACCCCGGCCAGGATCTTGATGAGCGTCGACTTGCCCGATCCGTTTCCGCCGCACAGCGCGTGTACCGAGGCGCGGGGGACCTCGAAGCTGACATCGCGTAGCGCGCGGGTGCCACCGAAGGTCTTGGAGACCGCGTTGACGCGGATCGCCGGAGCGGTGGTCCGCGGAGACTGCGCCTCGCCGACGGCGGTCATCTGTCCTCCTGTGTGGTCCGGCTGTGTGGTCCGGTATGGCGATGTCCGTGCCGTCCCACGGATCCCGGGCGGCACGGGCATCGCGGCGGTTGACGTCAGCCGGTCCAGTTCGCGGTGAACGCGGCCCGGTAGTCGACCGACGGCGTCCAGGACTGGCTGTCGGAGGCGGGCAGAGCGTGGTCGGCGTCGATGATCTGGAAGCTGGCCCCCTGGTCCGGGATGGTCGTCTCGCCGGCCAGAACCCGGTTCATCGCGTCCGCGCCCTCCCAGCCGAGCCAGTTCGCGGGAACGCCGACGGCGGCGGTGACCACCTTCCTGCGAATAAGGGCCACGGTCGACGGGTAGCCCTCGCCGGCCACCACGACGAGACCGGAGTGCTGGCTTGCGGTGATGACCTGGGAGATCTCGGCCATGGTGGTGTCGTCGGGAGCGTCCACGACGTTCGCCTCAGGATGCTTCTGCAACGCCGTGGCGACCTTCTGTGCCGTCGTCGCCGGGTTGCCGAGGTCCTGACCGGTGATAGCGACCGTGTCGACGATCCGGCATCCGCCGCACCTGGCCAGTTCTTCTCGATATCCGGCCTCCTCGTACTGGGTGACGACGAAGTCCGGGTGCGTGATCAGTAGGACCTTCGCCCTGCCTCCGGTGGCGGCGATCGCATAGTCGGCCTTCAACGTGCCCCACCTGGTACCGAACTGGGGAGGGGTGCCACTGGAATTGATGGTCGCCGAGTACAGCGACGCGCCGCCGCCTGCTTTGGGGTCGTCGCAGTCGTAGGCCCATACGGCCACCGTCGGAATACGGGCGTTCTTCGCCGCCTGGAGCCCGGCCCTGGCCGGTGGGCAGTCGATCGCGATGGTGATGATGCCGTCCGCGTGTGCCGCGACCGCCTGGTTGAGGGCGGCCGTATAGCCCGCGGGACTGGCCTTGCCGTCTGCCGTCGTGATTTTCCAGTCCAGCACCCTGGCTGCCTCCTGGATGGCCGTGGCGGGTTCGGAACAGCCGAACAGCGCCGAAGAACACGGAATCACCCAGATGTTCTTTCCCTTCTGGGCGCTGGGACCGCCCTTGGCAGGTGCGCTGTAGAGGCCTCTGTAGGCCGCGTCGACCGCTTCCCGCGCCGTGGCGGTGTAGCCGTCCCCGGAGGCCGACGTGGCGCCGCCGCCCGTGGCGTCGGGTAAGTCCGGTCCGGAGGAGGAACACCCGGCCGCGGCGACAAGCGCCACCGCGGTCACGGCGGCGAGCATGCCGGATGCCGAACGCCTCACTGCCCTCAGATGGATCATCGTTCTCCCTGTCGGTGGTGTGTCGGATCGGGATGGGAGGCAGAGCCGGAGGCCGCGGCCTGCCCCGGCCGGGGAGATCAGGGTCTGGGCCTCGGCGGGCGGGGGCGCTGATGACCAGGCCTGTCAGCAGCGTTGCGGCATGATCCACGGGGTCGGCCAGCCACAGGCCGCGCGTAGCGTCGTTGGCCAGGACGGCTGTTCGGGTGGGTGGGAGAGGTGACGTCCCCTCTCTCGTCGTTCGTGCCCGCCGGAGGGTTTCCGCCGCGGGGGCCTTCCGGCGAAGCAGATGGACGCGCCCGTCACGTCGGCACTCCCTGGAATTCGCGGAAGCTGGAACTGTGCTCCGGCTCACAACCTGGCTGAGCGAGGGCGAACGCTAGCGGCGGATCCCCGGGTGCGCAGCAACGCCGCGTCCGGCCTTTTGGACCCCGCTCCAAAACCCGCCCGGCGGGACCGTGGGCGACAGTTGAACACTGACCCGCTGCCCATGGGCGGAAATGGGCCCCGGTTGACGGTGGGGGTGCTGAGAGTGCAGGACTGGGTGGAGATCCGTCAGCTGGCCCGTCGGCCGCCGCGGGCGGGCAGCCGGCGTCACCGGCAGCGCCACCGCCGGTCGAGGGGGCCGGGCCCGGGCGCCGTTGACAGAGACCGTTGCTGGCTGTTTGCTGCCATGGAAGGCATCCGCATCCATGGTTCAGGCGACCTGCGGACGGGGGTCTCGGACAGGACATGAGCGGGGTTCGCCAGGCCGGATCGGAGCATCAACAGATACCGGACGTGACCGGTATGCGGCAACCGTCCGAGCGCGCCCCCGAGGTGGGTGGCGAGCACAGGGAACACAAGGAACTTGCCGCGTTCCGGAAACTGGCTGGCGCGCTGGCCGAAGAACGCGACCTTGACACGATCTTCCATCTTATTGTCGACACCCTCAGCGAGCTGACAGGCGCCGACCGGTGCAGTCTGCATCTGCGCGACCGGGAGACCGGTCTGTTGCACGGCAAGGCCGCGCACGCTGCCCGGGACATCGACATACCCGTAAAACAGCTGGTCAGCGGAATGCCCGGGGACAACTTCACCCGGGAAATCCTCGACACCGGCCGGCCCGTGATGCTCACGAACACGCTGGTGGATCCCCGGCCGGTGCACGCCGCGATGCGTCGCTGGCGGGCACGCTCGGTGCTGGGAATCCCCATGAGGCTCCGCGGCGAGGTAATCGGGATTCTGTGTCTCGACACCGAGGACACCACGATGGAGTTCTCACAGCCGGACCAGGAGCTGGCGTTGTCGTTCGCCGAGCTCGCGGCCACGGCGATCAACCAGGTGCAACTGACCTCCCAGCTCAGGGACAGCCTCCACGTACAGGCCAGGCAGCTGGAGATGCTGCAGCGCGCTCGTCGCATGGAGGGGCAGCTCGCGGATATCGCGCTGAGCGGCTGGGGGGTCCGTGAGCTGGGGGAGACGGTCGCGCAACTGCTGTCGAAGCCCTGCGCCATCTACGACGTGGACTTCCGCTGCCTGTCCTGCGCCGGCGCGACGGACGACCTGCGCGTGCGACTCCGGTCGTTGGGCGACATCCGGCATCATCCCTCGGTCGAGCCCGTCACGGAGTCACTCGAGTCCGGACGCCCGCAGTGCATCCCGCCGCTGCCGCAGGCCGGCATCAACCATCGGCTCCTGCTGACCTCGATCGAACTCAACGGACAGCGGCAGGGCTACGTCGTCGTCGTCGAGGCCGCCGGCCGGTTCGGTCAGCTCGATGACGTCATCGTGCGCAGGGCCGCGCACAACATCGCTCTTGAGCGTCTGCGGAGCAGGATCGACCAGGACATGGAATGGCATGCGGTCGAGGCCCTCGTGGGAAGCCTGATCCGTGGCGAGCGGGAGCTCGAGGAACGGGCTCGCTCGCTCGGCGTCGACCTCACCGCGCGGCGGGTGGTCTGCCTCGTGGCCGCGCGGGACAGCGGTTCGGCGAACCGCGTCATGTCACGGCAGGTGGCCCAGATCCTGACCGACCGGGAGTCACCGTCAAGCGCGCTGGCGGCCTGGTCCGGCAGCGACATCGCGGTGATCATCGAGGTGCCGAGGGAGTGCGACCGGCGGGAGGCGGTCGAATGGGTGAGGGCCCGGCTGCGTGTCGTGCTCGCCGAACTCAGTCCGGAAGGCCAGCTCTGTGCGGCGATCTCGACGGTGGTGGAGGCCCCCGGGGACGACCACCGAGCCCACCGGGAGGCCCAGCAGGTCCTGAAGTGCATCCGTGAACATCTCTCGGACGCCGAGCCGGGCGTGCTCGCCGCCGACGATCTCGGCGCGGCACGGCTCCTGCTGGCCTCGACCAGCCGCGACGAGGCCAGCCAGCTCGTTCTCGACACGTTCGGGCCCCTGCTGCGAGACCGCTCCGTCAAGTCCGTGGAACTGATGTCGACACTGGAGCCGTTCCTGCGGCTGGCCAGGAACGTGCGCGACTGCGCCGACGAACTGGGCGTCCATCCCAACACGGTGCGCTACCGGCTCACCAACATCGAACGCCTCACCGGTCTGCGCGTCACCACCGACGACAGCGACTATCTGACCGCGCAGATGGCGATGACGATCGTTCGCCTCGGCGGCTGCCCAGCGGTTGCCGCCGGCGTCGGCTACCCGCCCGAGGCGTCGCCGACGAGCCGCGACACGTCGATGCCGAGCTCGGCGAGCACGTCGGCCGTGTCGTCGTCACGGGACTGAGGTTCGGCGATCGGTTCCAGCCGCGTACGGCTGAAGCGTGGCGCTGGCGAGGGGAGAACGGCATCGCCCACCCTGGTGAAGACCGCCCGGGCCGTGTTGTGTGGATGGGCGGGCGCCTCCGCCATCGTGAGAACGGGAGACAGGCACACGCCGGCCTGCTCGGCCAGGGCGCACCACCGCGCCTGGGTGCGCTGTCGGAACACCGTCGCGAGCCGCTCCCGCCACCATGGCCAGTTCGCCCGGTCCCATCTGTCGACCGGTTCGTCGTGCAGTCCGAGCAACCGCAGGAGGGACTCCCAGAGCCTGTCCTCGACCGCCCCCAGCGCGACAAGGCGGCCATCGGCGGTCTCGTACACGTCGTAGAAAGGTGCCCCGGAGTCATTGAGGTTGCTGCCACGCTGTTCCACCCACCTGCCTTCGTTGCGCATCTCATGGCTCATGGTGCTCAGCAGGGCCGCGCCGTCGACCATCGCGGCGTCCACCACCTGTCCCACGCCGGACGATCGTGCCTCCAGCACGGCTGAGACGACGCCGAGGGCCAGGAACATCGCACCGCCACCGTCGGCAAGAAGGTTCATCGGGGGGAAGGGCAGGGTCCCGGCTCGTCCGAGGTGGGCCAGGACTCCCGAGACGGCCAGATAGTTGATGTTGTGCCCGGGCTGCGTCATCAGTGGGCCGCCCTGGCCCCAGCCGGTCAGCCGCCCGTAGACAAGGCCTGGATTGTGCGGTGCGCAGTCCTGCGGCCCGAGGCCGAGACGTTCCGTCGAGCCCGGAAGAAAGCCTTCGATCACGGCATCGACACGCTTGATGATCTCGAGTGTGGTGGCGCGGCCAGCAGCGGACCTGAGATCCAGCCGCACCCGCCTGCGACGGCGGCCCAGCCCGGCGTCGGACAGCGGCGTGATGTCGTCAGCCTCACGGGGACGATCGACAGAGATGATTTCGGCGCCCAGATCCCCCAGCAGCATTCCGCAGAACCGCACCGGCCCCCGACCGCCGAGCTCAAGAATCCGGACTCCTCGCAACGGTCCCACGGCAGGATCCTCCGGATGGTAGGTGATGAGTGGCAATGCGTAACGCCAGTCGCCGCTCACAGAGCAGACAGCACTGGAAGCTATCGCCGTCGCATCCCGCCCGTTCGATCACCTCCTTCTCGTCGTTTGTTCGCGGGACCAACCGGGCCCGCCCTTGTGGACGGCGGGCCCGGTTATACCTGAAAGGGCCTTCGCACCTGCCTGGCCGCATCACCCGGGACAGCGCTGGGAGGCGCCACATGACAGGGACCTTCGCACCCGTCCGAGAGCACGACGCGGAGCTGGCCGCGTTCACCGAACTGGTCCGGACGTTCGTGGCCCGGGAGATCACCCCCCACCACGCCCGGTGGGAGAGCGACGGGATCGTTCCGCGGGAACTGTGGCGTAAGGCCGGCGCGGCCGGGCTGCTGGGTCTCGGGCTTCCGGCCGAGTACGGCGGCGGCGGCGCGGACTATCGATTCAACACGGTTGTCGACGCCGAGCTTTACCGCGCCGGCGCCACCGGGCCGGGATTCACGGTCCACAACGACGTCTGCGGACCGTACTTCGCCGAACTGGCCACGCCTGGGCAACTGGTGCGCTGGGTGCCGGGCATGACGTCGGGCGAACTCGTGGCCGCGATCGCGATGACCGAGCCCGGCGCGGGCAGCGATCTGCGAGGCGTCCGGACGAGGGCGGCACGAACCCCCGGCGGATGGCTGCTGAACGGCACGAAGACCTTCATCAGCAACGGCATCCACGCGGACCTGGTCATCGTTGTCGCGCGAACCGAGCCGGACGGCGACGGCGGCGGCGGCGGCCTGAGCCTGCTGGTCGTCGAGCGTGGGATGGCGGGCTTCACGCGCGGCCGCAACCTCGGCAAGGTCGGGCTCCACGCACAGGACACGGCCGAGCTGTCGTTCGACAACGTCGCGGTCCCGGACGCGAACGTGCTCGGGCAGCCGGGCAGGGGGCTGCGCTACCTGATGGCGAACCTGGCGCAGGAGCGGCTCACCATCGCCGTGCAGGCGGCCGCGGCAATGGAGGGCGTCCTTGCGGACACCCTCGACTACGTCAGGACGAGGACCGCCTTCGGCCAGCCGATCGGCCGGTTCCAGCACAGCGCGTTCCTGCTCGCGGAGCTGGCCACCGCGGTGAAGGCGGCGCGGGTCTTCGTCGACTGGGGGGTGCGGGAGCACCTGGCGGGAAATCTCGGTGCCGACACGGCCGCCATGATAAAGCTGCACACCACCGAGGCCCAGCAGCATGTCGTGGACAGGTGCCTGCAACTGCACGGGGGCTACGGCTACACCACGGAATACCGGGTGGGACGGGCCTGGGCGGACGCCCGGGTACAGACAATCTACGGCGGTACCAGCGAAATGATGAAACTCATCATCAGCAGGGGGCTCGGGCTGCACAAAACGTGAGAAGCCGATGCCCGCCGGATGTCCGCAGTTCCCGCGCCGTTCACCATCCGATGCGCAGAACATGAAAAACCGGTGCCCCGCCCGAATCCTCCCCGGGCGGGGCACCGGTTTTTACCGGGCGGCTCTACCGGGCGGCTATGCCGGTACGGGCGACCTGCTCAGGGTGAAACCGGGGAAGCCGCCGTCGGCCTCCTTGTCGACGGTGGCGCGATAGCTGCTCAGGCCGCCGAGATAGCACAGTGTGCTGGGCTTCTTGCCGGGCACGTTCGCCCCGAGGAACCACGGCCGGTCTCCCATGCCCTGCGGCAGGAGGGTGGCGTTCAGGATCGCGTCGCACTGGTCCGACCAGGCCTGGGCGGCTTCCTCGGTGGCCTCCACCCGCTCGGCGCCCTGCTCGACCGCGTGCGCCAGCAGCTTGCCGATCAGTTCGACCTGCGTCTCGATCACCGGTGGATGGCTCGCGAACGGTGCCTGCGGCCCGAGGATCGCGAAAAGATTCGGGAAGCCCGGGGACGCGATGCCCAGCAGGGCTTTCGCGTCCCGTGCCCACTGCTCGGCAATCGTCCGGTCCCCGGCCCCGTGCACGTTCATGCTGGCGAGCGGTCCGGTGATCGCGTCGAAACCGGTCGCGTAGATGATCACATCGAACTCGTACTCCGCGGTCCCCGTCCGCAGACCCGTCGGGGTGATCTCCCGGATCGGGTCGTCACGGACGCTGACCAGCGTCACGTTGGGCCGGTTGTAGGTCTCGTAGTAGAAGTTGCCCAGCGGAGGACGCTTCCCGCCGATCGGGTGCGTCTTCGGGCACAGCAGCTCGGCGGTCGCGGGATCCCTGACGATCGCGCGGATCCTGCGCCGCACGAACTCCGAGGCGGCGTCGTTGACCCGCTGGTCGACGAGCATGTCGTCGAAGGTCTCGAAGATGTAGTGGAAGCCGCCGGCCTCCCAGCCGGCTTCCAGGACGCGCTCGAGCTCGGCGTCGTCGACCTGCGCGCCGAGGCGGTTCGCCGGCTCCATCGGGAAGGCGAACACGTGGTTGAACGTCTTCTCCCAGACGTTTTCGAAGTCACGTCGCAGCGCCTGCTGCTGCTCCGGGCCCAGCGCGTGGTTGCGCCCGGGTAACGCGTAGTTCGGGGTGCGTTGGAACACCGTCAGATGCTCCGCGACCTGCCCGACCGACTGGATCACCTGGATGCCGGTCGCGCCGGTGCCGATGACGGCCACGCGCTTGCCCGTGAGGTCGACCGGCTCCTTCGGCCACTGCGACGTCACGTACGACTTGCCCGCGAAGGAGTCCGCGCCCGGGAACGGAGGCTTGTACGCGATGCCCAGCCAGCCCAGGCCTGTGATGAGCCACCGGCTGCTGATCCGCAGACCGTCCTCGGTGGTCACCGTCCAGCGGTTGGCCGCCTCGTCGAAGTAGGCGCCGTCGACCCGCGTGGAGAAGCGGATGTGCTGGCGCATGTCGTGCTTGTCCGCGACCGCCCGCAGGTATTCCAGGACGTCGGGCTGAGCGGTGTAGCGCTCGCGGAAGTCCCACCGCTGCCACAGCTCACGGTCGAACGAGAAGCAGTACGCCCAGCTCTCGGTGTCGGTACGGGCGCCGGGGTAGCGGTTCCAGTACCAGGTGCCTCCGACGTCGTCCCCGGCCTCGAACACCTGCATGCTCAGGCCGAGCTGCCGCAGCAGGTGAATGGTGCGGAGCCCGGCGAAGCCCGCGCCGACGACGACGGCATCGACTTCCGGGAGAGTTTGCGTAGGCATTACGCCATGTCCTTTCTTGGTTTTCAGTGGCCCTGGGCGGGCTGCTGGGCGTCCAGGATCACGTAGGCGAGCGTGGCCGGAACCTTTCCGTGGTTGCGCCACCCGTGCCTGGCGCCGTTCTGCACCACGCACGTGCCCGGGGGGAGGTGGATCTCGGTCCCGTTGTCGAGTTCCACCCAGAGGTCGCCCTCGATGACGATGACGTAGTCGATGCTCCTGGTCCGGTGCATTCCCGGAGCGTCGGGCTCGAACACGCCGAGCAACCCTGGCACCTTCGCTTCGGCCTCGGCGACCTGGGACTCGAGGGTTGCCGCGTCCGCGCTGGGTTCGTGTGGTTCGGCACCTGGTTCGGCATCTGGTTCGGCGCTGCCCTCCGGCGGGAGGCGAAACAGTCCGAAACGTGTTCCGCCCGGCCCGGGGAAGAAGACCGCGTTGTCGGGCTTCGGGTCGCTGAGCGGGCTGCTGAGCGGGCCCTCCGTTCCCCACACCTGGAACATCTGGACACCAGGCATGATCGCCAGTTCGACGGGTGGCAGCGGCGCGTCCTCATGGGCGATGGAGGTTCCCGTGCTGTCGACGCCGGTCACGACGCGTCTGATGGAAAGAGTCATGGCGGGTACTGAGCCTTCCCTGTAATGATTGGTTACTTTTTGTAATTGACGGCGGCGGTGTCCGTGGTGGTCGCCAGGTGGTGCGGTGGTGCTCGACATGGAGGATCGCGAGGGCGGCCCGGGCGATCAGGCTGATCTTCCAGAGGCCGGGACCGATGGTGCGCGGGGCCGGGAAGGCGCTCCTGGCCTCCTCCCTTGCCTGTCACGGCAGGTAGCTGTCACGGCAGGTAGTTGATCTTTGTGGGGAAAGGTTCACTGTGACATGGATCGCACTCGAGGGGGAGTCGGTCGGCGCGAGGGATTTGTGCGCGGCTCCAGATCGTGCACGTCGCGGCCGTCGAACAGCCGACCGACGGCGTGCCATTCTCGTGCTTTCCGAGAACCTGGAGAGTTCGATGCCGACCGCGTACGATCCCACTGATCCCATACAACTGCGCGATCCGTATGCCATATTCGCGGAGCTGCGCACCGCCGGCGGCGTGCATTGGTGCGAGCCGTTGTCGGGCTGGATCGCGGTGGACTGGGCCAGTGTTCAGAGCGTGGTCACGGCGCCGGCGGTGTTCTCGGCGAATCGTCTTCTGCCGGTGCACGAACGGCTCTCCGAGGAGAACCGCGCGACAGCGGCCGACGTGCTGCGCTGGTTGTCGCTGTGGATGGTGTTCCAGGATCCACCGAACCACACCCGGCTGCGCCGCTACCTGTCGACGGTCATCAACCCCCGCATGGTGGAGTCCCTGCGGGCGTCGATCACCGAGATCACGTCGGACCTGTTCGACGGCCTGCCGAAGGACCGGCCGGTCGAGTTCTTCACCGAGATCGCTCTTACCCTGCCGGGTTACGTCGTCATGGACCTGCTCGGGGTCCCGCGCGACCGGCTGACCGAGGTCAAGCGGTGGTCGGACGAGATGATGCTGTTCATCGGCAGTTCGCGAGGTGTCGACGACAAGTACGAGAGAGCCCGGCACGGCGCCTGCTCGATGGCGGAACTGTTCCGTGAGCTGATCGACGAACGCCGGGCCCACCCGCGGGACGACGCCCTCACCCGCATGATCACCACCGAGGTCGACGGCGAGACGCTCACCGAGGACGAGCTGATCGCGAGCATGATGATGATCGGCAACGGGGCGCAGGAGACGACCGCCCACCTGCTGACCAACGGCCTGATCGCCCTGCACCAGCACCCGGACGTCGCCGCCAAGCTGACGGCCGATGTCGACGGCCTGATCGTCCCCGCCGTGGACGAGTTCCTCCGCTTCGACTCGCCGGTGCTGTCCACCGGGCGCCTGCTCGCCACGGACACGGAGCTTGGGGGACAGCGCCTGCGGGAGGGCGACCGGATCTTCGCGATGCTCGCGGCCGCGAACCGCGATCCCGCCGTCTTCGCGTCGCCGGACGAGATCGTTCTCGAGGGCCGGGCGAACGGGCATCTCGCCTTCTCGAAGGGTGTGCACTTCTGCCTCGGCGCGCCGCTGGCCCGCTTGGAAGGGCAGATCGCGTTCAGGCACATGGCGGAGCGGTTCCCCCGGCTGCGGCTCGCCGAGCCCCTGGACACGATCCCGTGGGCGAACTCGCTGGTCAGCCGCGGGCCGCTGCGGCTGCCGGTCATGCTCGAGGACGCGTGAACACCCCGCTCGTCCCGCGTGACGACGAGTTCGTCCACGCGGCTCCGTACCCCGTCTCGCACCCGCCGGCCCGCGCGTCGAACGACCCGCGGTTCTTCGAGCGGTACTGGAACGTGTGGCACGACGACACGGGCGACCTGCTCCTGGCTGTGGGCGGCAGCTGTTACCCGGTCCTCGGCCGGGTCGAGTCGTACGCGATCGTCAACTTCCGTGGCGACCACCGCTCGGTGCGCTCCTTCCGTCCGCTGTCGTCGCAGCCGGCGGACCTCACGGTGGGCCCGATGCGCCCCACGATCCTCGCGGGGCTCCACCGCTGGCGGCACGTCCTCGAGCCGGGGGAGTGGGGCTTTTCCTACGACCTGGAGTGGACCGACACCCGCCGCCCGACGTACGGCGCCGCCTGGGGGCCGCAGGTGCCGTCCGGCGAGCGGCAGGTGACCGCCGGATTCGAGAGCTTCGGTCAGGTCACCGGCTGGGTTCAGATCGGTGGCACTCGGGTGGAGTGGGCGCCCGGCCAGGCGCACGGCACCCGGGACCGCCACTGGGGCGTCGGCCGGGGCGTCGGTGGCCCGGCGCTCAACGGCGGGCGCGCGCACCGGCCCGGCTGGAAGGGCGGGATCTGGATCGACCTGCACGACGTCGGCCTCTGGGGCGGGAAACTGCTCTACGGCCTCGACGACCCCCGCCCGGGCAGCGGCCGCGTGCACCGGATCGAACGCCGCCTGCGCTTCGAACCCGACACACACCTGTTTCTGGCGGGCGTCGTCGACCTGGCCCTCGACGACGGCACCCACCGGTCCCTACGCCTCGAGCGGCTGGGCAACCAGACCGCCTTCATGTGCTGCGGCTTCTACGGCGGCACTCCCGGGGCGGGGCTGCATCCCGGCGAGTACGGGGGGCCGGAACGGACCGAATGGGACCGGTTCGACGTGAACGACCCGCACGTCCGCCGCACGCTGCGGGGGCTGGACGAGCACCACTGCAGCGTCGTCGACGGTACGAGGGCGACGACGGGCATCCTGCAACCGGTCGAGCCGGACGCGTACGAGGCCTGCCGCGAGGGCCGGCCCGGCTGGGCCCTGTGGTGACCGACGGCCCTGTGACCCGGGGCTTTGTGACTCGGAGCTTTGTGACCCGGAACAGGGGCCTCGACAGCGTGGCCCTCGTCACGGCTTCCGTCCGTCGCTACCGTGCGTTCTCACCGAGCATGCGGTCGGACGGATGAAGAGATCAGGAGATCGCCCGTGAGCCTGAAGTACGACTTCTCGTTGATGTGTCCGGACGTGATCGCGCACAATGCGCGAGTCAGCGGGGATACGGTGGCCGCCGTATTCGAGGAAGAACGGCTCACGTGGCGTGAGCTTGACGAGCGGACGAACCAGTTAGCCAACCTGCTGCGGGCCGAGGGCCTCGGCAAGGGTGACAAGGTCGCGCTGTTCATGCCCGCGTCGCTGAACGCGTTCGTCGCGTTCTGGGGAAGCGCGAAGGCCGGCTGCGTGACGGTGCCACTGAATGTCATGCTCGACGGAGAGTCACTGGTTCGCCTTGCGGCGGACTCCGACGCGGTCGTCCTGATCGCCGATCCGGAGACCGAGCCGGTCATCGACTCCATCCGCGCGCGGCTGCCGCTGATCGGCGGCTCCCGCTGGCTCACGTTCGGCGCAGCCCACGACCACTGGCGGTCGGTTCCGGAGCTGCTGGCCGAGTCCCCGGTCACGCCGTGCGGAGTGAGGATCGAACCGTTCGACGTCATCACCATCCTCTACACCTCGGGGACCACCGGGCACCCGAAGGGCATCGAGCACACCCACGTCAGCCGCATGATGTACCCGTACGGCTTCGCGATGGGGCTGAAGGTCGACCGCTACTCGGTCGCCGTCCTCGGCACGCCCCCGTACGCGTCCGGGACCTGGATCACGATGATCCCGACGATGTACCGGGGCGGGACGGTCGTCATCCTGCGCAGGTTCACCGCCGCGGCGTTCCTGGCAGCCGTGGAGCGCGAGCGGGCCACCCACGCCTTCCTGGTCCCCACCCAGTGGATCGCCGTCCTCGAGCACCCCGGGCTGCGCGGCCATGACGTGAGCAGCCTGCGCTGCATCGTCACATCCGGTCAGCCGATCGCCGAGAAGACGTACCACGCGCTGGAGGACGCCTTCCCGAACGCCGGTATCCACGAGGTGTACGGATTCTCGGAGGGATTCGCGACCCTGCGGCTGCCGGCGGACGCCGTCCGCGGCAAACGCACGTCGGTCGGAAAACCCCTGATGCTGGAGGACATCCGCATCATCGACAATACCGGCGCGGAACTCCCCCCGGGTGAGAGCGGTGAAATCGTGGTGCATGCGATCGGGATGATGAACGGCTACTACAAGAATCCCGGACTGACCGAGGAGGCGACCTGGGCCGCCCCGGACGGTCGCGGCTTCATGCGGACCGGGGATATCGGCCATCTGGACAAGGACGGTTTCCTGTATGTCTCGGGCCGGCTCAAGGATATGATCAAATCTGGCGGTATCAACATCTTCGCCGTGGACGTCGAGCAGGTCTTCATGCGCCATCCGGACGTCAGCGAGGCCGCGGCCGTCGGCGTGCCGCACCCGAAGTGGGGCGAGACGCCCCTGGTGGTCGTCATCCCACGCCCCGGCGCGGAGATCGACCCGGAGGGGCTTCGGCAGTGGGCCAACGAGCGCCTGGCCAAGTACCAGCGCGCCAGCCACGTCCTGGTCCGCGAGGAGCTGCCGCGCGCGGTCTACGGCAAGGTCGCGAAGGCCGAGCTGCGCAGGGAGTTCGGATCGGGGGCCGGGCTGTGACCGACATCCGCTACCCCGGCTACGAGAGCCTGGAACTCGACTGGCCCGAGCCGCACGTCCTGCGGGTGACCCTCAGCCGCGGCCGGATGAACGCCCTCGACTTCCAGATGCACCGGGACCTGGGCGCGATCTGGCGCCTGATCGACGAGGACACCGAGGTGTCCGCGGTGGTCCTCGCCGGCAGGGGACGGGCATACAGCGCCGGCGGTGACTTCGACATGGTGCAGCGCATCATCGACGACTACGACTTCCGCTGCCAGATGTGGAAGGAAGGCCGTGCCCTGGTGCGGAACATGCTCGACTGCGGCAAGCCCATCGTGTCCGCGATCAGCGGAGCGGCGGCCGGCGGCGGGCTGGCCACCGCGCTGCTGGCGGACGTGAGCGTCGCCGGCCGCACCGCCAAGCTCGTGGACGGGCACACCACCCTGGGCGTGGCCGCCGACGACCACGCGGTCGCGATATGGCCGCTGCTGTGCGGGCTGTCCAAGGCGAAGTACTACCTGATGACCAGCGACGCCATCACGGGCGAGGAAGCCGAGCGCATCGGGCTCGTGACGTTCTGTGTCGACGACGCCGTGGTCGACGAGCATGCCCTGCACATCGCGTCCCGGCTCGCGCACGGGGCACCGAGCGCGATCCGCTGGACCAAACAGTCGCTCAACAACTGGGTTCGTGCCGCGTGGCCCTCGTTCGAGGCCTCCCTGGCGTTCGGCATCCTGGGCTTCACCGGACCCGAGGCGTCCGAAGGCCTGGCCGCTCTGCGTGAGAAGCGCGCACCGGACTTCGTCCAGCGTTCCTACATCTGAAGGCGAGCCTGACATGCCCAGCACAGCGGTGGCCCCCCCGCGGCGGCCGACCCTGCCTCTCGACGAACGCACCTACATCGTCACGGGCGCCGGCGGCGGCATCGGCGGCGCCGCCGCCGCCAGGCTGCTGCGGGTGGGGTCGAACGTCGTCGCGGTCGACCTGAGCTCGCGTCGGCTCAACGGCACGGCCGAGTCCACGCGCGAGCTGCCCGGAACCCTGCGGACGATCAAGGCCGACGTGACCTCGGAGGCGGGCGTGCGACAGGCGGTCGACTTCGCGGTGACGGAGTTCGGCTCGGTGCAGGGCGTGGCGAACGTCGCCGGCGGGATGGTCAACATCAACCGCGACGTCTACGATGTGCCACTGGAGTCCATCTCGCTGGACAGCTGGGTGCAGATGTACGCGCTCAACGTGAACAGCGCCTTCCTGATGTGCCGCGCGCTGGAGAAGCACTTCGTCGCACAGGGCTACGGAAAGATCGTCAACGTGGCTTCGCTGGCGGCCTTCGCCAACCGTCTCGAACTCGGTAACGCCGCCTACAACTCGGCCAAGGCCGCGGTGGTCGCGTTCACCCAGAGCGTCAGCGTGCAGCTGGGCCGTCAGGGGATTCGGGCCAACTGCGTCGCCCCGGGGCTGGTCCTCAGCGACCGGGTACGCCAGTGGATCGACGACGGATACCTGCACCGGCACCTCGGGTACACGGCGCTCGGTGACGTGCCCACCCCGGAGGACCTCGGCGAAGGCATCGCGTTCTTCCTCGAGCCCCAGTCCGACGCCATCACCGGCGAGACCCTGCGGGTCGCAGCCGGCGTCCGATGACCCGGCCCGCCCTTCCTGCGCACGCACCGGCCCAGCTGGCCGCTCGCGTGCGGGAACTGCTACGTCTGCGGCTGCCGGAGGCCGAGGAGGTGGCTGTCTCGCAGCCAGCGCGGGTCTTCGGCGGGAACGCTCGCGTCGCGTGGGCCTGCGACGCCCGCTGGGCCTCGGGCCGGGACACGCACGCGAGCAGACACGAGGAGCCGTTGATCCTGCTCATCCGTGCCCCCGGCTCGCAGGTACAGACCGACCCGGCACACGAGTTCGCGGCACTGGACGGGCTGGCCGAACGTGGCGTACGGGCGCCGAAAGTGTGGGCGCACGACCCGGACGGGCATCTGTTCGGGGCGCCCGCGGTGCTCCTCCAGCGGCTGCCGGGCCGAGCGGACGCGGTGGAGTACCTCTCGGCCGACACCGAGCTGGGCCGTGCGCGAACCCTGGACCTGGCCCGGGCGGCAGCCGAGCTACATGCCGTCACACCGGCCGCGGGAACCGGTGAACCGCAGCTGGCCTACTGGCGCGCACGGTTCGAGGACTGCCGCCCTGAGCCGTACCCGGCGCTGTCCTGGCTGTACGACTGGCTTGACGACAACGCCACCCCACCCGCGCGACCAGCGCTCGTGCATGGTGACTTCCGGCCGGGCAACGTCCTCTACGAAGGCGGCCGCATCGTCGGTCTGCTGGACTGGGAGATGGCGCACGTCGGCGACCCGGTCGAGGACATCGCGTGGGCGTACCACGCCCTGTGGAGCCCGGAGCGGTTCGTGCCGCTCGAGGAGTTCGTCGCGGCGTACGAAGCGGCCGGAGGCGTACCTGTCACCGGAGCGGCACTGCGCTGGAACCGCGTCTTCTGCGAGGTCAAGTACGCCACGATCAGCCTGCAGGCGGCCCGTGCGGTCATCGACGGCCGTAGCCACAACCTACGGCTGATCGACCGGGCCCGAACCGTGATCCCCTCCATCCAGGCGTGCCTGGAGTGGATCAGCGCCAGCAGGCCGTTGGAGACGCCATGCTGAGACCAACCCCCGGCGAGCTGCTCGAGGGGCTTCGCCGTGAGCTGCGCGACGAGGTTCTGCCTGCCGTGCCCGCCGGGTCTGCCGCCCGCCAGCTGCGCGCGGCGATCCATGTCCTCGGCAGGCTCGCGGACACGTGGGATGTGCAGCATCACTATCTGGAAACGGACAACGTCGACCTGGAGGTGACGCTCGCCAGCCTCGCCCGGCTCGCCGGGGTGCGGCGCACGAGGCAGCCACGCCGGCCGCAGCCTGCGCCCGGCGTCACGGACCGTGGGCTGAACGATCTCATCGCGCGCAACGACGCACTGCAGAGGGAACTCGAACTGCTACAGAACCGGCACCGTGAGAACCGGCACCGTGAGAACCGGCACCGTGAGAA
>NZ_CAKKTM010000377.1:0-5273 GCF_920888515.1 Protofrankia sp. CiP1_Cm_nod1 | reverse complement strand
GTTCGGTCGCGTTCTCCTCGAACTGCACCAGCGAAGGACGAACCGCGCAGCAGCCGCCGCAGGAGTAGCTCATGACCGATGACACTCGCGAAGTCGTGGTAACCGAGCGAGTCCAGCACGCCCACGACGTCGTGGGACTCACCCTCGCCGGCCCCTCCGGCGCCGCCCTCCCCGGCTGGCAGGCCGGCGCACACATCGATCTGCTGCTGCCCGAGGGACGCGCACGCCAGTACTCCCTGTGCGGCAGTGACGGGGCCTGGAGCATCGCGGTGCTCAACGCGCCCGACGGCCGTGGCGGATCGGCCTGGATCCACGACAACATCCGCGAAGGCGACGTGATTCAGGTCCGGGGCCCGCGAAACAGGTTTCCACTCGCGGCCGCGCAACGGTACGTCCTCATAGCCGGCGGCATCGGGATCACGCCGATCATCGCCATGGTCCGGGAGCTGGAGCGCCGGGAGAACCAGAACTGGCGGCTGACCTACGGCGGCAGGTCCCGCGAGTCGATGGCCTTTCTGCGCGAGCTCGAGGGCAGGGGTGAGCGCGTGAGCATCGCACCCCAGGACGAGACCGGGCTCATCGACATCCCGGCGGCGCTGGGCCAACCGCGGATCGGGACCGCGGTCTACTGCTGCGGACCAGAACCGCTGCTCAGGGAGGTCGACCGGGCGTGCCGTTCCTGGCCACCCGGGACACTGCACGTCGAGCGCTTCGCTCCGGTCGAGGCCGACGACACGGGCGACCGGCCCTTCGAGGTCGTGGCCGAGCGCTCCGGTGTCACCGTGATCGTTCCCCCTGGCGTTTCCGTGTTGGACGCGCTCGCCGACCAGGGCATCCACATCGCCACCTCATGCGGCGAGGGCGTGTGCGGCACCTGCGAAACCAAGGTGCTGGAGGGCACGGTCGACCACCGGGACTCGCTCCTGACCGAGGAGGAGCGCACCGCCAACACCGTGATGATGGTGTGCTGCTCCCGCGCACGCGGCGCACGACTCGTCCTCGACGTCTGACCACGCCCGCCCTGGCCACCGCGCGACGCCCACATGCCGTGGAAGTTCGGTCGGCGGCATTCGACGGACACGGCCGACGGACACGGCCACCGCCTCGGCCGGATCCTCGCCGGGCAGGTTTTCCGCTGGCAGATCCCACCAGCGGACACGCGATTTCAGGGCCCGTTCTTTCGTCGAGTTCGACAGCGTCCAAAATATTACGGGCAATATGGCCCGCCGGGTCCAAAACATCGCGGGCAAGATGGCCCGCCGGCGACAGCAGGGTGCCGTCGACATTCCACGGAATCGCCGGTGGCCCCACCGGCGTCGCTGCTGTGCGCGTCCGCCGGATATCAGGATCCGATGGTCCTTCCTTTCCGCCGGCCGCACACCACGGGCTGGGTGGGCGAACCGCGCGATGTGCGCATCGTCCAGGATGCGTATGTCGGACACGTCGCACGTTTGTGCGCCTGTCCAAAGTGCCGCCCTGGTCGGATGCGTCATCGCCGCGAACACGGGGTTCCATGAGTCCTGACAGCCGGGGCGGTGAGGCTCGCGGCGAGTCTCACCGCCCTCGCCATCATGTGGGCGCTTGGCACCCTCCTCGATCGCCTGAGGATCCGCGGACCAGAAGTTAAGATCGCCTGCCGCGAATGGCTCTGTGATCCACGTCACTCGAGTGGGGTGGCGCCTTGGGCGGTGCGAAGCCCTGCTGATCGGATCGTGAGGCAAGCGAAGATCATCGATCTTCGATGGTCGGATGGGGTAGGGCTGGCGGCCAAAGTGTCACCGTTAAGATGATCACTTAAGGTTTCAAGCCTCTGACCTGGGCCTATGCTCCCGCGACAGGACTCGAACCTGTAACCTGCCGGTTAACAGCCGGACGCTCTGCCAATTGAGCTACGCGGGACCGCGATGCTCCAGACGATAGCGCCGGGAGCATCTGACTGGGCAAGGTTACCTGAGGTTCGCGCGGATGGTTCGAGGGGGTAGGAAACACGGGTCGGTCGGCTGGTTGACCGTCGGCGCGCGGCCGCTCGGGCAGGATGGTCATGGTTGCGGGCGCCTGCCCGTCGTTGTCCGGTGACGGCGGCCGCCGGGTGTGGGATGACGATCGGGCGCGGGTGTGGGCGGCCATGAGCGTTCATGTGTCCGCGAAGGCCGGCAAGAGTGCACAGTGACACCGAGCGGGAGGCAGCATGCACGTCAGACCCGGTTTCATCGTCGGTTTCGGGCTCGGCTACGTGCTGGGGGCCCGCGCGGGCCGGGAGCACTACGACGCGATCATGCGTCAGGCGCGCGCGGTCCGGGAGCGCCCGGAGGTGCAGAGCGCGGCCGGGGTCGTCTCGGCGCAGGCGGGCAGCCTGCTGGAGCGGGCTCGCCGGACGCTCGGGAGCGTCACCGGCCGGGGCGAGCGGGCGGCGCCGGCCGCCGGCACCTTCGCCAGCGCGGCCGGGGCGCACAGCCCGAACGGTTCCGGGGCGATCCGTACGCCCTGACCCGCCCACGCGACCGGACGCCCGTCGGGCCTGGCGCCAGCTCGTCCCCGGGCAGGCAGGCGGATGCCGGACCGGCCGCCACGGGCGGTGGCTGTCCCAGCCAGGTCCGTCCTGGCCGCGGACGCGCGGGCGGCATGTCGCGCGCGGGCGGCATCGCGGGCGGCCTGCCGTGCCTGGATGGGCCTGCCGGGGCGGGCGCGTTCCGTCCGGGCGGTGTACGCGTGCGGAGCGGGCCCGGGGGAGCGGCTGGCGCTGGCGATGACCCGTGACGGTGCGCGACATGGCGCGTGACAGCATGCGGCGCACCATATGACAGTATGTGACATGCATAATCACAATGTGTGATTTTCTATGTGACGATGCGTCATGCAACATGTGATGTCATACGTCACGTTGAGTAGCAATATGTGATGATGTCCATGGCGGCGGGTGGTATGGCACGTGACGGTGCGCGAGCGGACGCGGGATCCCAGGGCGTGGCCGCGCTGGCCGAGGTGATCGGCCTGCTGGGCAGGCGGCACGCGCTGCCGGTGTTCTGGGCCCTGCGGGACGGGCCGGCGGCGTTCCGCTCCCTTGTGACGCGGCTGGACGCCACCGAGCCGCACCTGTCCCAGCGGCTGCGCGAGCTGCGGGAGGCCGGGATCATCGAGGTGGACGAGGCCGGTGACTACCGGCTGAGTGCCCACGGGCGGCGCCTGCAGGGCGCGCTCGAGCCCCTTGACGGCTGGGCGCGCCAGTGGTCCCGGCTCAGCCCGCGTGGGCGGGTGCCGCGGGGGTCGGCGACCCGCGGCCGCGGGGAGCCGTGACGAGACGCCAGCCACTTTCCCGCCTGGTCTTCCCGCCCTGCCCGGCCGCCCGACGGGTTCGGGGCCTGTCTGGCCTGCCGGTCCGACATACCGGCGCATGGCGGCTCCGGATGTATCGGCTCGTAATATCGTCTTCCGTGGTAATCACCGGACCCGTTGTCACCCGGGGCCATTCGCCCAGAGCCGATCTTCCGCGCTTCCGGCTCGGCGCCCAGCCGCAACGTCTGCTCATGACCCTGCTCGGCGACTACTGGCACGGGCGCGAGGAGCACATCCCGTCCGCGGCGCTGGTGCGCCTGCTGGCGGACTTCGATATCTCGACGGTCGGCGCGCGCGCGGCGCTCAGCCGGCTCGCGCGCCGTGGGCTGCTGGCGTCCTCCCGGGTCGGCCGCAACACCTACTACGGCCTGACCGGCCAGGCGGCCGAGGCGCTGCAGGACAGCGCCGTGCGCGTCCTGTCGTTCGGGCAGGCCGGCGCCGGGTGGGACGGCCGGTGGGTCGTCGCCGCCTTCTCGCTGCCGGAGGAGCAGCGTGACATCCGCCATACCGTTCGCAACAGGCTGCGCTGGCTGGGCTTCGCGCCGCTCTACGACGGCATGTGGGTCTCCCCCCGGCAGGAGACGGAGGCGGCCATCCGGATGTTCGCCGAGCTCGGCGTGCCCAACGCGACGGTCCTGACGGCGGCCGAGGCGATCGACGCGGCCGAGGCGATCGACGCGGCCGGGGCGACCGGGGCGGTCAGGACGGCCGGGACAGCCGGGATGAGCGCGATGGCCGTGGCGGCCAGCCCCAGACGTCCGATCGAGGCGTGGGACCTGACCGAGCTGCGCGCCCGTTACGAGGACTTCATCGGCACCCACACCCCCCTGCTCGGACGGATCCGGGCCGCCGACGTGGACCCGGCGGAGGCGCTGGTGGCCCGGACCGCGCTCCTGGACGCCTGGCGGCGCTTCCCCGGCCTCGACCCGGACCTGCCGCTGAAGCTGCTGCCGCCCCAGTGGCCGCGGGCGCGGGCGCACGCTGTCTTCGCGGAGGTATACGACGAGCTCGCGCCGTTCGCCGTCGACCGGGTACGGCAGGTGATCTTCTCGTTCGCCCCGGAGCTCGCCGGCCTCGTCCGCCACCACACGGTCGGCCGTGCCGCCGCCGGCTGGCCCACGCCCGTGCCGGCGCACGGCCGCCCGGCCGTCACACGGTAGCCGCGGCCGCCGCGCGGCGGGTACGGCCGGTTGGCCCGCCGTGCGGCGGGTACGGTCGCCGGCCGTCGGATGACAGGGCCGTCATACGGTAGGTGGGTGAGCCTGTTCGACGCCGGGCTCGAGCAGACCCTGGCGACGTCGGGTCCTCTCGCGGCCCGGCTGCGCCCCCGTACCCTCGACGAACTCGTCGGGCAGCGTCACCTGCTCGGCGCGGGCAGCCCGCTGCGGCGCCTGGTGGAAGGCGGCGGCACCACCTCGGTCCTGCTCTGGGGGCCGCCGGGCAGCGGCAAGACGACGCTCGCACACATCATCTCCGGCTCCGGCGGACGCCGGTTCCGGGAGCTGTCCGCGGTCACCGCCGGTGTCAAGGACGTACGGGCGGTGATCGACCAGGCGCGGGACACGCTCGCGGTGTCCGGCGTCCGCACGGTCCTGTTCATCGACGAGGTGCACCGCTTCACCAGGACCCAGCAGGACGCGCTGCTGCCGGCGGTGGAGAACGGGCTGGTCACCCTGGTCGCCGCCACCACCGAGAACCCGTTCTTCTCGGTGGTGGCGCCGCTGCTGTCCCGCTCGCTGCTGCTCACCCTGGAGCCGCTCACCGAGGATGACCTGCGTGTCCTGGTCCAGCGGGCGCTCGACGACCGGCGGGGGTACGGCGGCCGGCTGACGATGGACGCGGACGCGGTCACCCATCTGCTGCGCCTGGCCGGCGGGGACGCCCGCCGCGTCCTGACCGCCCTGCAGGCCGCCGGTGACGCCGCCCTCGCCGCCGTGGCG
>NZ_CAKKTM010000376.1 GCF_920888515.1 Protofrankia sp. CiP1_Cm_nod1 | reverse complement strand
GCCCGGCCGCGTCCGCGCCGCCGGCGGCCACCCTGCGCGGGGCCGACGTCGACAGCCGGAGCGCGTGATGCCGCGGCTGTTCTACATCGCGCTCGGCGCGGCGGTGGGAGTGGTGACCGTGCGGCGTGCCGCCCGCGCCGTGTCCACCCTCACTCCGCAGCATCTCGCCGGTTCCCTCGTAGAGTCGGTGCAGGATTTCCTGGCCGACGTCCGGGAAGGGATGGCCGAGCGGGAGGATGAGCTTCGTCAGGCTCTGGGGCTGGATGACACCGGTGACGCGCACGGTGCCGACGGCGGCCCGCCCGGTGCCGCCGCCTCGGGCATCGCCGGTACCCGTTCCGCGTGAGCGCGTCCCGGGGCCGGCCCGGGCATCGGCCGGCCCCGGCGGTCCGCGATGAGCCGCCGGGCGGGGGTGCATGTCGGTATCGACGTGGGCACAGTCAGAATAGGGGTCGCGGCCAGCGACCCTGACGCGAGGATCGCGTTCCCGGTGACGACGCTGCGACGGGACACCCGGCTGAACAGCGATCTCGACGAGATTGCGATGATTGTGCAGGATCGTCATGCGGTGGAGGTCGTTGTGGGTCTCCCGACACGGCTGTCCGGCCTCCCGGGGCCGGCGGCCCGCCAGGCCCGGGCGTACGCCGGCCTGCTGGCGGCCCGGGTCGCCCCTGTCCCGGTGCGGCTCGTCGACGAGCGGCTGACCACTGTCGTGGCCCACCGCCGGATGGCCGAGCGTGGCCTGCGCGCACGGGACCGTCGCGCAGTCGTAGACCAGGAGGCAGCGGTGCAGATCCTGCAGTCCGCCCTGGACATCCCGCGTGACGCGGGGGCGTCCGACGCCGTGGCCACCCGGCGCGAGCCGGATCGCCGCGCGGACGACACGTGATCGGGGACGACCTCGACGAGCTGCTCGATGACGCGTCAGGCAGCCGGGCCTCGTACCGCAGCAGGCCCACCGGCGGTGGCCGTGGAAGCCACGGCAGCCGTGGCAGCCGTGGCCGGGCCCGGCGGCGGGGCCGTACCGCGCACAAGCTTATCGCGGTCCTGGTGGTGGTGGCCGGGGTCCTCTGCGGCGGGATCTACGGCGCGGGCAAGGTGATCGGGCGCGTCACGGCCGGCGAGTCGGCGATCGACTACTCCGGGCCCGGCGACGGCTCGGTCATCATCCAGATCCAGGCCGGCTCGACCGCCCGGGACATCGCCCGGGTGCTCGCCTCCGCCGAGGTCGTGCGGACACCGGCCGCCTTCGTCAACGCGGCCGCGGCCGACGAGCGGTCACGTTCCATCCAGCCCGGCTTCTACCGGCTCAGGCAGCACCTGCGGGCGGCCGACGCGCTGGCCACGCTGCTGGACGTGAAGTCCCACACCCTGTTCCGGCTCACTATCACCGAGGGCATGACGGTCAAACAGGTGCTCACGGCGCTGGCCGAACGCACCGGCCAGCCGCTCCCCGCGCTCGAGGAGATCGTGAGGAGGCCGGGCGAGCTCCAGCTGCCGTCGTACGCCGCCAGCGTCGAGGGCTATCTGTACCCCTTCACCTACGACCTGCGGCCCGGCGCCTCCGCGACCGCCACGCTCAAGGGCTTCGTCGACAGGTTCAGGACGGAGACGGCCGGCCTCGGCATCGAGGCGGGCGCGGCCGCGCTGGGCCGCACCCCTCAGGACATCGTCACGATCGCCTCCATCATCGAACGTGAGGTGAAGAACCCGGACGAGGGGCCGAAGGTCGCCCGGGTCATCTACAACCGGCTCGCCGACACCTCCGGCCGGTTCCGCCGCCTCGACCTGGACTCGACCACCCGGTACGCCCTCGACGAGTACGAGGGCCCGCTGACCCAGAGCCAGCTCGCCAGCAACAACCCCTACAACACCCGCAAGGTGGCGGGCCTGCCGCCGGGGGCCATCTCCAACCCGGGGAAGTGGGCGCTGGAGTCCGCCCTGCACCCGGCCGACGGGCCGTGGACGTACTTCGTGTCCCTGCCGAAGTCGAACGTGACCATCTTCGCGACGACGGACCGGGAGTGGCAGGAGGCACTGGCCCGCTACCGCTCCGAGGGCGGGTCATGACCGCCACCGGCCACCACCCGCCCGTGACCGTCACCGGCCACCACCCGCCCGTGACCGTCACCGGCCACCGGCCGCGGGCGGCCGTCGCGGGAATGCCGATAGCGCACTCAATGTCACCGGTTATGCACCGCGCGGCATATCGCGCGCTGGGAATCGACTGGGACTACACCGCGGTCGCCTGCGACGACAGCGCGATCGGCGATCTGATCGCGCGGGTGCGTACCGAACCGGGCTGGGTCGGCCTGTCACTGACCATGCCGCTCAAACAGGCCGTCCTGGCGTTCCTCGACCGGATCGACGACACCGCCGCGGCCGTCGGCGCCGTCAACACCGTCGTCGTCGAACGTGCCGGCCAGCGCGGCACCGGACGTGACACCGGACGCGCCACCGGAGACGACGTCCGAGGGGACGCCGGACGGGACGCCGGACGGGACGCCGGGCAGGAGCGCGCCGGGGCCGCCGGGCCCGTCCGGCTGGCCGGCTTCAACACCGACGTCGCCGGAACGGCGCACGCCGTGACGACGGTCCTCGGCGCCGGGCGGGCCCCGCGCCGCCCGCTCGTCATCGG
>NZ_CAKKTM010000375.1 GCF_920888515.1 Protofrankia sp. CiP1_Cm_nod1 | reverse complement strand
CCGTCACCGTCCACCGCTGGGACACCGCCGGCGCCGGGCCCGCCGCGGCCACGGGCCCAGCGGACCCGGCGGACCCGGCGAGCCTCCTGGCCGCCGCCGACGTCGTGTTCGCGACCACGCCGGCCGGTGCCACCGACGAGCTCGCGCGCCGGCCGTGGCCCGCCTCGACCGCCCTGGTCGAACTGCTCTACCACCCGTGGCCCACCCGGCTCGCCGCCGCCGCGCGGGCCGCCGGGGCGCCGGTCGCCGGTGGGCTGGTCGTGCTGGCCGCCCAGGCGGTCGGGCAGGTCCGGCTGTTCACCGGCGCCGAGGTGGACGTGGACCTGCTGCTGGCCGCGGGCGAAGCCGCCCTGGCGGCACGGTGAGCGTCCCGCCGGGCGGGGCGGCCATGTCGTCCGGGTCGGCCGTGCTGGTCGCCGTGATCGTTCTTGCCGTCCTGTGCGTCGTCCCGGGGCTGACCCGCATGGTGGGCTTCTTCGGGCCGCTGGCGGGGGAGCAGCCGCGCCGGCCGGCGCCGACCCGGGACGTCCTCGGCCTGCTCACGGCCACCGTCGTCGTCGCGTTCGCGGCCAAGCTGACCGATCATGTCGCCTGGCTGCCGGCGTACGCCTACCTCGGGGTGGTCGGAGTGGTCCTGGCCGCCGTCGACGCCCGGGTCCACCGGCTGCCCGACGTGATCACCCTGCCGTCCTACCCGGTCCTGGCCGGGCTGTTCGGCATCGCCGCGGCCCTGGACGGCGGCCCGGGGCGCTGGGTGCGCGCCGTCGCGGTGGCGGCGGCCGTGCTCGCCCTGTTCACGGCGCTCTGGGCGCTGCCCGGTGCCGGTCTGGGCTTCGGTGACGTGAAGCTGTCCGGTCTGCTCGGCGGCGCGCTCGGCTGGCTCGGCGTCCCGGTGGCCCTCACCGGGCTGCTGGCCGGGATCGTCCTCGCCGGGGTGTGGGCGCTGGTCCTGCTGGTGACGCGGCGGGCCGGCCGGCGGACGTCGATCGCCTACGGGCCGTTCCTGCTGACGGGGGCGTTCGTCGGCGTCCTCGGCTGGAACGCGGGCTGAACCCGCCGGAGCGTCCCCGTCCCGCCGGAGTGTTCCCGTCCCGGGGCATCCCGACCGAAGGAGCTGGTTCCGGCGCGCCGGTGGCGTGGAAGACTGGCCCCATGCTGCGTTGGTTGACTGCCGGGGAGTCGCACGGGCCGGCTCTGGTGGCGACCCTGGAGGGGCTGCCGGCCGGTGTCCGGGTGTCCAGCTCCCTGATCGCCGACGAACTCGCCCGGCGTCGGCTCGGGCACGGGCGGGGCGCCCGGATGAGCTTCGAGCGGGACGAGGTCGAGCTGCTCGGCGGGGTCCGCCACGGCCTGACCCTGGGCGGCCCGGTGAGCGTCGTCGTCCGCAACACCGAATGGCCGAAGTGGCGGGAGGTCATGGCGCCGGATCCGGTCGACGCCGAGGGGCTCGCCAGGCTGGCCCGCAACGCCCCCCTGACCCGCCCCCGGCCCGGCCATGCGGATCTTGCCGGTATGCAGAAGTACGGGTTCGACGACGCCCGCCCGGTGCTGGAACGGGCCAGCGCCCGGGAGACCGCGGCCCGTGTCGCGCTGGGCACGGTCGCCAAGGCCCTGCTGCGGCAGGCGTACGGCATCGAGGTCGTCTCGCACGTGGTGTCGATCGGCGGTGTCGAGGTGCCGCCCGGCTCGCCGCTGCCCCAGCCGGCCGCGATGGACGTGGTGGACGCCGACCCGGTCCGCTGCGCCGACCCGGCGACGAGCGTGCGGATGGTCGCCGAGATCGACGCCGCCCACCGGGACGCCGACACCCTGGGCGGGATCGTCGAGGTGCTGGCCTACGGCTGCCCCCCGGGGCTGGGCAGCTACGTGCACGGCGACCGCCGCCTCGACGCGCGGATCGCCGGGGAGCTGATGGGCATCCAGGCGATCAAGGGCGTGGAGTTCGGTGACGGCTTCACCACGGCCCGCCGCCGCGGGTCGCAGGCCCACGACGAGATCGAGTCGGTGCCCGCCGGGGACGCCCCGGAGGCGGTGGCGCACCCGGGGGGCATCTACCGGGTGCGGCGGGCCACCGACCGCGCCGGCGGCGTCGAAGGGGGGATGACCACCGGTGAGCCGCTGCGGGTCCGGGCCGCGATGAAGCCGATCTCGACGTTGTCCCGGCCGCTGTCGACGATCGACGTCGCCACCGGGGAGCGGGCGGTCGCGATCGCGCAGCGCTCGGACGTGTGCGCGGTGCCCGCCGCCGGAGTGGTCGGCGAGGCCATGGTGGCGCTGGTGATCGCCGACGCGGCCCTGGAGAAGTTCGGCGGCGACTCGGTGGAGGAGTCCCGCCGCAACTGTGAGACGTACCTGAAGTCCCTGATCGTCAGATCGGAGCCGATATGATCGCCGCTGTCCTGGTGGCGGCCCGGTGACCGGCTCTCCGGACGCCGCCGGCGCCGCTGCCACTGGCGCCGCTGACAGCGGCGCCGCCGACGGTGTCGCCCCTGGCAGCGTTGCCGCTGAGGGTGCCGCC
>NZ_CAKKTM010000374.1:6718-9091 GCF_920888515.1 Protofrankia sp. CiP1_Cm_nod1 | reverse complement strand
GCTGACAGCGGCGCCGCCGACGGTGTCGCCCCTGGCAGCGTTGCCGCTGAGGGTGCCGCCGCCGGCAGCGCTGCCGCGGCGGCCCGCGTGCGGCGGCCGGTCGTGGTGCTCGTGGGCCCGCCCGGGTCGGGGAAGACCACGGTCGGACGGCTGCTGGCGCGGCGGCTGGAGGTGGCCTTCCGGGACACCGACGCCGACGTCGAGGCCCGGGCCGGGCGGTCCGTCGCCGATATCTTCGTCGAGCTGGGGGAGGAGCACTTCCGCGCACTGGAGCGGGACGCCGTCGCCCGTGCCCTGGCCGGGCACGACGGGGTGCTTGCCCTCGGCGGCGGGGCCGTGCTGGACGCGGCCACCCGGCAGGCGCTGCGCGGGCACACCGTCGTCCACCTCGACGTCGGGGTCCACGACGCGGTGGCCAGGGTCGGCCTGGCCCGGGACCGGCCACTGCTGGTCGAGGGGCCGCGCACCAGGATCGCCGCGATGCTGCGGGCCCGCGCGCCGTTGTACGCCGAAGTCGCCGCCGCGGTGGTGGACACCGTGGGGCACACACCTGAGGAGGTGGTCGGGTTGGTCGAGAAGCTGCTGGCGGACCGCCGGCATCACGATCATGCTGTCGCGGCGCCGGCGGGCCGGCTGCCTGGGCCGCTGGTCGGGCCGTGACGACATCGCCGGCGGCCCCGGTCCCCGCCGCCCCGCTGGCGTCCCAGGGGGGGCCGGCCGCCCCGGACGCGGTGACCCGCATCGAGGTCGCGCCCACCGGCGAGCGTCCCTACCAGGTCGTGGTCGGCACGGGCCTGCTCGGCGAGCTCGCCGAGCGGGTCGCCGGCCGCACCCGGGCCGCGGTCATCCACCCCCGCGCGCTGCGGGCGACCGCGGAGGCGGTGGTCGCGGACCTGCGGGATGCCGCGAAGGTCGAGGCCCACGCGGTCGAGGTCCCCGACGGCGAGGAGGCCAAGCAGGCCCGCGTCGCCGGCTTCTGCTGGGACGTCCTCGGCCAGGTCGGCTTCACCCGCGACGACGTCGTGATCGGCCTCGGCGGCGGGGCGACAACCGACCTCGCCGGCTTCGTGGCCGCCACCTGGCTGCGCGGCGTCGACCTCGTGCAGGTCCCGACCACGGTCCTGGGGATGGTGGACGCGGCGGTCGGCGGCAAGACCGGCATCGACACCGACGCCGGCAAGAACCTCGTCGGGGCCTTCCACCATCCGCTCGCCGTGTTCGCCGACCTGGCGACGCTGGCGAGCCTGCCCGCCAACGAGCGGATCTCGGGCCTGGCCGAGGTCGTGAAGGCCGGTTTCATCGCCGACCCGGCCATCCTCGACCTGCTCGAGGACGACCCGAGCGGGCTGCGCCACCAGCGCGAGCTGATCGAGCGGTCGATCCGGGTGAAGGCGGCGGTGGTGTCGGCCGACCCGCGGGAGGCCGGCCGGCGGGAGATCCTCAACTACGGGCACACCCTCGGGCACGCCATCGAGAAGGTCGAGGGGTTCAGCTGGCGGCACGGTGCGGCGGTATCGGTCGGCATGGTCTTCGCGGCCTCGCTGGGCCGGCTCGCGCTGGGCCTGGACGAGCCCACCGCCGACCGGCACCGGGCGCTGCTCGAACGGGTCGGGCTGCCCACCGTCTACCGGGCGGACCGCTGGCCGGAGCTGCTCGACGCGATGCGGCTGGACAAGAAGAGCCGCGGCCGGCGGCTGCGGTTCGTCGCCCTCGAGGGGCTCGGCCGGCCACGCATCCTGGAGGACCCGGACCGGGCACTGGTCGTGGCCGCGTTCTCGGAGGTGGCCCGGGAGCTGTCGGACCTGCCCGGCGTGGACGAGCGGTGACAGCACCCCGGCACACCCGGGCCAGGCGCACGGGGGAGGCCCCGCCGGGGCCTGGCGCGTCGGGAGCCCGCCCACGAGGGCGCGGCCACGCAGGCCCGGCCACGCAGGCCCGGGTATGAAGATCCCGGTCATGAGGGCCCGGTCGTGAAGGTCATGGTGCTCAGCGGGGCGAACCTCGGCCGGCTGGGGCTGCGGGAGCCGGCGGTGTACGGCAGCCGCAGCTACGCCGACCTGGTGGCGGCCTGCCAGGAGCTGGCCGGGGAGCTCGGCCTGGTGGCGGACTGCCGGCAGACCGACGACGAGGCCACGATGCTGCGCTGGCTGCACGAGGCCGCCGACCTCGGCGTCCCGGTCGTGCTGAACCCGGGTGCCTGGTCGCATTACTCCTACGCGCTGCGCGACGCGGCCGCGCAGGTGGCGGGCCCGCTGGTCGAGGTCCACCTGAGCCAGACCCATGCCCGGGAGGCGTTCCGGCACCACAGCGTGATCAGCGCGGTGGCGACCGGGACTATCACCGGCCTCGGTTTCGACTCCTACCTCCTCGCCC
>NZ_CAKKTM010000374.1:0-6281 GCF_920888515.1 Protofrankia sp. CiP1_Cm_nod1 | reverse complement strand
GGGGGCATGTGGGTGGCGGGGTCCCCGGGCCGCGCCGAAGGCGCTGCCCGGGGCAGATAGACTTTCGCGGGATCCCCCCCCGTCAGTCGAACGGGCCAACCTGCTGGTCCGGCTGGAGAGTTGTGCGCAGTGGCGACCACGAATGATCTGAAGAACGGCATGACGCTCGACCTCGACGGCACCCTGTGGAACGTCGTCGGGTTTCAGCACGTCAAACCCGGCAAGGGCGGGGCCTTCGTCCGGACGACGTTGAAGAACGTGCTGACCGGCAAGGTTGTCGACCGTACCTTCAACGCCGGGGTGAAGGTCGAGGTGGCGACCGTCGACCGCCGTGAGATGAGCTTCCTCTACCGTGACGGCGCTGATTTCGTCTTCATGGACAGCGAGTCGTTCGACCAGATCCCGATCCCGCCGGCGGTCGTGGGCGACGCGGCGAGCTACATCCTGGAGAACACGACGGCGACGGTCGCGCTGCATGACGGGGAGCCGCTCTACGTGGAGCTGCCCGCCAGCGTCGAGCTGGTCATCGCGGCGACCGAGCCGGGTGTCCAGGGCGACCGTTCCACCGGTGGCAACAAGCCGGCGACGCTGGAGACCGGTGCCACGGTCCAGGTGCCGCTGTTCATCACCACCGGGGAGAAGGTCAAGGTGGACACCAGGGACGGCCGCTACCTGGGCCGGGTGACGAGCTGAGCGCCCGGTCGAAGGCCCGCAAGCGCGCTCTCGACATCCTTTACGAGGCGGACCTGCGCGGGAGCAGCTTCACCGAGACTCTCGCGCAGCGGCTCGCCCAGGCCGACCCGCCGGTGCCCGAATACACGGTCTCGCTCGTCGAGGGTGTCGTCGAGCGGCTCGCCGACATCGACGAGATGCTCTCCGACCATGCCGAGGAATGGACCCTCGAGCGCATGCCGCCGGTGGACCGCAACATTCTGCGGATCGGCGCGCTGGAACTGCTGTGGCGTGAGGACATCCCCGACGGGGTGGCCATCGACGAGGCGGTGGCGCTGGCGGGTCTGGTGTCGACCGAGCGGTCGCCGGTCTTCGTCAACGGGCTGCTGGCGCGCCTGCTCGACCTCAAGCTGGGCCGGGCCTCCCGCTCGTAGGAGCGCGGGCCCGCAGCGGCCTGGCGGGGAACATCACTGGCGGGGAACATCCCTCGCGGGGAACGCCAGGAGCGCGACAGCTCGTAGGAGGCCCGTCAGGCCCACCGCGGCGCGACCGCCGGGAACAGTGTCGAGGCCCCGCTCGTTCGAGAACGTGGGTGTCCCCGGCCTGGCCGGGTGACATCTCGGAGGATGTCCCGACCAGGCCGGGGGCGAAGCGGCCGGACCTGCTCGTCTTCCGTCGGCGGCACGCGGGAACGATCTGCCGCCGACGGCCGTCCGGACATGACGACGCCCGTGACGACGGCATACGCGGAGACGACGCTGGCTCCGCGTGCGGCCGAGCAGGCCGCCTCCGCCTGCGGCCGAGCAGGCCGCGTGGTCCGCCGATGGCCCCGCCAGGCCCACGTTCACGTCCCGCGGCGACGTGAAAGGCGCGCCCGCGCCGCCTGTGTCAGGCAGGGCCCGGTCAGCGGTGGCCGGTCAGGCCGATTCGCTGATTCCGGCTTCCTGGCCCTGTTCCGGGCTCAGGACGCCCCATGAGACGAGCTGCTCGGTGAGCTTGCTCGGCGAGGTGTCGTAGATGACGGCCAGGGAACGCAGGTCCTCGTACCGGATGGACAGTACGCGGCCGTTGTAGTCCCCACGCTGGCTCTGGATGGTCGCCGCATAGCGGGCGAGTGGGCCGCCGTGTTCCTTCGGAACCTGGGAAAGCCGTTCCAGGTCGAGGACGATGCGCGGAGACTGCTCGAGCGGAGCCACGGTGGAACCCTCGGGGAGGAGCTCTCCCACGGGGACACCGTAGAACTCGGCCAGTTCGGACAGGCGCTGCACCGTAACAGCGCGATCTCCGCGTTCGTAGGAGCCCACGACGACAGCCTTCCAGCGCCCGTGCGACTTCTCCTCGACGCCATGAAGCGAGAGCCCCTGCTGGGTGCGTATTGCTCGCAGCCGAGCACCGAGCGCCTTCGCATAGTCGGACATCGGAGTGCCCACTCCCGTCGTGGTCGATCAGTTGGAACCGGGGCTCTTGCCGCCGGTGGTTACCGATAGTAGTCCTGGGTCGGTTGTCGCTCACCACCAGGGGGGTCGTGTCGACACTTTCTTTGTACCACTTTCTGTAGCCCGTCGATTGCACTAGGCGTTACGAGTAAAGAATTTCTGTGTCACGGACCGTTCGTGTGCAGGCAGTTCATGTTAGGTAACGTGCAGTGACAATGCGTGCTGCCTGATACCGTCATCCGGACCGCTCCTTTAAGGACCGTCCCGTGAGGCGGGGAAGGAGGGCCTGGATATGACCACGCCCGCCCCAGGTAGGCCCACTCCAGGTAGGCCCGGGCCAGGCACCCCGGGGCCAGGCGCCCCCGGCCAGGCCGGGTCCGCGCCCGGCCCGCGGGCAGGCGCTCCCGACAGCCCCGGCACGGCCCACACGGTGCTCTCCGGCGCGGACATCGGCCGGGTGCTCACCCGGATGGCCCACCAGATCCTGGAGAAGACCGCCGGTGGGAACGGCGTCGTGCTCCTCGGTATACCCACCCGCGGTGTCCCGCTGGCCCGCCGGCTCGCCGACCGGGTCCGGGCGGTCGAAGGCGTCGAGCTCGGCGTGGGCTCGCTCGATCCGACCATGCACCGTGACGACCTCCAGCTGCGCGCCGTCCGCCCGCTGGCGGTGACCGACCTGCCGGACGGTGGGATCGACGGCCGCACCGTGATCCTGGTGGACGACGTGTTGTTCTCCGGCCGGACGGTGCGGGCGGCGCTCGACGCGCTGGCGCAGTTCGGCCGGCCCCGGGTGGTGCAGCTCGCGGTGCTGGTGGACCGCGGGCACCGGGAGCTGCCGATCCGGGCCGACTACGTCGGCAAGAACATGCCGACGTCCAGGCAGGAGGCCGTCGCGGTCCGCCTCACCGAGACCGACGGCCGGGACGCCGTGATGATCCTGTCGGAAGGAGCGGGCCGATGAGTCCGGGGGGTGCGCCGGCGCGCCCGGCGTGCCGGCACGGCCGGGCCGTCGCACCGCCGCCCGCCGCGGCTGTGAACGGGCCGGCTGTGAGCCGGCCGGGGACGGCGGGGCAGGCATGATGCGCCACCTGTTGTCCACCCAGGATCTCGGCCGGGACGACGCCCTGCTGGTGCTGGACACCGCCGAGTACATGGCCACCGTCGCCGGCCGGTCGGTGAAGAAGCTGCCGACCCTGCGCGGCCGTACCGTGGTCAACCTCTTCTTCGAGGACTCGACCCGGACCCGGACGTCCTTCGAGCTCGCCGCCAAGCGGCTGTCCGCGGATGTGATCAATTTCTCGGTCCGGGGGTCGAGCGTCTCCAAGGGCGAGAGCCTCAAGGACACCGCCCAGACCCTGGAGGCGATGGGGGCCGACGCCGTGGTCTGCCGGCATCCCGCCAGCGGCGCGCCGCACCGGCTGGCCGCCTGGGTGCGCGGCAGCGTGCTCAACGCCGGGGACGGCATCCACGAGCATCCGACCCAGGCGCTGCTGGACGCGTTCACCATCCGCCGCCGGCTCGGCCGGGTCGAGGGCCTGTCCGTCACGATCGTCGGTGACGTCCTGCACTCCCGGGTGGCCCGCTCCAACGTGTGGCTGCTGTCCACGCTGGGCGCGTCCGTGACGGTGGTCGCCCCGCCCACCCTCGTCCCGGTCGGGGTGGAGCAGTGGCCGGTGGCGGTCTCCTACGATCTGGACGCGGTCCTGCCCACCAGCGACGTGGTGATGATGCTGCGGGTGCAGCGGGAGCGGATGACCGCGGCGTTCTTCCCCACCGAGCGGGAGTACAGCCGCCGGTACGGTCTGGACGCCGACCGGCTCGCGGCGATGCCGCCGTCCGCGCTGGTCATGCACCCGGGGCCGATGGTGCGCGGCATGGAGATCGCCTCGGATGTGGCCGACTCGACCCGCTCGACCGTGGTCGAACAGGTCGCCAACGGCGTAAGCGTGCGGATGGCGGTTCTGTATCTGCTTCTCGGCGGTACCAGGGAGGTGCCATGACGCGGCGCGGCGACACCGCCGGCGGGCCCGCGCACGAGGCCGGGCGCTGGCATCTGCGCGGGGTGCGGCCGCTCGGCGGCGACCCGGTGGACCTGCTGCTCGACGGCGGGATCATCGCCGAGGCCGGTCGCGACCTGTCCGCCGTGGGCGCGACGGTCCTGGACGCCGACGGCCTGGTCGCCCTGCCCGGGCTGGTGGACCTGCACACCCACCTGCGCGAACCGGGCCGGGAGGACGCCGAGACCGTCGCCTCGGGCACCCGGGCGGCGGCACTGGGCGGTTTCACCACCGTGTTCGCGATGGCCAACACCGAGCCTGTCGCGGACACCGCCGGCGTCGTCGAGCAGGTCTGGCGGCTCGGGCGGGACGCCGGGCACTGCGACGTGCGCCCGGTGGGCGCGGTGACCGAGGGGCTGCGCGGCACCCGGCTCGCCGAGCTCGGCGCGATGGCGTCCTCGGCGGCGGCCGTGCGGGTGTTCTCCGACGACGGCAACTGCGTGTCCGACGCGGTGCTCATGCGCCGGGCGCTGGAGTACGTCAAGGCGTTCGACGGGGTGATCGCCCAGCACGCCCAGGAGCCCCGGCTGACCGAGGACGCGCAGATGAACGAGGGGGCTGTCTCCGCGCGGCTCGGCCTGCCCGGCTGGCCGGCCGCCGCCGAGGAGGCGATCATCGCGCGGGACGCGCTGCTCGCCGGCCACGTGGGCTCCCGGCTGCACGTCTGCCACGTCTCCACCGCCGGCTCGGTGGAGCTGCTGCGGTGGGCGAAGTCCAAGGGCTGGCGGGTCACCGCCGAGGTCACCCCGCACCACCTGCTGCTCACCGACGACCTGGTCACCTCCTTCGACCCGGTCTACAAGGTCAACCCGCCGCTGCGGACCGCCGCGGACGTGGCGGCGCTGCGCGCCGGGCTCGCCGACGGCACGATCGACTGCATCGCCACCGACCACGCCCCGCACGCCCCGCAGGACAAGGAGACCGAGTGGATGGCCGCCCGCCCGGGCATGGTCGGCCTGGAGACCGCCCTGTCGATCGCCATCATGACCATGCTGGAGACGGGCCTGCTGGACTGGGCCGGCCTCGCCGACCGGATGTCGGTCGCCCCCGGGCGGATCGGCGGTCTGCCCGGCGGCCTCACCGGCGGTCGGGCCAATGCTCTGGCTGGTGGCCAGGCTGGCGGGCAGGCTGGCGGGCATCACCACCCGCCCGTGGCCGGCTCGCGGCCGTCCCGGGCGGCCGCCCACGACGTGCACCCGGCCGGCGCCGGGGCGCTGTCGCTGTCGGCGGGAGCCGTGGCGAACCTGGTCCTCGTCGATCCGGTGGCCCGGTGGACGGTCGACGCCGGCGCGCTGGCCAGCCGTGGCCGCAACACTCCCTACGCTGGCCGCAAGCTGCCTGGACGGGTCCAGGCCACGTTCTTGCGGGGGCGTCCAACCGTGCTCGACGGGAAGATCGCATGACCGACCATCTCACCTTCGCCGCCGCGTTCGCGGCGCTGCCCGGCGGCCTTCCCCTGGCGGAGCCCGCGCGCGGCCCGGACCGGCTGGGCCTGCACCTGCTGTTCGCCTTCGGCTGCATCCTGCTGTTCATCGCCGCGGTGGACGCCATGCGCCGCAGCTGGCGCCACCGCGCGCGCCGCCAGGAGGAGGACCTGCCCGACCTGCCGGCGGTCCCCGAGACCATCGGTGAGGTGGTGGCCGCGCCGATCAAGGGCCTGTACCTGGGCACGGTGGACGCCGGCCACTGGCTCGACCGGGTCACCGCCCGCGGGCTGGGGGGACGGGCCGACGCGTACGTCTCCGTCCACGACCGCGGCATCCGGGTGGACCGGGCCGGTAACGAGCCGTTCTGGATCCCGCGGGAGGCCGTGCGCGGCGCCCGTCTCGAGCGGGCGCACGCCGGCAAGGTCGCCGGCGTCGGGCGCATCATCGTCATCGCCTGGTCGCTGGGCTCACACGAGCTGGAGACGGGCCTGCGCGGGGACGACCGGGCCCGCCAGCCCAAGGTGGTCCGCGCTGTGCACAGCCTGATCGGCCCGGGGCCGGCGCCCACCGACGGCGAGATCACCAGGCCCCATCCGGTCGGCCGGGCGGTCTCCCGGCTGCGCCCGCGGGCGCTGGGCGCCGCGGGGCCGGGGCAACGCTCCACCCCCGCCCGGCCCACGGGCGGGAGC
>NZ_CAKKTM010000373.1 GCF_920888515.1 Protofrankia sp. CiP1_Cm_nod1 | reverse complement strand
GCGGTGGCCCGTCCACGACGGGGCGGGGCGGTTCGCCCATAACGGTGGTCACCCACCCGCCGTCGTCCACCGCGGCGCGTGCACCGCTGCCGCCCGGGCCCGGGCCGGACGGGCCGGGCGGGCCGGGCTATCCACCGGCCGGCGGGCCTGCCCCGGCAGGTGGTCCCGGTGAGCCGGGCGGGCCCGGTGGGCCCGGCGGGCGGCGGCGCCCGCCGGATGGGACCGGGCACACCGCGCGGGCCGATGGTCAGGCCAGCGGTGTCGATCCACTGACGTCCCCGCTGGGGGAGGTCGTCCGCAAGATGAAGGACACCTGGGTGAGTGCCCCGGCGGGCCCGCGGGGCGGCGGCCCGCCGGGGCGGGCCGGGGACGCGTCGCAACGGATTGGGGACGTGGTGAGCGTAGGCGGGGACAGCTCCGGCGGTCGGGCGTCGGTGGCGGGTGGCCTGCCCGGCCATCTGTACGGGCCGGCGCGCTCCACCGCGCCGCGCGCCGGCGGCTCGGACGTCCGGCTGATGTTGGAGGACGGGCGCGACTTCGTCGGTGAGGCGTTCGGCGTGCGGGGGGAGGCCTTCGGCGAGGTCGTCTTCGCCACCGGTATGACCGGCTACCAGGAGACCCTCACCGACCCGTCCTACCACCGGCAGATCGTGGTCATGACCGCGCCGCACATCGGCAACACCGGGGTCAACGACGACGACAACGAGTCGGAGCGGATTCACGTCGCAGGCTTCGTGGTGCGCGACCCGAGCCGGATCGCCTCGAGCTGGCGGGCGCGGCGCACCCTCGACGACGAGCTGGCGGACGCCGGGGTGGTGGGCGTCAGCGGCATCGACACCCGGGCCCTCACCCGCCACCTGCGGGAGCGCGGGGCGATGCGGTGCGGCATCGGCCCGGCCACGGAGGATCCCGGCGAGCTGCTCCAACGGGTGCGGATGAGCCCGAGCATGGTCGGCGCCGACCTGGCGCCGCAGGTGAGCACCCGCGCGCCCTACGTCGTGCGGGCGGCCACCGACGCCCCCTACTTCCGGGTGGCCGCGCTCGATCTGGGCATGAAGCGGGCGACCCCGAACGCGCTGAGCGCCCTCGGCTGCGAGGTGCACGTCCTGCCGGCGCGCAGCGGCGCCGACGCGCTGCTGGAGCTGTCCCCGGACGGGGTGTTCCTGTCCAACGGCCCGGGCGACCCGGCGGCGGCGGACTACGCGGTCCAGGCGGTGCGCCGGGTGCTCGACGCCGGGGTCCCGCTCTTCGGGATCTGCTTCGGCAACCAGGTGCTGGCCAGGGCGCTTGGCTTCGAGACGTACAAGCTGACCTACGGCCACCGCGGGATCAACCAGCCGGTGGCCGAGACCGCGACCGGCCGGATCATGGTGACCAGCCACAACCACGGCTTCGCCGTCCGGGCGCCGCTCGACGGCGTCACACGCACTCCGTACGGGCGGGTCGAGGTCAGTCATGTGGCGTTGAACGACAACGTGGTCGAGGGGCTGGCCTGCCTGGACGTGCCCGCATTCAGCGTCCAGTTCCATCCCGAGGCGGCGCCGGGCCCGCACGACGCGCACGGCCTGTTCGAGCGCTTCCGCGATCTCATGGCTGCCCGCCGGTGACGCCCGACGGTCCTGGCTGTCCGCTGACGAGGCCCAGCGGGCACGGTGTCGTGGGGCACCGCGACGGGCCGGGTATGGGACGCTGCGAGCCGGCCCGCGGGCCGGCCATCCCGGGTCCGGCGGGCCGCCAGCCGGGTGCCCGCGGGGCGGGCCGGGGGGCAGGTAGGCGGGGACGCGGACGGGAGGTCGTGCGCTGATGCCGCGGCGGGAGGATCTGACCAGCGTCCTGGTCATCGGGTCGGGGCCGATTGTCATCGGCCAGGCGTGCGAGTTCGACTATTCCGGGACGCAGGCGTGCCGGGTGCTGCGTTCCGAGGGCCTGCGGGTGGTGCTGGTCAACAGCAACCCGGCCACGATCATGACCGATCCGGACCTCGCGGACGCCACCTACGTCGAGCCGATCACCCCGGAGACGGTCGCCAAGATCATCGAGAAGGAGCGTCCGGACGCGCTGCTGGCGACCATGGGCGGGCAGACCGCGCTGAACACCGCCATGGACCTGCACGCCGCGGGCGTGCTCGACCGCTACGGCGTCCGCCTGATCGGCGCGAACATCGACGCGATCCGCGCGGGCGAGGACCGGCAGGCGTTCAAGGACATCGTGGCCGCCGTCGGCGGCGAGACCGCCCGCAGCGCCATCTGCACGACCCCGCAGGAGTGCCTGGCCGCCGCCGAGGAGTTCTCCTACCCGGTGGTGGTGCGCCCGAGCTTCACCCTCGGCGGCGCCGGCAGCGGCTTCGCCCACGACGCCGGCGAGCTGCGCCGGATGGCCGCGGACGGCATCGCCGCGAGCCCGTCCTCGGAGGTCCTGGTCGAGGAGTCCGTGCTCGGCTGGAAGGAGTTCGAGCTCGAGCTGATGCGCGACCGGGCCGACAACGTGGTCGTGGTCTGCTCGATCGAGAACGTCGACCCGATGGGGGTGCACACCGGCGACTCGGTGACGGTCGCCCCGGCGATGACGCTGACCGACCGCGAGTACCAGCAGATGCGCAACATGGCCATCGCGGTCATGCGCGCGGTGGGTGTCGACGCGGGCGGGTGCAACATCCAGTTCGCCGTGGACCCGGCGACCGGGCGGCTCGTCGTGATCGAGATGAACCCCCGGGTGTCCCGGTCGTCGGCGCTGGCCTCGAAGGCCACCGGGTTCCCGATCGCGAAGATCTCCGCGAAGCTCGCGCTCGGGTACACCCTGGACGAGATCCCCAACGACATCACCCGCACCACCCCGGCGGCCTTCGAGCCGGCGCTGGACTACGTCGTGGTCAAGGTGCCCCGGTTCGCCTTCGAGAAGTTCCCCGGGGCGGACCCGGCGCTGACCACGACGATGAAGTCCGTCGGCGAGGCGATGGGGGTCGGGCGCAGCTTCGCCGAGGCGCTGCAGAAGGCGCTGCGGTCGCTGGAGCAGCCGTCGGCGGTGTTCGGCTTCACCGGCGGCCCGGGGGACGCCGAGGAGCTGCTGGCGCGGGCCGGTGTCCCGCACGACGGCCGGCTGCGCACGGTGCAGCAGGCGCTGCGGGCCGGGGCGGACCGGCTGCGGGTGACCGAGGTGACCGGTATCGACCCCTGGTTCGTGGAGCAGATCGACCACCTCAACCGGATCGCCGCCACCGTCACCGGTGACCTGGCCGACCTCGCCCCGGCGGACATCCTGCGGGCCAAGCGCGCGGGGTTCTCCGACGCCCAGCTCGCCGACCTGCTCGCCACCACCGAGGACGCCGTGCGCGCGGCCCGCCACCGCGCCGGCATCCGGCCCGTCTACAAGACCATCGACACCTGCGCGGCCGAGTTCGCCTCGGCCACGCCGTACCACTACTCGTCCTACGACAGCGAGACCGAGGTCGCCCCCAGCGGCCGGCCGCGGGTGATCGTGCTGGGCAGCGGGCCCAACCGGATCGGGCAGGGCATCGAGTTCGACTACGCCTGCTGCCACGCGGTGATGGCGCTCTCGGACGCCGGCTACGAGACGATCATGATCAACTGTAACCCGGAGACGGTCTCCACCGACTACGACACCGCCGACCGGCTCTACGTCGAGCCGCTGACCGTCGAGGACGTCCTGGAGGTCGTCCACGCCGAGCGGCAGGCCGGGGAACTGGTCGGTGTGATCGTCCAGCTCGGCGGCCAGACCCCGCTGGGCATCGCCGCGCCGCTGGCCGCCGCCGGCGTCCCGATCGTCGGGACGGAGCCGCGCGCGATCCACCTGGCCGAGGACCGCGGCCTGTTCGGGCAGGTGCTCGCCCGGGCCGGGCTGCCCTCGCCGCCGCACGGGGTGGCGACCCACTTCGACGAGGCCCGCTCGGTGGCGGAACGGATCGGCTACCCGGTGCTGGTACGGCCGTCCTACGTCCTCGGCGGCCGCGGGATGGAGATCGTCTACGACGAGGCGATGCTGCGCCGCTACATCGAGCGGGCGACCGAGATCAGCCCGCGGCACCCCGTCCTGGTCGACCGGTTCCTCGACGACGCCGTCGAGATCGACGTGGACGCGCTCTACGACGGCACCGAGCTCTACCTCGGCGGCGTGATGGAGCACATCGAGGAGGCCGGGGTCCACTCCGGCGACTCCGCCTGCGCGCTGCCGCCGATCACCCTGGGACGCGGCGAGCTGGAGCGCATCCGCGAGTCCACCCGGCTGATCGCCGAGGGCGTGGGCGTGCGCGGCCTGCTCAACGTCCAGTACGCGCTGCAGTCCGACGTGCTGTACGTGCTGGAGGCCAACCCGCGGGCGTCGCGGACCGTGCCGTTCGTGTCCAAGGCGACCGCGGTGCCGCTGGCGAAGGCCGCCGCCCGGGTGATGGCCGGCACGACCGTGGCGCAGCTGCGCGCGGAGGGGCTGCTGCCCGCCCACGGCGACGCCGCGGTCCTGCCGCTGGACTCCCATATCGCGGTGAAGGAGGCGGTGCTGCCCTTCGGCCGGTTCCGGGACGCCGGCGGCCGTGGGGTGGACACCGTGCTCGGCCCGGAGATGAAGTCCACCGGCGAGGTGATGGGCATCGACGCCGGCTTCGGCGCCGCCTACGCCAAGTCCCAGGCCGCCGCGTCCCTGTCGCTGCCGGTCTACGGCCGGGTGTTCGTCTCGGTGGCCAACCGGGACAAGCGGGCGATGATATTTCCGGTCAAGCGGCTCGCCGACCTCGGTTTCGTCGTCTACGCCACCGAGGGGACCGCGCAGGTGCTGGGCCGCAACGGGGTGAAGGCGGTCGTTCTGGGCAAGCACTCCGTGCCCGACCCGGACCTGGTCGACTGCGTCGAGATGATCATATCCGGCCAGATCAACCTGGTGATCAACACGCCGTGGGGGGTCGGGCCGCGGCTGGACGGGTACGAGATCCGGGCAGCGTGCGTGGCCACCGGCGTGCCCTGCGTCACCACGATCCAGGGCGCCGCCGCCTGCGTGCAGGCCATCGAGGCCCTGATACGCGGCGACATGGGTGTGCGGCCGCTACAGAGCTTCCACGCCGGGCTGCACGACGCCTGGGAGCGGACGTACGGCCCCGGCACCGGCCAGGACGCCGGCCGGCCCACTGATGATCAGCGTACCGGCGGGCCCGCCGGTACCGCGCCCGCCCCCGCCGGCGACGCCCACCGGCAGACGGTGATCGGATGACCGCGTCCGGACGACGGTGGCCGGATGACGGTGGCCGGACGACGGTGGCCGGATGACGGTGGCCGGATGACGGTGGCCGGACGACGGTGGCCGGACGACGGTGGCCGGATGACGGTGGCCGGATGACGGCGTGCGGATGACGGAGGCCGGATGACCGCGTTCCCTCGGACCCGGGTGGGCACCTGGACGTCACGCCCACCCCTGGCGGTCGCGCTGGACGTGCCCGACGGGCCGTCCGCCCTGCGGCTGGCCGCGGCGGTGGCCCCGCACGTGGCCGTCCTGAAGGTGGGCCTGGGGCTGTTCCACCGGGAGGGCCCCGGCATCGTGACGGCCCTGCGGGACCTGGCCACGGACGTGCCGCGCGAGACAGCGCACGTGCCACGCGGGACAGGGCGCCCGCCTGGCACGGCCGCGGACGGGCCGGGCGCCGGCGGGCCCCCTGTCCCCGGTGTCCCCACTGCCTCCGCTGCCGGCCCCACCGCCTCCGCTGCCGGCCCCACGGCCCGTGCTGCCGGGGCCCAGGCTGCCGAGGAGCGTGTCGGGCTGTTCCTCGACCTCAAGCTGCACGACATCCCCAACACGGTGGCCGCGGGGATGCGCTCCGTGGCCCGGCTGGCGCCCCGGTACGTGACGGTGCACGCCGCCGGGGGCACGGCGATGGTGCGCGCCGCGGTCGACGCCGCGCCCGACGTCGAGGTCGCCGCGGTGACCGTCCTGACCTCCCTGGGGGGCGCGGAGCTGGCCGCCGTCGGGTTCGCCGGGACGCCGTTGGACGTCGTGCGCAGGCTCGCGGCACTGGCGGTGGCCGCGGGCGCGCGCGCGGTGGTGTGCAGCCCCCGGGAGGTCGCCGCGGTCCGTTCGGAAGTTGGAAATGATGTGACTCTTATCACACCTGGCATCCGTGCGGCGGGGTCGCGGCCCGATGATCAGGCGCGTGCCGCAACACCCGCCGAAGCTGTCGACGCAGGTTCCGATCTTCTCGTGGTCGGCCGTCCGATCATTGCCACCGACGATCCGGGGGCTGCCGCGGCCCGGTTCGTGGCCGGATGGCGACCCGGCCACGGTGCCGCTGACCTGGTGTGACATCACACAGGCCCCACTCCGGCCATCTCGAGGGGATCTGCCCGGTACGGTGGTCCGCGAGCGACCGAAAGCAAAGGGCGCGTGTGGCGGCAACCCGATTCAGGCCAACGTATGGACCCCGTCCTGTGGACAATAGTCCGCGGATGTGCCCGTACCGCCGGCTGGACCGAGACACCCGTTATTCGCTAGTTTGCGCGGCGCCGTGATCACCCCAAAGAAGGAGGCGTACCCGTGCCCCTGCCGCCCCTCACGCCCGAGCAGAGGGCTGCTGCCCTCGAGAAAGCTGCGTTGGCGCGTAAGCAGCGTGCGGAACTCAAGGGACGGCTCAAGAAGGCGGAAGTGTCCCTCGCGTCCGTCCTGGAGAGAGCCGATACCGACGAGGTCATCGGAAAGATGAAGGTGGCCGCTGTTCTGGAATCCCTGCCCGGCGTCGGCCGCGTCCGCGCCACAAGGATCATGGAGCGGCTCGCGATCAGCGACAGCCGTCGCCTGCGCGGCCTGGGTGCCAAACAGCGTGCCGCACTGGTTCAGGAGTTCGCGGGTTCCTGAGCACCACCGGTGGCCGGCAGGCACATGACATATCCCTGGGCACAGCGAGGCTGGTACGGCGTCCCGGCAATGGTGGGCAATGGTGACAGGCACACCGCGCCGGGCCGCCGTACCGACTTTTCTTCGCCGGCGCGCCACCGGGCATGCGCACCGGCGAGCCGGGCGCGGCCAGCCGGTGCGGGAGCCGGCGGGCGGACGGC
>NZ_CAKKTM010000372.1 GCF_920888515.1 Protofrankia sp. CiP1_Cm_nod1 | reverse complement strand
ACCCGGGCCGACCGGGCCGACCGGTGGTCGCCACGGTGGGTCGCGCGCCGGGCGGTACACCGTCCGGCCACGGCCACGGCCACGGCCACGGCCACGGCCGGGGCCGGGGCCACAGCCCGGCCACAGCCGGGCCGATCATGTTCTTTTGAGTGTGTGGCCGCGGCACACTACGGTGTATGGATGCGGCTCACCGTTCTGTCCGGTCCGTCAGGCGTCGGGAAAGGGACAGTCGTCGCCGAGGTACGCCGACGTCACCCCGAGGTCTGGGTTTCGGTCAGTTGCACGACACGAGCGCCGCGCCCGGGGGAGACCGACGGGGTGGAGTATCACTTCGTCGATGCCGAGGAGTTCACCCTGATGGTCAAGAAGGGTGAGCTTCTTGAGCACGCGATGTTCGCCGGTCATGCCTATGGAACCCCCCGCGCGCCGCTGGCGGCCCGTCTCGCCGAAGGGGTGCCGTGCCTGCTGGAAATCGAGCTCCAGGGCGCCCGTCAGGTACGTGCGGGTATTCCCGACGCCCGGTTTGTCTTCCTCGCACCACCGTCCTGGCAGGAGCTGGTCCGCCGGCTCACCGGACGCGGCACGGAGCCGCCGGAGGTGATCGAACGCCGCCTCGGCCGGGCCCGCACCGAGCTTGCCGCCGAATCCGAGTTCGACGCGGTGGTGGTCAACGACGACGTGGCCGGGGCCGCGGCCCGGCTGGTGGCCCTGATGGACACCGACTAGCGCCGCGGCTGGGCTGGGCTGGGCTGGGCTGGGCCGGCTGGGCTGGGCCGCGGGCCGCCTGGCCGCGCCTGCCCTCCCGGCGTCGCCTGCTCCACTGTCGCCTGCTCTACTGTGGACAGGCCGTACCGTTGTGGTCCGAGGGCGTCGTGGTCCGAGAATACTGCTGAGGGTGCGGACGCCCACCAGCCCGCGGCTCACGGCCCCGGGCCGCGGGGCCGTGAGCCGCTCCGGCGGGGCCGCCGCGGTCCCGAGCGCCCGCCCTGACCCCGTTCCTCACGACCACATCGTTCTCCACGACCACATCCTGACCATCCTGACCATGCTGTCGGCCCGTCAGCGGGCTGACAGCCCCGTGTTTGCGGAAGGACACCGTGTCCGGCACTGTCGCGCAGCCCGAGGGCATCACCAACCCGCCGATCGACGAGCTCCTGGAAGCCACCGACTCCAAGTACAGTCTGGTGATCTACGCGGCCAAGCGGGCCCGGCAGATCAACGCCTACTACTCGCAGCTCGGTGAGGGCCTGCTGGAGTACGTCGGCCCACTGGTCGACACCGCCAGCGCCCAGGAGAAGCCGCTGTCCATCGCGCTGCGCGAGATCAACGCGGGTCTGCTGACGCACGAGACCGTCGGCGAGCCCCTGCCGCCGGCCTCCTGAGCGCCGGCGCCCTCCGACAGCCGCATGCCAGTCACATGTCGGCCCCCGCGCCACCCACGTCCCGGTGCCGCACACGCCGTCGGCGCACCTGCGGGTACCGCGGGGACGCCCGGTGCCGGCACCAGGACATCCGGTACCCCGGACGCGGGACGCCCGGGGCGTCCGGGGCCACCGGGGCACCCGTTCCACCGGGACATGACCGCTGATGTCCGCTGACACGCCCGCCGGCACCGCCAACACCGCCGGCAATGGCAACGGCAATGGTGCCGGCGGCGGCACCGGTACCGCCGCTCCCGCGGCTGTGCGGCGTCCCCGCGTCGTGCTGGGAGTCTCCGGCGGGATCGCCGCCTACAAGGCGGTCGAGGTGCTGCGCCAGCTCACCGAGACCGGCCACGACGTGCGGGTCGTGCCCACCGCGGCGGCGTTGCGCTTCGTCGGCGAGCCGACCTGGGCGGCGCTGTCCGGGCATCCGGTGGCCACCGACGTCTGGACCGACGCGGCCGAGGTGGCGCACGTCCGGCTCGGCCGGGAGGCCGACCTGGTGCTCGTCGCCCCCGCCACGGCGGACCTGCTCGCCCGCGCCGCCACCGGACGCTCCGACGACCTGCTCACCGCCACCCTGCTCACCGCCCGGTGCCCGGTGATGTTCGCCCCGGCCATGCACACCGAGATGTGGGAGCACCCGGCCACCGTGGCCAACGTGGCCACGCTGCGCTCCCGTGGCTGCCTGGTCGTCGACCCGGCCGTGGGCCGGCTGACCGGCGCGGACTCCGGTGCCGGCCGGCTGCCGGAACCGGCGGAGATCGCCGCGCTGGCCCGTTCCGTGCTGGCCCGCTCGGCGCTGGCCCGTTC
>NZ_CAKKTM010000371.1 GCF_920888515.1 Protofrankia sp. CiP1_Cm_nod1 | reverse complement strand
GTGCTGGCCCGCTCGGCGCTGGCCCGTTCCGCGCCGGCCCGTTCCGGGACGGCGGGCAGCGCGCCGGCGGGCAGCGTCCTGGCCGGTGGCGCGTCGGCGGGCACGGTGCTGGATCTCGCCGGCCGGCGGGTCGTCGTCAGCGCCGGCGGCACCCGGGAGCATCTCGACCCCGTCCGCTTCCTGGGCAACTCCTCCAGCGGACGCCAGGGCTACGCACTGGCCAGGGCCGCGCTCGCCCGGGGCGCGCAGACCGTCGTGGTGGCGGCCAACGTGGCGCTGCCGGACGTCGCCGGGGCGCGCACCATCCCGGTGGTGTCGACCGCGCAGCTGCGCGAGGCCGTGCACGCCCAGGCAGCCCAGGCCGATGTTGTGATCATGGCGGCCGCGGTCGCGGACTTCCGGCCCGTGGCACGGGCGTCCTACAAGATCAAAAAAGGTGACGGTGTCCCCGAGCCGGTGGCGCTGGCACACAACCCCGACGTGCTGGCCGAGCTCGTCGCCGCCCGCCGGCCGGGCCAGCTGCTCGTCGGCTTCGCCGCCGAGACCGGCAGGCCGGGCGTGGACATCGTGGCCCTCGGCCGGGAGAAGCTCGCCCGCAAGAAAGCCGACCTGCTGGTCGTCAACCAGGTCGGCGACGGGCTCGGCTTCGAGGTCGACCACAACGCCGCCGTGGTCCTCGGAGCGGACGGCACCCAGACCGCCATCGAACGGACCAGCAAGGACCTGCTCGCGCACCAGGTGCTCGACCTGGTCGTGACGCGACTCGCTGTAGCGGATGGCTCCGTTGTCGGCCTGCCCGCCGGTACCCGCCGGTAGACTTCGCCCGAATCAGACTGGATCTCCCAGGGGGTCATGACGTGGCGACGCGCCTGTTCACTTCCGAGTCCGTTACCGAGGGACATCCGGACAAGATCGCTGACCAGATCAGTGACTCCATCCTCGACGCGATGATCAAAGACGACCCGCGCAGCCGGGTCGCGGTCGAGACGCTGATCACCACCGGCCAGGTCCACGTCGCCGGTGAGGTCACCACGGACACCTATGTGGACATCGCCGCCGTCGTCCGCGAGCGCGTGCTGGAGATCGGCTACGACTCGTCCAAGAAGGGCTTCGACGGCGCCTCCTGCGGGGTGAGCGTGTCGATCGGGTCGCAGTCGCCCGACATCGCCCAGGGCGTCGACACCGCCCACGAGGCCCGGGTGGGCGGCTCCGGCGAGGACGAGCTCGACCGCCAGGGCGCCGGCGACCAGGGCCTGATGTTCGGCTACGCCTGCGACGAGACCCCCGAGCTGATGCCGCTGCCGATCGCGCTCGCCCACCGGCTCGCCCGGCGCCTGTCCGCCGTCCGCAAGGAGGGCCGGATCGGCTACCTGCGCCCCGACGGCAAGACCCAGGTCACCATCGAGTACGCCGACGGCCGGCCGGTGCGGCTGGACACCGTCGTCGTCTCCACCCAGCACGCGGCCGACATCGACCTCGACACCCTGCTCGCGCCCGACATCGCCGAGTTCGTCGTCACCCCGGAGCTGGCCACCCTCGACATCGCCACCGACGGGCACCGGCTGCTGGTCAACCCGACCGGCCGGTTCGAGGTAGGCGGCCCCATGGGGGACGCCGGCCTCACCGGGCGGAAAATCATCGTTGACACCTACGGAGGGATGGCCCGCCACGGCGGCGGCGCCTTCTCCGGCAAGGACCCGTCCAAGGTCGACCGGTCCGCCGCGTACGCGATGCGCTGGGTCGCCAAGAACGTCGTCGCCGCCGGGCTCGCCCGCAGGTGCGAGGTGCAGATCGCCTACGCCATCGGCAAGGCGCACCCCGTCGGCCTGTTCGTCGAGACCTTCGGCACCGGCGTGGTCCCCGACGAGCGGATCCAGGACGCCGTGACCGCCGTCTTCGACCTCCGGCCGGCCGCGATCATCCGGGACCTGGACCTGCTGCGGCCGATCTACACCCAGACCGCCGCCTACGGCCACTTCGGACGCCCGGAACTCGACTTCACCTGGGAGTCCACCTCCCGCGCCCAGGCCCTGGCCGACGCCATCCGCTGACCCCGGATTTTCGCAGAGCGAAAATCCGGGGA
>NZ_CAKKTM010000370.1 GCF_920888515.1 Protofrankia sp. CiP1_Cm_nod1 | reverse complement strand
CCCGCCGGCGGGACAGGTCGGTCCGCCCCCGCGGGGAGGGCGGCCCGGCCCGCCGGCGCCGAGGACGCGGACGTGCCGGAGCCCGCCGGGCAGCGGTGGGAGCGTGTCCTGGTGCGGGTCCCCAGGGCACAGGGGCAGCAGCTCGCCGCCGCGCTCAAGGCGGCCAGCGGCGTCCTCGACGCCCGCCGCTCCCCACCGGTGCGGGTCGTCCCCGATCCGATCACCTTGCTGTGATGATGCCGTGATGACCATGTCTCGCGTAAGTTACTTAGTGTAATAAATTCGTTCCTGATGGACGTGTATTTTGATGGATACATGTTGCGGGCGCGGGAAGAGGGCGCGGGAAGCGGTCGGGAAGAGGTGCGGCAGTGACGGTCCGAGAGATCCGGCTGTTGGGGGACCCGGTGCTGCGGACGGTGGCCGAACTGGTCACCACCTTCGACAAGGAGCTCCGCCGCCTGGTCGACGACCTCGTCGAGAGCATGCACGAGGCGGGTGGGGTCGGGCTGGCCGCGCCGCAGCTCGGGGTGTCGCTGCGGGTGTTCACCTACGACGTGGACGGCGAGGTGGGCCACCTGGTCAACCCCGTCCTCGGGCCGTTCAGCGAGGAGCTGATGGACGGCGAGGAGGGCTGCCTGTCCCTGCCCGGCCTCTCCTTCGAGCTGAGACGGCCGGAGCGGGTGATCGCGGTCGGCCAGAACGTCCACGGCGATCCTGTCACGATCGAGGGCAGCGGCCTGCTGTCACGCTGCGTCCAGCATGAGACCGACCATCTCGACGGGGTGCTGTTCATCGACCGGCTGGATTCGGAGACGAAGAAGGCGGCCATGAAGGCCATCCGCGAGGCGGAGTGGGCCGGGCAGGCTCCGCCGGCGGTGAAGGTGTCCCCGCACCCGCTGTTCGGCCGCGCCCGCTGACCGTCCAGGCCGGCCAGCCCTGGCCGGCCGGCTCCTCGCCGCTCGGCCGGGTGACGGGCCTCCGCTTCCCAGCCGGGGCCGTGCCTTCCCCGCCCGGCGGTCCCGGACGGGCCGCGCCGAGCGGGAGGACGCCCCACGGTCAGCCGAACGCGACAGGCAGCCGGTCGAGGCAGATGTGCCGGCCGTTCTCGAAGTAGCGGCGTGGCTGGCCGGTGAGCCGGTAGTTCGGATGCCGGGCCAGTTCGGCCAGGACGGCGAGGAACTCCGTGCGGGCGTGGTGCGCGCCGATGCAGAAGTGCGCGCCCTGGCCGAAGGTCAGGTGCCGGACCGGGTCCCGGTCCAGCCGGAACTCGTCGGGGCCGGGGAACTTCGCCGGGTCCCGGTTCGCCGCCCCGGTGAGCAGCACGACCCGCGCGCCGGCGGGGATCGTCGTACCGGCGATCTCCACGGGCCTGGTCGTCAGCCGGGTGCCGTGGTCCACCGGCGTCCACAGCCGCAGCGTCTCCTCCACCGCCACCGGCATCAGCTCGGGCCGTCCGCGCAGCTCGTCCTGGAGGTCGGGACGTCGGGCGAGCTGCCAGAGCAGGTGCGCGAGCGTGTTCATCGACGTCTCGTGGCCGGCGATGGCGAAGGCGACCAGCATCACGTGCAGCTCGGCGTCGGTGACCGGCCGGCCGTCGAAGTCCGACCGCACCAGGGCGGACAGGTAGTCCTCGCCGGGGTCGGCGCGGGCCCGTTGGATCTCGGCGCGGAACAGCTCGGCGAACGGCGGCCAGAAGCCGTCGGGGCTGTCGTCGGTGGGCATTCTCGACCAGGTGTTCGCGGTCAGCCGCCGGATGCGTTGCTGCGCGTCCGGGGAGAAACCGACGGCGAGGCCGACCACGGCCAGCGGCAGCGGTACGGCCAGTTCCGCGACCAGGTCGCCGTGCCCGCGTTCCACCACCGGTCGCAGCAGCCGTGCCACCAGGGCGGACACCGCCGGTCGCAGGTCCTGGGCCCGGGCCGCCAGGAACGGTGGCCGCATCAGGGCGCGGAAGGTGGTGTGCTCGGGGGGGTCGTATTCCAGCGGCGCGAACCGCGGGGTCCCCGCCGCCCGGGGGAAGAACACCCCGGACGCGGAGCTGAAGGTCTCGTGGTCCTTCAGCGCGGTCGCCACGTCGTCGTAGTGGGACAGGATCCAGATCCCGCCGTACGCCCGGGAACGGACGACCCGGCCGCGTTCCCGGATGCCCCGGTGCACGGCGATGGCCGTCTCCGGGTCGAAGGCCGGGTCGTGGTGGTCGAAGTCTGCGATGAGCCGCCGTACAGCCGCGGTCACGCTCCGCGCGCTGCCCGTGCCCCCGCCCGCCGTCCCGTTCCCGGCGCCGCTCTCGGCCACGTCCGGTCTCTCGGCCGTGTCCGGCCTTCCGGCCACGTCCTCGCCAGCCGCGATCTTGTTCGTGTTCCTGGTCACCGGGCCACTTCGGCTTCCTGGTCGGCTTCCCGCCGCCCGCTCCCGGGACGCAGGTGCTCCAGCGGGTGGGTCAGCTCCGGGTGGTAGGTCTCGTCCACGATCCACTTGACCATCCGCCGGGTGGGCTCCATGGCGTCCTGGGGGAGGTCCGCGCGGAAACGCGTCGCGTAGCCCAGCGAGACCAGCCGTTGCGCCCCGTACAGCGGAGCTGTGTCGCGCAGCTGCCGTTTGAGCGATTCCGGGTACACCCCCACGGTCTGGGTGTAGGCGTTCATCGCGCGGACCGCGTCCGCGACGTCGTCGACCGGGACGACGTTGGCCACCCGTCCGGACAGCGTCTGGTGGAAGTCGACGGGGTCGGGCAGCTGTGAGACCACCACCGCGCCCTCGTCGGCCCTGCCGCCGATCACCCGGTAGAAGTCGGTGTCCGCGCGCAGCACCCGCAGGTCGGCCCGCAGGTCGGGGTCGAAACGGCGGGCCGGGGTGCTGACCTGTTCCGGCAGCGCCTGGACGGCGTCGTAGAGCAGTTGTCCCCACCGGTTGGCCAGGGCCACCCCGGCCGGGCCGGTGCCGGTGACGACGTAGATCACCCGGGCGTTGAAGCAGCCTTCCTGGTTGAGCACGCCGACGTCGGCGGCGGCCAGCCGGGCGGTGGCGGCCATGCTCGCCGCGTCGGCGAAGGCCTGCGCGCCGATGACGGTGGCGCTGAGCTTCGGGTCGAGCGGGACGAGTTCCAGCCCGGGCCGGATGTAGCGGGTGACGTGCTGGACGGAGGCCAGCCCGCCCCAGGCGACGATCTTCTCCACCTGTGCCGGGTGGTAGAGGGCGCGCTCGAACCGCTCGTCGCCGCCCTTCCAGTACACGACGCTCAGGTGCCGGGTGAGCGGGTGCCCGGGGGCGGTCTCGGCGATCGTCCGGGCGATGGCCAGCGCGGTGAGCGGGTCGTTGGACGGGCTCTTGATGATCGTGTCGCACCGGGTGATCGCGCTGCGCACGATGGTGATCGCGGCGATGATCGGGTTGTTGCCGGCGATGATGTGCACGCAGCGGGAGCCGAACGCGCGGACCGCCCCGGCGCCGACGTCGGCCCAGCCGTCCAGGAAGCGGGTGCCCACGGTGCGCTCGGCGACCGAGCGGACCAGGCCCGGCTCGAACAGCGACGGCAACTGCCGGTAGGTGGAGCGCAGCAGGGCCGGTGTCAGGTCCGAGTAGGCCGCGAGCTGGTCCAGCGCCTCGGCCAGGAACGGGTTGTCCGGCACCGACAGCCTGGCGCCGACCTCGCCGAGCAGATCGATGATCTCCGTCAGCGGCACCGACTGCAGCTCGGCCATGCGCGCGGGGTCGCGCAGCGGGAGCGTGTCGAGCAGGCCGAGCGGATCCGGCGCGGCGAAACCGGCGGCGGACTCGACCGGGCCGGCGGTACGCAGCTCACCCCGGACGAACGCGGGGATCAGTGGTGCCGGCATCTAGACCAGCGCCCCGTTGAGGAACTCCAGCGCCTCACCCAGCGCCTCGGTGGTCGCCGCGCAAGTGATCTTGTCATCGCCGCGGGTGCCGCCGAACCGGCCGATCCGGGTGCCCAGCCGCGGGGTGGTGCGGCCACACGGGCAGGGGTCCCAGGTCACGGTGACCTCGTCCCCGGAGACGAAGCCGCCCCAGTGGATCTCGGCGGTGAGGTCGAGGAAGGCCGCGCGGCCGGTCCGGGTGCCCGTCCGGGGCAGCGGCAGCCCGGTGCCGGGGTCGAGCAGGTAGAAGATCAGCCATGGCTCCAGGTGGTAGCCGGCGTTCTCGCACAGCAGGTTCAGCGAGATCACCTCCACCATCGCGTACACGAGCTGCAGCTGGGGCACGCCGAAGAAGCCGGCCACCCCCCGCGCCCAGTCGTCCGGCAGCACACCCGCCTTGGAACCGCCGCCGGGGAAGACCACCGAGTCCGGCGCGAACAGCTCGCGCAGCCCGCGCGCGGCGCCGGCCCCCGCCATGCCGTGGAAGACGTCCCAGGTGCTCAGGGAGGCCACCCGCCGGCCGCGCAGCGTGTCGGCCAGCCGCTCGACGAACTCGCCCATCCCGCGGCCGGTGGCGTGCAGCGCGTCCTCGAACTCGGCCCTGCGCTGCCGCATGGCCGGGCTGATCTCGACCCGGTCGAGCTCGCCCCGGGCGGCGGCGGCCCGCAGCCGCCCGGCCAGGAACATCACGTCCGCGCTGAGCAGCCCGGGGTGCAGGGTGTGGAACCGGTCGGGATGCCCGGCGATCTGCTCAGCCATCGCGGTGGCGTGCCGGGCGATCCCGCTGCGGCCGGAGCGGAAGCTCGGCCACACCACGTCGACCCCCTCGGGGTCGCGGTCCGGGATGACGTCCAGCCGGACGATCTCGTACAGCCGGTCGTACTCGACGGCCGAGTGCGGGATGAACGACATCGTGCCGGTGGTGCCGGAGGAGTGCGCCAGCCGGAGCTCGGTGCTGGCGTCGATGAGGTCCAGCCACCCGTCGATCGAGGCGCAGCCGGTGGTGTCCAGCCCGGAGAGGTCCACCGTGACCAGGCGGGACAGCCAGGTGGTCAGCCGGTCGAACCGGTTGTCCACCAGCAGCCGGGCCGGATAGGACTTGTACACGGTGTGCGGGAACAGCAGCGGGGCGGCGTCGTCGAGCGAGCGGATCTCGTCGATGCCCTGTTCCTCGGCCAGGGTGCGCAGGATCGGGATACGGTCCCGTAACGCCGCGAACCGGAGCTTGAGCGCGGCCAGCTGCAGCTCGGCCAGCCGCCGCGGCGCAAGGGTGTGCATCGCCAGCCGTGAGTGCCCGAAGTACTCGATCGGATTGCCGGCGAAGGTGAGCAGGTCCTCGTCGCTGGTCATGGCTGGGCCCTTTCTGGCTGCTGCGTGGGTTCCCGCGCCGGAGGTGGCGCGGGCCGCCGTTCCGGCTCCGGCTCCGGTTGTGGCACCGGTTCCGGCTCCGGTTGTGGCACCGGTTCCGCCCCGGTGGACGCGGGCACGGTGGACGCGAGATGGCTGGCGATCGCCGCGACGGTGGGGTGGTGCCACAGCAGTGTCGGCGCGGCCGCGACACCGAGCCGTTCGGTGAGCTGGACGCGCAGCGCCACCGCCAGCAGCGAGTCCAGCCCGCTCTCGGTCAGCGGGCGGTGCGTGTCCACCCGCTCGGACGGCAGCCCGAGCACGTCCGCCGCCGCGTCCCGGACCTGTGCGGTGACCAGCTCGAGGCGTTGCGTGTCCGGCAGCGCGGCCCACTCCACCGCCGTGGCCGGCGGCGCGGCGGCCAGCGCGCGCAGCACGGCCGCCGGGGCCGCGCCGGGCAGCACGGTGAGCACGGCGACGTTCGCCCCGAGACCAGGATGGACGCCGCCCCAGGCGCGCAGCGCGTCGTCCGCGGTGACGTCGCCAGCGGCCCGGGCGCGCAGTTCGGCGTCGACAGTGGCCGCGGAGGCCGCGGCGGCCGCCATGCCCAGGCCACGCCAGCTCGTCCAGGCCAGCGACACCGCGTGATCGTCGCCGGCGGCGCGGCGGTGCCGGGCCAGCCCGTCGAGGAAGGCGTTGCCGGCGGCGTAGGCCGCCTGGCCGGGCAGGTGCAGCAGGCCGCCGGCGGAGGAGAACAGCACGAAGAAGTCCACGCTGCCCGGTGGGAACAGCTCGTGCAGGACGAGCGCGCCGGCCACCTTCGGCCGCATGACCGCCCGCAGCGACCGTTCGTCGAGCGCGTCGATCGGCGCACTGTGGACCACGCCGGCCGCGTGCACGACACCGGCCACCGGCGGCAGGTCGTCGGCGCCCGCCAGCGCGGCGAGCAGCTCCTCCCGGTCGGCGACGTCGGCGGAGAGCACCCGCACCGTGGCGCCCTCGGCCTCGATCGCGGCCCGGAAGTCACCGCGGGCCCGTGGCGGCGCCGGCGCCCGGCCGAGCAGCAGCAGCC
>NZ_CAKKTM010000369.1 GCF_920888515.1 Protofrankia sp. CiP1_Cm_nod1 | reverse complement strand
GACTGGTCGTCGGCAGCGTCAGATGTGTATAAGAGACAGGCCTGGGGGCTGGCGTGGCGGGTCCGGCGGGCGGTCCGGGGGCTGGCGTGGCGGGTCCGGCGGGCGGCCTGGGGGTGGGCCGGCCGAACGTGGCGGTGGTGCGGGCGGACGGGCGGGCGGCGCCGCTGCGCCCCGGCAGCGCCGACCGGGTGCTCGTCGACGTGCCCTGTACAGGCCTGGGTGCGCTGCGCCGCCGGCCGGAGGCCCGCTGGCGCCGTACGCCGGCGCAGGTCGCGCCCCTGTCCCGCCTGCAACGGCAGCTGCTGACCGCCGCCGTCGACCTGGCGCGCCCCGGCGGGGTGGTCGGGTATGTGACCTGCTCGCCGCATCCGGCCGAGACCGTCGAGGTCGTGATGGACGTGGTGGCGCGGCTGGCGGCGCGCGGCGACGGCGTGTCCGTCCTGGACGCGCGGGAGTACCTGCCCGAGGTGCCGGATCTCGGCGACGGCCCGTTCGTACAGCTGTGGCCGCACCGGCACGGCACCGACGCGATGTTCCTGGCCCTGCTGCGCCGTTCCTAGCGCGCCGGTCAAGCAGCGCGGATCCCGTCCATGACAACCCGTACAGGCCACGGCCACCCGTACAGGCCATGATCCAGACAATTTTGTCGTTGTGTACGTTTTTTTAGCTGCAAAAGCGTACACAACGACAAAATTACGCCGATCTTCTCCGGTGGCCGGCGCCCCTCGAAGCGCGTCACCGCTCGCGGGGATACGTACGGTTACCTGACTGGCGCTCCAGAGCTTTCTGGCCCTGCTGTGCCGTTCCCGGTGCACCGGCCGGATGGTTCCCGCCAGCCCGGCGCCGAACAGCAGCCTCGGGGTGGCTGCTGTGCCGTTCCCGGCGCACCGGCTGGATGGTCGCCCGTCCGCTATCCCGGTCGGGAAGGCGTCCTGGTCGGGAAGGCGAGGGTGGAGACGACCGCCGGAGCGGCCGCCCGTCCCCTCGCCCTCGCGATCCGGCACGCGACGGCGTCCGATCATGGGTTTCCGGCCGGCTTCGGGATGGCTCTGTGTGCCGGGGACCCGATCGGTTGCGCCCCGCCCCGCCCCGCTCGCTCCGCCGGGGCGGGGCGGGAGCGGGCTGGCTGGCCTGTCCTGCCGCGGCCTGGCGGGTGGTCGGGTGACGGTTGTCAGGATCAGCTGGCGGGTGGGAGCGGGCTGGCTGGCCTGTCCCTGCCGCGGCCCGGCGGGTGGGAGCGGGCTGGCTGGCCTGTCCCTGCCGCGGCCCGGCGGGTGGCTGGGCGACGGTCGCCAGGATCAGGGGACCTGGGCCTTGACGCAGCCGGCGGCGCTGCAGGCGATGGAGCGCCAGTAGTGGACGCCGTTCACGTCCCAGCTCAGGGCTCCCCAGATGGAGCCGGTGCTGGTGTCGGAGCACCAGCCGCCGGTGGGCGCGTCGCCGATCGACGCCGTCCGTCCCAGGTCGTTGCCCTGCCTGACGGTGCCGGCCTCCCCGGCCACGTTGGTCTTGCCGTTGGCCTGGAGATTGGCCAGGCGCACCTGGTAGGTGTTCTGGTTCTGCCAGATCTCGACACGAGCCCCCGGGCCGGCGTGCTGTTCCCGCAGGGTCCACGGCGCGTAAGGCTGCCCGCACAGGTTCTGGACCCGGTCCTGGGGCTGCCCGGGGCTCTCGCTCTGGGTGGGGCTTTCCGTCGGGCTCTGGGTCTGGTCGGGGCTCTGCGTGGCGGTCGACGTCGGGCTCTGTGTCGGGGTGAGGGCCGGGACCGGCGGCAGGGTGGGGGTCTGGGCCCGCGCGGGTGTGGCCGCCAGCGGCAGGCCGACCGCCAGCGCGGCAGTGGTCACCAGCGTCGTCAGGATCACAGCCGGCCGGCGTCGTGCCGCGGCCGGGCCATGTGGGATGACATGCACTATTCGGTATCCTTTCTCCACCCGGAACTGCGGACGCAGAGTAGCCACGTCCACGCTGTGCGTTTCCGTTCCGGTGCGAAAGTTCCCTTCAGGCGCCCCTGGCAGACCTGCGGCCAGCGTCTTCACCCCTTCCGGGTCTGCCCGCCCCCACGGGCGCCGGCTTCCCGTCATCCGGCTTCCCGTCATCCGGCTTCCCGCCATCCGGCCGGTGCGTCGTCCTGGGGCTGGATGACCGCCACAGGAGTGGGTGGGGCGGGGGTGGGGCGGGGATGGGCCGATACGCTCGTGGGTGTGGCAACCGCGCAGATCTATCCGAGCCTGCTGGCGGCCGATTTCGGGCGGGTCGCCGACGCCGCGCGCGCGGTCGAGGGCCACGCCGACTGGCTGCACGTCGACGTCATGGACTACCACTTCGTCCCCAACCTGGCGTTCGCGCCGGACACGGTGACCGCCCTGCGCACGGTCACCACCACCCCGCTCGACTGCCATCTGATGATCGGCGACCCGGACCGCTGGGCCGCCGGCTACGCCGAGCGGGGCGCGGCGAACGTGACCATCCACGCCGAGGCCGTCCATGACCTGCCCCGCACGACCGACGCCATCCGGGCCGCCGGCGCGCGCACCGGGCTCGCCGTCAAACCGGCCACCCCGGTCGAGCGTTATGTCGACGACCTGCACCGTTTCGACCTGCTGCTGCTGATGACCATCGAGCCCGGGTTCGGCGGCCAGAAGTTCATGGACGAGGTCCTGCCGAAGATCGAGGCGGCTCGGCGGCTGCTGGACGACCGGGGGCTCGACCTGTGGCTGCAGATCGACGGCGGGGTCAACGCCGAGACCATCGAACGGGCCGCGCGGGCCGGGGTGGACGTCTTCGTCGCCGGCACCGCCGTCTACGGCGCCGCCGACCCGGCCGCGGCGCTGGAGGCGCTGCGCGCGCAGGCGCTGGCCGCCGCCCCCCGGCTGGTGGCACCGGTCCCCGGGAAGGGCTGACC
>NZ_CAKKTM010000368.1:7364-8901 GCF_920888515.1 Protofrankia sp. CiP1_Cm_nod1 | reverse complement strand
GGCGCTGGCCGCCGCCCCCCGGCTGGTGGCACCGGTCCCCGGGAAGGGCTGACCGGGCGATGCCGGGACGCCGGGCGCCAGGGCACCAGGCGCGGGAACGGCCGGCGCCGCGGGAACGGCCGGCGCCGCGGTGACGGCCGGCGCGGACGAGCGGTGGCTGCGGATGGCGGTCGAGATCTCCCGGCGGTGCCCGCCGTCACCGGGTGCGTTCTCGGTGGGCGCGGTCATCGTCGACCACTGCGCAGGCCCGGCGGCGGACGCGCCCGTGCGGGTGCTGGCGACCGGTTACTCGCGCGAGCTGGACCCGCATGACCACGCCGAGGAGGTCGCGCTGCGCAGGCTCGCGCGACGCGGCCGGGACGGCTTGCCGGTCCCGGTCGGCCCGCTGACGCTCTACAGCTCGCTGGAGCCGTGCAGCGCCCGGGCCTCCCGGCCCCGGACCTGCACGGAGCTGATCATCGAGGGCGGGATCCGCCGGGTGGTCTTCGCCTGGCGTGAACCCGTGCTGTTCGTCGACTGCGAAGGCGTGGAGATCATGCGGCGGGCCGGCCTCGACGTCGTCGAGGTGCCGGCGCTGGCCGCCGCGGTCCGGGCGGTCAACGCCCACCTGCTCGCGTGACCGTTACGCGCATGGCGTTTTTGCATGACGTTTCTCACATGATGCCGCGCATGTGACGTCGCTCATATGGAACACTTATATAAACCTCTTGAGTGTAGCGGCCCCGGTAGCAAATACCCGCAAAAGCGGATATACAAGGCCGACCATGCGCGGTCGAACACGTGAAGATGGACGAAGAGTGAGCGGTGTACTGCCGTCCGGTATCGCGTGAGCTTTCTTGCACCTGTGCCGTCCGCGTGTGCCAGACTTGGTCAGGTAGTTAGCAGCACGCGCGCTCCGGGGTCGGTGAAAATCCGAACCGGCGGTGACAGTCCGCGACCCGTCCGCAGCCAGCGGACGGCTGACCCGGTGGAATTCCGGGGCCGACGGTGAAAGTCCGGATGGGAGGACGCGCGCGGGCGTGTGCTGTCCGGCGGCCCACAGGCCTGCCGACGGCCCGTCCAGCGCCCATGCGCCGGACGTGTCCCGCGTGATCGCCTCCGTCTCGGACGTGGTGCCGGGACGAGAGGGCACACAGGAATGTTCACCGGCATCGTCGAGGAACTCGGCGTGGTCGCGGCCGTCGAACCACGGCCGGCCGCCGCTCGGCTGGTCATTGACGCCACGAAGGTACTTGAGGACGTCAGCGAGGGCGCGTCCATCGCGGTCAACGGGGTCTGTCTGACCGTCACCAGCTGGTTCCCCCACGGCGAGGGGCAGGCGTTCGCGGCCGACGTCATGCAGGAGACGCTCGACCGCTCGTCCCTGGGTGGGCTGCGCGCCGGCGACCGGGTCAACCTGGAGCGCCCCGTGCGCCTGGCCGACCGCCTCGGCGGGCATCTCGTGCAGGGGCACGTGGACGGCGTCGGCGTGGTCCTCGAACGCCGCTCCAGCACCTCTGTTGTGCATGTGGAGGCCTCCGGCGACGCGGCGGCAACA
>NZ_CAKKTM010000368.1:1894-7111 GCF_920888515.1 Protofrankia sp. CiP1_Cm_nod1 | reverse complement strand
GGAGACCCAGTGGGAGATCGTGCGCATCAGCCTGCCGCCGGGCCTGGAGCGCTATCTCGTCGAGAAGGGATCCATCACCGTCGACGGGGTCAGCCTGACGGTCGTCGAGATCATCCCGGCGGGCGAGGCCACGCCCGCCGCGTTCACGGTGAGCCTGATCCCGACGACACTGCAGGCGACGACCCTCGGCCGGCGAGGGGTGGGGGAGCGGGTCAACCTCGAAGTCGACGTGCTGGCGAAATACGTCGAGAAGCTTGTCGTCGCGGGGGAGGCGGCCGGTGCCGGCTCGTCGGGCACCCCCGTCATCCACAGCGGGAGCGGGCAACTGTCATGATCAAAAATTTGCCAGTCGATGATACGCGTTTCGCCTCGATCGACGAGGCGGTCGCGCAGATCGCCGCCGGCCGGCCGGTCGTCGTCGTCGACGACGCCGACCGCGAGAACGAGGGCGACCTGATCTTCGCGGCGGAGAAGGCCACGCCGGAGCTGCTGGCCTTCATGATCCGCTACACGTCCGGGGTGGTCTGCGTCCCGATGGACGGCGCCGACCTCGACCGGCTCGAGCTCGACCAGATGGTCCCGCACAACACCGAGCGGATGGGGACCGCGTTCACCGTCTCCGTCGACGCCCGGGCCGGGGTGACGACCGGCATCTCCGCGGCCGACCGGGCGCTGACCATCCGGCTGCTCGCCGACCCGGCGACCACCGTCGCGGACATCACCAAGCCCGGCCACATCTTCCCGCTGCGCGCGAAGGTCGGTGGGGTGTTACGGCGTCCCGGCCACACCGAGGCCGCGGTGGACCTGGCCAGGCTCGCCGGGCTGCGCCCCGCCGGCGCCATCTGCGAGATCGTCAACGACGACGGCAGCATGGCCCGGCTGCCGGAGCTGACGCGGTTCGCCGAGGAGCACGGGCTGCTGCTGATCTCCATCGCCGACCTGGTGGCGTACCGGCGGCGCAGCGAGCACCATGTCGAGCGGGTCGCCGACACCAGGATCCCCACCGGCTACGGCGAGTTCCGTGCCTTCGGCTACCGCGGCGTCATCGATGACGTGGAGCACGTCGCGCTGGTCAAGGGGGACATCGGGGACGGCCGTGACGTCCTGGTGCGGGTGCACAGCGAATGCCTCACCGGCGACGTCTTCGGCTCCCGCCGCTGCGACTGCGGGACGCAGCTCGACGCCGCCCTGCGCATGATCGCCCAGGAGGGCCGGGGCGTCGTCCTCTACATGCGGGGGCACGAGGGCCGCGGCGTCGGCCTCATCCACAAGCTGCGGGCCTACCAGATGCAGGACGCCGGGCACGACACCGTGGACGCCAACCTCGCCCTCGGCCTGCCCGCGGACGCGCGTGACTACGGCACCGGCGCCCAGATCCTGGTCGATCTCGGCATCCGGACGATGCGGCTGCTGACGAACAACCCGACCAAGCGGGCCGGGCTGGAGGGCTACGGCCTGGAGGTCGTCGAACGGGTCGGGCTGCCGGTGAACTTCACTCCGGAGAACCTGCGCTATCTGACCACCAAGCGGGACCGGATGGGGCACGACCTGCCGGGCCTGCCGACCGCCCTGCCGAGCCTGCCGACCGCCCTGCCGAGCCTGCCGACCGCCCTGCCGGGCCTGCCGAAGGCCGCGGGGGCCCGCGCCGACGTCCCGCTGCACTGCGTCGGGGGCACGAGCGTCGGGAACGCGGGCGCGCACGCGGCTCGCGCGGCCGCGGAGGCGGAGCCGGTGGTGACCGGCGAGGACCTGCTGATGGCGGACATCTGCCAGGGCGAGACGGCATGAGCGGCCAGGGCGCGCCGGCACCGGTGATCCCGGACGGCACCGGCCTGCGGCTGGCCGTCGTGGCGACCCGCTGGCACGCCGAGATCACCGACGCCCTCGTCGACGGCGCGCTGCGGGCGGCCAAGGACGCCGGGGCCGCCTCCCCGCTGCTGGTCCGGGTGCCCGGCGCGGTCGAGCTGCCGGTCGTGACGGCGGCGCTGGCGGCCGGCCACGACGCGGTGGTGGCGCTGGGCGTGGTGATCCGCGGTGGTACCCCGCACTTCGACTACGTCTGCCAGTCGGTGACGCAGGGGCTGACCCGGGTCGCCCTGGACACCGGCGTCCCGGTGGGCTTCGGCGTGCTGACCTGCGACACGGCCGAGCAGGCGCTCGACCGCGCGGGCCTGCCCTCCTCGGCGGAGGACAAGGGCCGCGAGGCCACCTTCGCCGCCCTGGAGACCGCAACCGTCCTACGCGACCTCCGCCATGGTTAGGCCGTTTCCCGCTGGAATGTGATCTTTCAGATCGCGCTCTTCCCGATCGTGGCCCGCCGGCGCTCGGTCAGTCGTCCGACGCGCCGGCGGGGCACGATCGACGGTTGATGTCCCATGGCATACGGCTGACCGTTGCGCTCCACACCGCGCCGGACGCACGATCTCCTGGGCGTGCGGGTGGAGGGATCCTTCAGGCGGTGTCCGCAGCCGGAGTGCCGAAGGCGTGCAGGAAGGTGCCGACCGCGGCCGTGGCGCTGCTCGCCGGGTACGGCCTGCACGCGCTGCGGGCGCCGTCCCCGCGTCGCGCGCCACATCGCACACCGCCGCTGATCGACCTGCGGCTGTTCGCCCACCCCGGGTTCGCCGCGAGCGTCGCCATCATGACGCTGGTCGGTCTGACGATGTTCGTGAACCTCTTCGTGCTGCCGCTCTACTACCAGCAGCAGCACGGGCGGGGCACGCTTACTGGTTCACCCTCGCCGCCGTCGCCGTCATCCTGACCGCGAGCACACTCCTCCCACGCCGGGACGCCGGCCCACCTGCCACCGCCACGGCCCCCACGGCAACAGCCCCCACCCAGCCAGCTACCGGGCCGGCCAGCGAGGAAACCGCGCTTTCCGGCAGGTGACCGAGACCGGGAAGACGGCGCACGGCACGCGCGATGGATGCGATGAGCCGCGGAGATGCCTGAACGTCGCGGTCCGCCGTACCGCATACCGGACCGGTGCCGCGCCCGTCCGACCCGCCAGGGGCGGCCATACCACCCCAGAGCGGCCGCGACAGGCTCGGTACAGCGAGACGGATGCCCCCGCCCGCCGCAGGAATCGTCAGCCTCCCACCGATCCGGGGAGCAGGGGAGCAGGGGAGCCGGGGAGCCCAGTCCGTGGACCGCCCAGCCGTAGGTGAAAACCGTTACTGGGACGACGGCAACTACCTACGGCTTCCGCCGCTGTAGGTGAAAACCGCTGCCATGGTGGCGGAAATCACCTACGCGTCGTGTCGCCTGGGGCGGAAGCGTCCGGTGATCCCTATATGTGATCTTCGGGGTGGGGCCGCGGGCCGCGGAGGCGCACGGACATCGCTGTCCGCTGCACCGTTCCCGGAACGGCTCTTCCTGGCAGGCGGCTCGCGACCGGAACAGCCGGGTTTTCGCCCTCCTGGGCTGCTGTGCGGCCTACGTGGCGGGTGCGGTGAGTGTGGCGGTTCTGGCACGCTGGGCGGATGGGGGAGCTGGACGCGCCGGAGGCCGCGGCGGGCCGGGTGCGCTTCTTCGTCTCGTACACGGGCGCGGACCGGGCCTGAGCGGAGTGGATCGCCTGGGAGCTGGAGGCGGCGGGCTGGCCGACCGTGCTGCAGGCGTGGGACTTCGTCGCCGGGGAGAACTTCGTCGGGCGGATGAACGACGCACTGACCCAGGCGGAGATCGTGCTGGCGGTGTACTCGGCGGCGTACTTCCGATCGAAGTACTGCACGGACGAGTGGACCGCGGCGTTGCTGGACGACGGGCGGGGCCGGGACAGGCTGATCCCCGTCCGGGTCGAGGACTGCGACGTGCCGCCGCTGCTGCGGCCCCGGGCGTACATCGACCTCGTCGGGCTGCGCTCCGGCCAGGCCCGGGCCAAGCTGGTCGCCGAGCTGACGCCGGGACGGCACAAGCCGGCGCGCCGGCCACAGTGCCCCGGCTCCCGGCGCCGGCGGGGATCATCGCCGCCGGCGCCGGGAGCCGGGGCGGACGGCCCGGTGCGGTCCGGGCGGGCGGCGACCGTGGGCTGGGCGCAAGCGCTCCTTCCCCCGGCTGCCGGCCATGCGGGAGGTGCCGCCGCGCAACGACTTCTTCGTCGGCCGGGACCGGACGCTGCTGGAGCTGCGCGACCAGCTGGCGGCGCTGCGCCCGGCCACGGTCGCGCTCCACGGGATGGCGGGGATCGGGAAGACCCAGCTGGCCCGGGAGTTCGCCTGGCGGTTCGCCGCCGACTACCAGCTTGTCTGGTGGATCGACGCGGCAGGCGGACTCACCGCGCAGGCCGGGGTCGCCGCGGTCAACGACGCGCTCGGGGAGCCCGTGCCGGCCGGCCCGGCCGGCACCGCGCAGGCGGTGGTCAGGGCGCTGTCACGGATGGCGGCCACCGGCCGCCCCTGGCTGCTGATCTACGACAACGTCGAGGACGTGCAGGACGTCGCCGACCTGCTCCCGCACGGCGGCCACATTCTGATCACCTCCCGGAGCCGGGCGTTCCGGCAGGTCGGCACGCCCACCCCGGTCGAGCCGCTGGCCCGGGCCGAGACCGTGGAGCTGCTGACCCGCCGGATCGACGGCCTGGATCCGGCACTGGCGGACCTGCTCGCCACCGAGATCGGTGACCTCCCGCTGGCGGCGGCACAGATCGCCGCCTACCTCGACACCACCCCGATGGACCCGGCCGCCTACCTGGGCCTGTTCCGGGCCGAGCAGGCCCGGATAGCCGCCCTCGGCCATCCGGTGGACTACCCCCGCACAGCACCGCCGCCGCGATCGGGCTGTCCGCCGACGCGCTCACCGGCCGGTCACCCGCGGCCGCCGCCCTGCTCGAGGTGTGTACGTTCCTCGCGCCCACCGGCGTCCCGCTGGACCTGCTGACCGCCCACCCGGAGGTCTTCGAGGACCCGCTGACAACGGCCCTGGGAGATCCCCAACGGCTGGCAGAGGCGGGGGAGATCAACCGCTCCTCACTGGCACAGATCGACCACGACCTGCTGGTCATGCACCGCCTCGTCCGCGCCGTGCTACGAGAACGAATGGGCCCACAACAGGAAGCCGGCTGGCAGGCCCGGGCGCACGCCCTGCTCACCGCCGCCCACCCCGGGGATCCGGGCGAGCCGATCCGGTGGCCGGCCTGGCAGCGCCTCCTGCCCCACCTGCTCGCCGCCGACCCCGTGGACAGTCCGGACGCGGATACCCGCGGGCTCGTCCTTGACC
>NZ_CAKKTM010000368.1:0-1270 GCF_920888515.1 Protofrankia sp. CiP1_Cm_nod1 | reverse complement strand
ACACCCTGGCCTCGGCGCACAGTCTCGCCGACGCCCTGTCCGGGTTGGGGGATTATCCGGCTGCCCGTGCCCTGTGCGAGGACACGCTCGCCCGCCGGCGGCGGATCCTCGGTGACGACCACCCCGACACTCTGGCCTCGGCGCGCAGTCTCGCCGGCGTCCTGCGCGTCGTCGGGGAAGAGGAGAAGGCGCGGGATCTGTACCGAGAGGTCTGGCAACGCCGCCGGCGTGTCCTCGGCCCTACCCACCCCCGCACTCTCGACACCGGCCGGAAACTCGATCTCCTACTTGAGCAGCTCGGTCAGCCTCCCGAAGCCCAGGTCGATGTGCGGCGACCGGCCGGCCCTTGGTGAGCCGGCCGCCACGAGCGGCCGGAAGACGTGATCGGCGCCTGCGTCGCGGTCGGCCTGAGGAAGACCGGCGCGAGTTTGTCGCTGGGTACGCTCACCGGGCCGGAAAGCGTACGCGACGACAAAGTCGTGCGGATCATGCTTCCGGTGGCTGGCCGGTGGCTGGCCGGTGGCTGGCCGGTGGCTGGCCGGTGGCTGGCCGGTGGCTGGCCGGTGGCTGGCCGGTGGGTGATGGACGGCGGGCGGCGATATCGAGGTTGGAGTGCCAGGGTGAAACGCCCGTCCCGGCCGGCAGGTGTGGGCGTTTCACCCACCCCGGTCGGGGTGCGTGAACGGCGTGGGCCGGATTCCGGATTCCGACCCGCGGGTTGGGCGTCCGTGGGTGGGTTGTTTACTGGCGTTGGCGGGGAGATCGGGCGAGCCTCGGCGGTTCGGAGCGAGTTTGTAACTGTTCCTTGTCGAGGGGACTCGTATCCGTAACGGCTGGCGCATACCGTGGTCGCGGCGGCCCGGATCCGGCGGATTTGGGGTTATCGCGTCTCGTGGACGATTCCGGCCGGGGCCGGTGCGGCCCGCCACGGGAGGGGGAGGCGGTGGTGAGCGGTGACGACCGCGCGAAGGCGTGACGAAGACGGCCCCGGGCCGGATGCCGCCCGCCGGCCGGGCGGGTACGGGGAGCCGGACGGGCCCTGGAACGTCCACGAGGATGCCGACAACCGGGCCGACATCCAGGATGACCGGCCCGGGATCCTCGCCGCCGAGGACATGTTCCCCGCCGCGGATCTCGGTGACGCCAGGCCGGTTTCCCTGCTCGGCCTGCGCATGCCCGACCTGGAGGGCGAGCGCGACGCGACCGTCAGCCGCCGGGCCGGCCGCCCGCGGCCCGGCGGCGGCCGTGGGGACGGCGGCCCCCGCGCCTG
>NZ_CAKKTM010000367.1 GCF_920888515.1 Protofrankia sp. CiP1_Cm_nod1 | reverse complement strand
GGGCTGGCGGGCCTGGTGGTGTCGGCGGGCCCGCCGGGCGCGGGAGGGCCGGTGGGCCTGGCGGGGCCGGCGCGGGCGGGCCTCGACGTCATGCTGGGAGCGGCGGGCGTGGACGCCGGCGGGCGCCCCGCCGAGGATGCCGGCCGGGTCGAGGAGGTCGGCCGGGCACTCGACGCCGTCGGGGAGTGGTACGAGGTGGCGCTGCTCGACAGCCCGCCGGGCTGGAGCCGTCCGCTGCCGGCGGCGCTGCTGGCCCGGGCCGACACCCTGGTGCTGACCGTGCGTGCCAGCACGGTGGCGCTGTCGGCGGTGGACGGCGCGCTGGACGCGCTCGCCGGCACCGGCCGGGGCGAGCTGGCCGGCTCCGTGACGATCGCGGTGGTGGAGACCGTCCCGACGCGGTGGCCCGGCCGCGCGCGCCGCCGGCTGGCGCGGCTGGCGGAGCGTGCCCACACCATCGTCGTCGTCCCGTTCGACCCCGTGCTGACCGATGGCCGGGCGGCGGCCTGGTCCGACCTGCGGCGCCGTACCCGGGCCGCCTTCGGCGAGCTCGCCGCCGCGGTGGACCCCGTGGCCGGTTGATCTTCCCCGGGGGGCCGGAGGCCGCCCGCGGTGACCGCGCACCGGCGCCTGCGGGCCGTGGCGGCAACAGGACGGCGGGGAGGAGCGAGCAGGTGGCGCATCGAGTCGTGGCGTCCGGAACGTGTCGGTGCGTATGCGCCGAGGGTGTGCGCGGGAGACGCGCGCCCGGAGCGGGCGGGGATGCGTGAGGATGCGTAAGGTCGAGCGGTGAAGCGGGAGCTGCTGACCCCCTCCGGCCAGGGTGACCAGGGCGGTGCCGACGAGGCGCTGCGGGCCGCTCTCGCCGGCGGGGACGAACCGGCGGTGGCGGCGGCGCTGGCCGGTGCGCGGGTCTTCGTCGCGATCGAGGCGCGCCTGGTGGAAGCCGACGGCGGCACCGGGGCGGAGAAGACCTCCGAGATGGTCCTGGTGACGTTGCGGGTGCCGTCCGGCGCGACCGCGATCCCGGCCTTCAGCGGCGTCGACGCCCTGGCCCGGTGGCGGCGGGCGGCCCGGCCGGTGCCCGTCCCGGGGCGGCTGCTCGGCGCGGAGGCGGTACGGGCGGGCCACCGCGCCATCGTGCTCGACATCGCCGGCCCGGTCATGGCCACCATCGACGGCGACCTGCTGCACCAGCTCGCGGCCATGTGAGGGCGTACCGCGGACCGCGTGTGGAGTGCGTCGAGGGGAGTGCGGGGAACATCGGGGGGCGTGTGGGGCGCGCCGGCGGGCGGCGCCCGGCCGGTGGCGGTGGGCCGGTGCGCGTGTGACAGGGTTCACGCTCGTGTGACGACGGGCCCGGCCGGTGGGGCTGGCGTCCCATGGTCAGGTGATCGTGGTATCCGGCTCGTTCTGCTACGCTGTCGGTCGACCGCTTGTTATCCGGACCGGGGCCCGACAACGGCCCGGTCCTGTGACAAGGCCAAGCGGAGGCTTGCCTCCCACCCGATGTCGTTGCCGGCGCAGGATGCTGTTGCCGGTACAACGGCCGGGTCGCCGGTCGGCCGAGCCGTTGTATGACGGCGTGTCGGTCGGGTGTCCGGGTCATCCGGGCGCAGGGCTCCGCAGCGGCAGGTCGTGCCCGCGCGTCGAGTCACGGAGGGAACCACATCAGCGTAGAGTCCCGCATCAACGACCGGATCAGGGTACCCGAGGTGCGCCTCGTCGGCCCCGAAGGCGAACAGATCGGCATTGTCGCCATCGCCGAGGCGATGCGGCTCGCCCAGGAGGCCGATCTTGACCTCGTCGAGGTCGCGCCGACGGCCCGGCCGCCGGTCTGCAAACTCATGGACTACGGGAAGTTCAAGTACGAGTCCGACCAGAAGCGTCGCGAGGCTCGGAAGAACCAGGTCCAGACGGTCATCAAGGAGATGAAGCTCCGGCCGAAGATTGATCCGCACGACTACGAGACCAAGAAGGGCCACGTGGTGCGGTTCCTGCGGGCCGGGGACAAGGTCAAGATAACGATCATGTTCCGTGGCCGTGAGCAGTCCCGGCCCGAGCTGGGCATCCGGCTGTTGCAGCGGCTGTCCACGGACGTCGCGGATCTCGGCTATGTCGAGGCCCAGCCCAAGCAGGACGGCCGGAACATGACCATGGTGATGGCTCCGCACAAGGGCTCCCGGCCCCAGCGCGTGCCAGAGCCGGCCGCCCGGGCCTGACGACCGACGCCCGACCGCCGACGACCCGACTGTCCAGCGCGCTCAGTCACAGATCAGTCAGAGATCAATCACCGCTCGATTACAGGACTTCTCAGATGCCCAAGACGAAGACCCACACCGGTGCGGCCAAGCGGTTCCGGATCACCGGTTCCGGCAAGGTGGTGCGCCGCCGGGCGAACCGCAACCATCTGCTGGAGCACAAGTCCAGCCGGCGCACCAGGCGGCTGTACAACGAGGTGACGCTCAGCCCGGCGGACGAGGGACGCATCAAGAAGCTGCTGACACGCTGACCTCGCCGGCCCCCGGCGGCCCCTGACGCGTAAGCCGCCGGCTTACCTCGTTCGGGGTGATGCCGAGGCGTCCGAGGTACTGATCCCTTTCGGGGGAGGTGCTACGGGCCCCCGGCGGCGCGAAGAATACGCTCATGCTGTCTCCGGCCGCTGGCCGGCCGCTCCCACCGACCGGGAGCCGCGCCAGCCGGTGCCGTGCGACGCGGCGTCGCGCGACCGGGCACAGCGTGACCTGGCACCGGGCGACAAGGTGCCGTGTGACGCGGTGCCGCGCGACCGGTTGTCGCGCGACGCGGTGCCGTGCGGTGTTGCGTAATGCGGTGTTGCGTGATTGCGGTGTTGACAGCCACGACCGAAAGAGAGTTCTCCAGCTCATGGCAAGGGTCAAGCGGGCGGTCAACGCCCAGAAGAAGCGCCGGACGGTCCTGGAGCAGGCCAGCGGGTACCGGGGCCAGCGCTCCCGGCTGTACCGCAAGGCCAAGGAGCAGGTCCTGCACTCGATGACCTACTCCTACCGCGACCGGCGGGCCCGCAAGGGCGACTTCCGCCAGTTGTGGATCACTCGGATCAACGCCGCGGCGCGGCAGAACGGGCTGACCTACAACCGGTTCGTCCAGGGGCTGCGCCTGGCCGGCGTGGAGGTGGACCGCAAGATCCTCTCCGACCTCGCGGTGACGGACCCGGCGGCGTTCACCGCGCTGGTCGAAGTGGCGCGAGCCGCCCTGTCGGCGGCCCCGCAGCAGCCCCAGGCGGCCTGAGGGGGCTGCCGGACAGCTTTCTCCCGCGCCCCTCGGTTCCGCGTCCCTCGGTGGCTTCGGACCCGCCCGCTGGCCCGCGTTCGGCGCGGGTGCTCGCCGCGCGGCGCCTGCGCCGTCCGGCGGTCCGGCGTGCCCGGGGAGAGTTCCTGGTCGAAGGACCGCAGGCGGTCGCCGCCGGGCTCGCCGTCGGGGCGCTGCGGGAGATATTCGTCGGCTCGTCCGCGGCCGGCCGCTACGGGGAGCTCGTCGGCGCGGCGAGCGTACCGGTGCGGGTCGTCTCGGACGAGGCGGTGGCGTCCCTGTCGGAGACCGTGACCCCGCAGGGGGTGGTCGCCCTGGCCGAGCAGCCGCGCCACCGCATCGCCGACCTCGCCGCGCCCCGGCTCGTGGCGATCTGCGTCGACACCCAGGACCCGGGCAACGCGGGGACGATCGTGCGGTCGGCGGACGCCGCCGGCGCGGACGCGGTGGTCTTCGCCGGCTCGTCGGTGGACCCGTTCGGCGGGAAGGCGGTCCGCGCGTCCGCGGGCAGCGTCTTCCACCTGCCGGTCGTCACCGACATCGGCGTGGCCGAGGCCATCGGGCAGGTCAGGGCACGTGGTTGCCGTATCGTGGCGACCACTCCCTCCGCCCCGCGGGACATCGACACCGCGCAGGACGCGGGGGAGCTGGACACACCCACCGGATGGCTGTTCGGTAACGAGGCACGAGGTTTGCCGCGCGCTACCGTAGTGTCCGCGGACGCGGTACTTCGAGTACCGGTGTACGGTCAGGCCGAGTCGCTGAATCTTGCGGTGGCCACGGCGATCTGCCTGTACGCGTCAGCGCGCGCACAGGCGAGGCTCGGATCCGGCGCGGCAGGCGTCGGGGGAGGTGAACGGCTGTGACGCACACGGTCACGTCGGCTCCCGACCAGGCCCGCAGGCCAGAGGTCGACGGGGATGCGCTGTCCGCCCCCGGCCCGCGGGCGGACGGGGTGGGCCGCCGCGAGGCCGCCACCGCCCAGCCACCACCCACGCTGCCGATGAACTGGGACGACCTGCCGGACGGAATCGTGATCCTGGACCGCGAGGGCCGGATCGAGGTGTTCAACGCGGCCGCCGCCAGGATCACCGGTGTGCCCGCGACCGTGGCCCCGGGCCGGCATCTCATCGACGTCCTGCCGCTGCTGGACGAGCGGGGCAACGACTGGTGGGAGTGCTCGCGGGTCACCCGCGGCCTGCCGAGGGTGACCGGCCAGCCCGAACGCCGTCTCACCCTGGCCCGCCCGGGTGACGAACGCGACCTCAACGTCACTGTTCGTTACGTCCGGGTGGACGGGCAGCTGGCGCACGTCTCGCTGTCCCTGCGGGACACGGCCAGCCGGGAGCGGATGGAACGCAACCGCGCCGACCTGGTCTCGACCGTCGCCCACGAGCTGCGCTCGCCGCTGACGAGCGTCAAGGGCTTCACCGCCACCCTGCTGGCGAAGTGGGACCGTTTCACCGAAGAACAGAAGAAGCTGATGCTCAACACCGTCAACACCGACGCGGACCGGGTGACCCGGCTGCTCGCGGAGGTGCTCGACGTCTCGCGGATCGACTCCGGCCGGATCCAGATGCGCAAGCAGATCGTGGACCTCGGGCAGACCCTGCGCCGGGTCGTCGACGGCAAGATCGCGGCGGGTGAGGCCACCCACGACCGGTTCGTGGTCCGCACCGAGGGCGAGCTGCCCGAGATGTGGCTCGACTCCGACAAGATCGAGCAGGTGCTGCACAACCTGGTGGACAACGCTCTGCGGCACGGCGCCGGCACCGTCACCATCGTCATGCGCGGCACCCCGGGCGGCGCCGAGGTCAGCGTGGCCGACGAGGGCGAGGGCGTGCCCGAGGCGAGCGCCTCCCGGGTCTTCACGAAGTTCTGGCGCGGGGCCACCCGCGGGAACGGCACCGGCCTCGGGCTCTACATCGCCCGGGCGCTCATCGAGGCCCACGGCGGGAGCATCACGGTCGGCCGGGCGCCCGGCGGCGGCGCGGAGTTCCGATTCGTGGTGCCCGCCGGGGCACCGGTCTTCGCCTGACCGTCCCCGCCCGCCCGCCGGCCCGTCCGGTCCGTTGCCAGACCCGGCGGCGGGGACGGCCCGATACGGGCGGACGGTCGTCCGACCCGACGCGAGGAGCGGTAACCACCCGGCGGGCGCCCCGGCCGGGGCCCCGGCCGTGCCGAGCCCACCCGGCCAGGGGGCATCGGCCTGACGACCAGCCTGGATCAAACCTGGATCAGGCTGGCGGCCTGCCCGCCGCGTGCGGACTTCCCATACCGTGGCGGGGAACCGGTGCGGGCCCCAACCGGCACCACCGGCAGCCCCGGACCCGGACACAACAGACGTGACACGGACATACGTGACACAGGCACACCTGACATAGACACACCTGACATAGACACAGACGCAGAACACACCGCCGGCGGACAACCGCCATCGACGAGCAACACCATCAACGAGGATGACCAGCGTGCCCCCGTCCACACAGAGCGCCGACCCGCACCGGTCGGACGTGCCCGACCCCTCGGCAGCGAGCGCCGGCGGCGACCCCAGCTCCAGACGTACCGGTCCGGAGCACGCCGGTCCGGTACGTCCGAGCGCGGACCGTCCCGAACCAGGCAGTGCTGCCTCGAACAGCGCTGTTCCGGACCGTGCTGCCTCGGAGCGTACGGAGCCGGACCGTCCCGATCCACGTCCCGGCTCGCAGCGTCCCAGCTCGCAGCGTGGCGACCCGGCGTCGGTGGATCCCGGCGCGCTCGGCCCCGACCGCCTCGAGCAGGTGCGCCTCCAGGCGTCCGCCGCGATCGCCACCGCGGGCGACCTCGACGAGCTCGCCGCGCTGCGGACCCTGCACCTCGACGGCCGGGGCGCACCCCTGGCGCTCGCCCGCCGCGCGCTCGGCGCACTGCCCCCGCCCGAACGGGCCGAGGCCGGCCGCCGGCACAACGCCGCCACCGCGGCGATCCGCGCGGCCTACGAGGCCCGGCTGGCCGAGCTGACCGCCGAGCGGGACGCCCGCGTCCTCGTCGAGGAGCGCGTCGACGTCACCCTGCCCGGCACCCGCCGGCCGCTCGGGGCCCGCCATCCGCTGTCCGCCCTGTCCGACCATCTGGTGGACGTGTTCGTGGCGATGGGCTACGAGGTGGCCGAGGGGCCGGAAGCCGAGCACGACTGGTTCAACTTCGAGGCGCTGAACCTCGGCCCGGACCATCCGGCCCGCAGCTCGCACGACACCCTCTACGTCGACCCGGTGGGCAGCGGGCTGCTGCTGCGCACGCACACCTCACCGGTGCAGATCCGCACCCTGCTGTCCCGTCCGCTGCCGGTGTACGTGGTCTGCCCGGGGCGGACGTACCGTAACGACGCGGTCGACGCCACGCATTCGCCGGTGTTCGGCCAGCTCGAGGGCCTGGCGGTGGACGAGGGCATCACCATGGCCGACCTGCGCGGGACGCTGGAGGTCTTCGCCCAGGCGCTGTTCGGCTCGGGGCTGGCCACCCGGCTGCGGCCGTCCTACTTCCCGTTCACCGAGCCGTCGGCCGAGCTCGACGTCGCCTGCTTCGCCTGCCGGGGCGAGCCGGCCCGCCAGCCGTGCCGGGTGTGCTCGGACGAGGGCTGGATCGAGGTCGGGGGCTGCGGGATGGTCGACCCGAACGTGCTGGTCGCCTGCGGGGTCGACCCGGCCCGCTACAGCGGGTTCGCGTTCGGGATGGGCCTGGAACGCGCCGCGATGATCCGCCACGACGTCCACGAGATCCGGGACTTCGTCGACGGGGACGTCCGCTTCGGCCTCTCGTTCGGGACGGGGAACTGACCATGAAGATCGTGATGTCGTGGCTGCGGGAGGCCGTCCCGGCCCTGCCGCCGGCGAAGGCGGTAGCCGACGCGCTCATCCGGGCCGGTTTCGAGGTGGAGGCCGTCGAGCCGGTCGGGCATGACCTTGCCGGCGTCGTCGTCGGCGAGGTGGTCTCGATCGAAATCGTCCGGACGAAGAAGAAGGATGTGCGCTGGGTGCAGGTCCGGGTGGCTGAGGCCGCCACCCGAGGGGTGATCTGCGGCGCGTTCAACTTCGCCGTCGGTGACCGGGTGGCTGTCGCCCTGCCCGGCGCGGTGCTGCCCGGTGGTTTCACCATCACCGCCCGCAGGACCTACGGACAGCTCAGCGAGGGGATGATCTGCTCGGCCAGCGAGCTGGGCATCGGCGACGACCATGGCGGGATCCTCGTCCTGCCGCCCGACACCCCGGTGGGGACCGACGTCGCCGAGCTGCTGGACCTCGCCGACGACGTGCTGGACATCGCCGTCACCCCGGACCGCGGCTACGGCCTGTCCGTGCGCGGGATCGCCCGGGAGGCGGCGGCCGCGTTCGGGCTGCCCTTCGACGACCCCGCCGAGGCTGCCTCTGTGCCCGTGCCCGCGGGCCGCGGCGATGATCGCGAGCGCGCGGTGCCGGAGCAAACCGCGTCCGGCCAAACCGCGTCCGGACAGGCCGGAGCTGGACAGACCGGAGCTGGACAGACCGGAGCTGGACAGGACGCGGCAGGGTATCCGGTCGTGGTGGAGGACACCGCCGCCTGCAGCCGCTATGTCGCCCGGGTCGTCACCGGGGTCCGGCCGGACGCGGTGACACCGCTGCGGCTGGCCCGGCGGCTCGCCCTGTCGGGCATGCGGCCCATCTCGGTACCGGTCGACGTCACGAACCTGATCATGCTGGGACTGGGGCAGCCGCTGCACGCCTTCGACCGGGCGAAACTGTCCGGGCCGATCGTGGTGCGCCGCGCCCGCGAGGGGGAGCGGCTGGTCACCCTCGACGGCGTCAAGCGTGAACTCGACCCGGAGGACCTGGTCATCGCCGACGGCTCCGGGCCGGTGGCGCTCGCCGGGGTCATGGGCGGTGCCTCCACCGAGATCTCCGCCGACACCACCGAGATCCTCATCGAGGCGGCCCACTTCGACCCGGTCGCGGTGGCCCGCACGGCCCGGCGCCACCAGCTCGGGTCCGAGGCGTCCCGCCGGTTCGAGCGCGGCGTCGACCCGGCGCTCGCGCCGGCGGCGGCCCACGCCGCTCTGCGCCTGCTCACCGAGCTCGCCGGCGCCACCGCCGAGGCCGGGGTGACCGACATCGATCACCGTCCGGCGCCGCGTCTCATCACCTTCCCGTTGGCCGAGACGGCCCGTCTGGGTGGGCGTCCCTATCCGGCGGAGATCGTCCGTCGGCGGCTGGCCGAGGTCGGCTGCGCGGTCGCCGACACCATCACCGGTGCCGGCACCGGTGATGGTGTCGGCGATGGCACCGAGGCCATTGCCGACGCCGTTGCCCCCGCCGGGGCCGACGGCGACAGTGTCGGTGACGGCGCGTTGCTGGTCGTCCCGCCGTCCTGGCGTCCCGACCTGACCCGGCCCGCCGACCTGGTCGAGGAGGTCATCCGCCTGGAGGGGTACGACACGATCCCGGTGACCCTCCCGCGGCTGCCCGCGGGCCGCGGCCTCACCCGGGGCCAGCGGATACGCCGGGCGGTCGGTACCGCCCTCGCCCACCAGGGCTACGTGGAGGTCCTGACCGTCCCGTTCGTCGGGGACGACACCCCGGACCGGCTCGGGCTCACCAGCGACGACACCCGGGCGGCGGTGGTCCGGATCGCCAACCCGATCGCCGAGGACGCCGCCAACCTGCGCACCACCCTGCTGCCGGGGCTGTTCGCCGCGGCCATCCGCAACATCGGCCGGGGGCAGGCCGACCTGGCCCTGTTCGAGACCGGCCTGGTCTTCCGCGCCACGGCCACGGCCGCCACCCCGCCGACTCCGGCGGTCGACCGCCGGCCCGACGACGCCGAGATCGCCGCGCTCAACGCTGTCCTGCCCGAACAGCCCAGGCTGGTGGCCGTCGTCCTGACCGGCCGTCGCGAGCCGGCCGGCTGGTGGGGCCCGGGACAGCCGGCGACCTGGCAGGACGCCATCGACGCGGCGCACACCGTCGCGGCGGCCACCGGTGTGGACCTGACCGTGACGGCGGACGCGCTGACCCCGTGGCATCCGGGCCGGTGCGCGCGCCTGTCGGCGGACGGCCAGGTGGTCGGGTACGCCGGGGAACTGCACCCGCGCGTGATCGCGGCGTACGGGCTGCCGGCCCGGGCCTGCGCCATGGAGCTCGATCTCGACACGGTGATCGAGATCGCGTTGGCGCGCCCGCCGGTCACCGCCCCGGCAGTGTCCACCTACCCGCCGGCCGACCGTGACATCGCGCTGGTCGTCGAGGCCGGCGTGCCGGTGGCGCGCGTCACCGAGGCGTTGCGCCGTGGCGCCGGTGACCTGCTGGAAGCGCTGACCCTCTTCGACGTCTACGAGGGATCCCAGATAGGTGAGGGGAAGCGGTCACTCGCGTTCGGCCTGCGGCTGCGGGCGGTGGACCGGACGCTGACCGCCCAGGAGGCCAACGCGGCGCGGGACGTGGCGATCGCCGAGGCCACCCGGCTGACCGGCGCCGTCCTACGCACCTGACCTGGTTTCGACCGGCCTGGTTCCGGCAGATCCCGACCCTGAGCTGGCCGGCCCCGGTTCGACGTTTCGACCGGGGCCGGGGCCCTCGCCGGGTCAGCAGCCCTCACCGTGCTGGCCGTCTTCGCGGTGTCGGCCGCCGCGGTGTCAGTCGTCCTCGCGGTCGAGGCCGAGGACACGGGTTCCTACGAACGGCACTCGTACCGCGACGAGCGGACGCCCGCTGCCGCGCCGGTCCATGGCGACTGCCAGCCGTCGGCGTGCCAGCGCTGCCAGCAGCTGCTCGGCCCGCGCCTCGCGGTCGAGATCACTCCGGACAGCGCGGGCGAAGGCCACCCCGTCGGCGTACGCCCCGGCGGGTGGGCGGCCGTCCGCGAACGCGGCGAACCTGACGCGGAAGTCGGGCAGGCAGGACAGCGCCGGCCAGGCCCGGGCGGCCGCGTCCGCGCGTTTGCGCAGCAGCGCGGCCCTGGTCGACGCGACCCGCCCGTGGCCGAATCCGGCGGGGGCCGGCCCACCGCCAACCAGCGCACGGACGAGCTCGCCCTGTGTCTGCCGCAGCCCACCCGCAGTACCACCGTCCCGGGTATCACCGTCCCGCTCGGCACCGCTGTCTGGCCTGGCATCGATGCCGTCTGGGCTGGGGCTGCCACCTGTGCGGGTATTCCTGCCCGGTTCTGTCCCGCCGTCCGGTCTGCTGTTTCCGGCTGGTCTGGTATTGCCGACCAGGCTGACATTTCTGGCCGGCCTGGTGTTTCTGCTTGGGCTGGTATTTGCGTTCGGTCCGGAATTGTGGCCGGCCGCGGCGGCAATGGTGTTCAGCTCGCCGGTGAGCTCCCACACGGACGGGTAGCGGCCGTCGCGTTCAAGCATGATCGCCGGTATTCTGCCGAAGCCCGTGGCCGCGTGGCTGGAACGGTTGTGCCGGTCGGAGCATCCGGAATATCCCGAATGATCAACATGGTGCTCGTTCGTTTTCTGCGGCTGTGGCTGCGACTGTGGTCCCAGCTCCGGGTTCCGGGCCGGGTCCGGCGGGGGTGGGTTCCGGTCTGCCCAGCGGTCGGCTACCGCATGTATCAGGTCGAGGACCTCACGGGTGACGGGGTGGGTGTGGGTGTCGTGGTAGAGCCCGCCGCGTACCGTCCCACCGGCCACATGGATGTAGGCGACGCGCTCCCACGGCAGCGCGTCAAGGAAGCGGTGTGGGTCGACCCCGTGGTTGATCTGGTCGGCGCGCAGGTTGGCGAGGTCGAGCAGGAGCAGCGCGCCGGTGCGCTCGGCCAGCTCGGTGAGGAAGCCGGCCTCGTCGAAGTCCGCCTCGGGCCAGCGCAGCAGAGCGGCCGGATGCTCCAGAGCGAGTGGTACCGCAAGCTCGGCGGACAGCGCCCGCACGTTCGCGGCCAGCACGTCCATGGCCTCGCGGGTGCGTGGGACCGGCAGCAGGTGGCCGGCTTCGAGGCCGCCGGCCCGTACGAAGGCGACATGTTCGCTCACCAGGGGTGCTCGCACCCGTTCGGCGACGGCGGCCAGGTGCGCCACTCGTGCCGGCTGGAGCGGTTCGGTGCCGCCGAGCCCGAGGCCGACGCCGTGCGGCACCACCGGCATGCCACGTTCGACCAGCTCGTCGAGGCCGGCTGGCAGTGGGCCGTGGGTGTGCAGGGTCTCGGCTATTACTTCGACGAACCCCAGATCCTTCCGTTCGGTGATGAACGCGGCGAGTTCCGGCCGCCAGCCGATCCCCAGCCCTCGCGGCAACGTGCCGCTGGCCCGTCCAGAAATGATCATCCGCCGCATCCGCCGCCACCGCATCCTCCGCCGCCGCCACACCCGCTGCCGCCGCCACCGCATCCCCCTCCGCCGCCGCATCCGCTACCGCCACCACCGCAGGAGGAGCTACCGCCACACGACGACCCACTGTCCGAGGAGGACCCGCCGTCCGAGGAGGAGCTGTGCGAACTCCCGGAGGAGGTGGCGACGAACGGCAGGCCGAGCTGCCGGGCGAGCAGGGGGTCGGTCCGCCACAGCACGACCGGGCCGAACAGCGCCACGGCGACCCCACGCTGCCCGGGAATTCCGCCCAGGCCCAGACTCCGCGCGAGCGTACGGGCGTCCCGCAGGAGCCGGCGCCCGGCGTGCGTGGTCCGCGGGACGATCGTCACCGCGATGGCGGCCATGGACATCATGAACGCCGCCGGCAGGTAGAAGAAGGCACCGAGGTCACCGGCCACGACGGCGAACGGGATGCCGGCCACACCCAGGACCACCATGATCAGAAAAGTTCGGCGTAACCGTCGGAGCCTGCGGGCCTGTTCCGCGGACGGCACCAGGCGTGCCGCCTGTAATCCGGCGCGGGTGGCCTGTGCGGCCGGGCTGCCCGCGACGGCCCGCTGGACGTGGGCGAGCCGCATCTCACCCGCCGTGGCGATGACGTCATACACCGTACGAGTGATGGGATGCCCGCCCTCCGGTGGAGGGCCGGCCGCGACGAGTACGGAGCGCCGGCTGCCCGGGGCGACCCGGCCCTCGTCATGCAGGGCGACGACCGCCGCCTCGACCGCCCGCCTCGCCCCGCCGGCGAGGAAGCCGAGATCGTCGAGGGGGAGGCTGCGCGGGTCCACGGGCGGTACGTCATGGGAACGCGACAGGACGACCCGTGCACCGATGATGACGATCAGCAGGATCAGCAGGAGCGCCAGGTAGGCGCCGAAGAACGTCACCGTGGCCCCGTCCGGTACGACGAACCAGCAGCGACCACCGGTCCGGCCGGAACCCGGGCCACGCGCCCGGTGGTCGCGTACCGCGCCGTTGCCCGCCGTGCCACTACGCGCCTGCCGGCCGGGAGGTCGGCGGTGAGCGTGGCGAATGTGGCGGTCGCTGTCGCCATATCGCGTTCCTCTCCGATTCTCAACGTCCCGCTCCTGTGTGTAGGCCCGTGGCCGGGCCCGGACTGCCTGTTCCGGTGCTGTCCGTTTGCTCCGGTGGTATCTGACAGCGTCGACCGTCCGGCGCGGCCAGGGTCAGGAGTGTCCGGCTTCCGACGCCGTGGGGACCTGGACCTGGTCCCGGTCTTGCATCTGCTCTCCGGCGCCGGCTTTCCGGGTGCGGTCGAGGCTGAAGCGATAAAGCGATAAAGCGATAAAGCGATAAAAAGAGGCTGAGGCGACAAAGTTGTCGCCTCAGCCTCAACGGACGTGGGGGCTGTGTCATGCCGCCCCGACGGTCAGCTGTTTCGTGTCTCCGTATCCGTGATCTGATTATCCGGTTCGGTCAGCGGTCCCACCGGCCGACCACCGCATACCCGGCGAAGTCGCCGGCGGCGATGGCGCTGACGCCGGTGAGGCCGGAGACCGGGACGGGTATCGGGCTGTAGAAGGCCGCACTGCCGTTGCCCAGCTGGCCGAAGTTGTTCAGTCCCCAGGCCCGGACGGTGCCGTCGAACCGCAGCGCGTACCCGGTGAGGCCGCCGGCGGCGATGGCGGTGACGCCGGTGAGGCCGGAGACCTGGACGGGTACCGGGCTGTTGGTGGTGGTGCCGTTGCCCAGCTGCCCGAAGCCATTGCCACCCCAGGCCTGGACGGTGCCGTCGAACCGCAGTGCGTACCCGGTGCGGTCGCTGGCGGCGATGGCGGTGGCGCCGGTGAGGCCGGAGACCTGGACGGGTACCGGGCTGTTGGTGGTGGTGCCGTTGCCCAGTTCGCCGTTGCCGTTGTAGCCCCAGGCCCGGACGGTGCCGTCGAACCGCAGTGCGTACCCGGCGAAGCCGCCGCCGGCGATGGCGGTGGCGCCGGTGAGGCCGGAGACCTGGACGGGTACCGGGCTGTTGGTACCGGGACCGGAGGTGCCGTTACCCAGTTCGCCCTCGTTGTTGTAGCCCCAGGCCCGGACGGTGCCGTTCCGGCGCAGCGCGTACCCGGTGAAGTTGCCGGCGGTGATGGCGGTGACGTCGGTGAGGCCGGAGACCTGGACGGGTAGCGGGCTGTTGGTGGTGGTGCCGTTGCCCAGCTGCCCGGAGCTGTTCAGTCCCCAGGCCCAGACGGTGCCGTTCCGGCGCAGCGCGTACCCCGTGGCCTCACCGCCGGTGATGGCGGTGACGTCGGTGAGGCCGGAGACCTGGACGGGTAGCGGGCTGTTGGTGGTGGTGCCGTTGCCCAGCTGCCCGGAGCTGTTCAGTCCCCAGGCCCAGACGGTGCCGTTCCGGCGCAGCGCGTACCCGCTGTTCCCTCCGCCCGCGACGGCGGTGACGCCGGTGAGGCCGGAGACCTGGACGGGTACCGGGCTGTTGGTGGTGGTGCCGTTGCCCAGCTGCCCGAAGTCATTGCGGCCCCAGGCCTGCACTATGCCGCTACGCAGCCGGATGTCCCAGCCGGGGGTCGTGCCCGACACTCCCGGGGAGGCAACAGCCGCCGCCGGCAGGGCCACCGCCCCGACTGTGGCCGTCACTGCCGCCGCCCATATTCCGATCCGCCATCGTCGACGAGACATCTCTGCTCCTCAGAACCGGTGGGTGTCGTCATCTACACCCAAACATCGCGGAGGGTAGCAAGAAAATTACTCCGAGTGTTCATATGGCTGCGTGTCATTGTGTGTCGCTACGTGTTCGCACGCCAGCATGTTTGTGTTGTTGTGTGTCTGCTCGGACGCGCTCCTGGTGGTCGTGTCGGGGCTCGGGCCCCGGGGCGGCTGGCGCAGGGCCCGTCCTGGTCCGGCGGGCGACCCGGCGTCGCCCGACGGGGTGCGGGGTCTGGCGGCCCGGCGGGTGCCGGGAGGAGCTGAGGAAACGCCGCGCCGCAACTTCCCACGGCAAGGTATTGCATGTTCATGAAATGCTATGTATAAGTTTTCAGTCATGGGGATGACAGCGGCGGTGGCCGGGGCCAGTGGGTACGCGGGCGGGGAGCTGCTGCGCCTGCTGCTCGGGCATCCGGAGCTCGAGATCGGCCCGCTGGCGGCGGGCTCGTCGGCCGGGCGCGACGTCACCGAGATCCACCCGCACCTGCCCGGCCTCGAGGGCCGGGTCTTCGTCGACACGTCGGCCCTTGCCGGGGCCGACGCCGACATCGTCTTTCTCGCGCTCCCGCACGGCGCGTCCGCCGCGGTGGCGGCGACGCTGCCGGCCGGCGCCCGCGTCGTCGACCTGGGTGCCGACCACCGGCTCGTCGACGCCGAGGCCTGGCGCCGGGCCTACGGCGGCGAGCACGCGGGCGCGTGGACATACGGGATGCCGGAGCTGCCAGCGGCACGGGAGGCGATCCGGACCAGTGACCGGGTGGCGGCCCCCGGCTGCTATCCGACCGCGGTCACCCTCGCCCTCGCCCCGCTGCTGGCCGCGGGGCTGGTCGAGACCGAGGACGTCGTCGTCGTGGCGGCCAGCGGCACCTCGGGCGCCGGCCGCTCACCCAAGGCGAACCTGCTCGGCAGCGAGGTCATGGGCGACCTGACCGCCTACAAGGTCGGCAGCCACCAGCACCGCCCGGAGATCCTCCAGGCCCTCGGCGGGCTGGTCGACACGCCCGTGTCGATGTCGTTCACCACGGTGCTCGCGCCCATGCCGCGCGGCATCCTCGCCACCTGCACCGCCCGCCTCCGCGGAGAAGGCACCGGAAAAGGCGCCGAGGTGACCACGGACGCCCTGCGCGGCGCGCTGCTCGCGGCCTACGCGGACGAGCCGTTCGTGCGGGTCCTGCCGCCGGGCCGCTGGCCCCACACCTCGGCGGCTCTCGGCGGCAACGCCGTCCACCTGCAGGTCATGGCGGACGAGCAGGCGGGACGGGCGGTGGTCGTCGCCGCCCTCGACAACCTGTGCAAGGGGGCCGCGGGCCAGGCACTGCAGTGCGCGAACCTCATGCTCGGCCTGCCGGAGACAACGGGACTGACCGCACAGGGGGTGGCCCCGTGACCAGCCCCACCGCCGACGCTCACCCACGGGCGGAGACCTGCCTGCGGGCGGGCATCCGTCCGTGGGCAGGAACAGGAATCCGCCTGCGGGCAGGAGACGGCCGGGCAGGTGACAGCCATGGGAAAGCAGGCGGTAGCGCAGAAGCGGACGGCTCGCCGAAAACGGATGGCAGTCGTCCACGGGCGAGTCACGGCCGTCCAGCGGCACCGCATAATCATCGGCGGGCAGGAGGCATGATCGTGAGGATCGGATCGTGAGTGTCACGGCGCCGGCCGGTTTCCGGGCCGCGGGCGTGGCGGCCGGGCTCAAGCCCTCCGGCCGTCCGGACGTCGCCCTCGTCGTCAACGACGGCCCCCTCGACACGGCCGCGGGCGTGTTCACCCGCAACCGGGTGCAGGCCGCGCCGGTGCGGTGGTCCCGGCAGGTGCTCGTGGACGGCCGGCTGCGGGCGGTCGTGCTGAACTCCGGCGGCGCCAACGCCTGCACGGGCCCGGCCGGCTTCGCCGACACCCACCACACCGCCGAGCACACCGCGGCCCTGCTCGGGCTGGGTGCCGGTGAGGTCGCCGTCTGCTCGACCGGGCTGATCGGGATACGCCTGCCCATGGACCTGCTGCTGCCCGGCGTGGCCAAGGCGGTCACCGAGGCGGCGGCGACCGGTGGCGCCGCCGCCGCCGAGGCGATCCGCACCACCGACACCGTCAGCAAGCAGGCGGTGCGCGCGGCGGCGGGGGTCACGGTAGGCGGGATGGCCAAGGGCGCCGCCATGCTCGCGCCGGCGCTCGCCACGATGCTGGTGGTGGTGACCACGGACGCGGTCGTCGACCCGCCGACCGCCGACCAGGTGCTGCGGGACGCCTGCCGCACCACCTTCGAGCGGGTGGACTCCGACGGCTGCATGTCCACCAACGACACCGTGCTGCTGCTGGCCAGCGGCGCGTCCGGGGTGCGTGTCGACGCCGGGACGCTCGGCGGGCTGGTGACCGGCACCTGCGCCGACCTGGCCGGGCAGCTGGTCGCCGACGCCGAGGGCTCGACCAAGACGATCGCGGTCACCGTCACCGGCGCGGCCGGTGAGGACGACGCCCTCGAGGTCGGCCGGGCGGTGGCGCGGTGCAACCTGCTCAAGTGCGCGCTCTATGGCAACGACCCGAACTGGGGCCGGGTGCTCGCCGCGGTGGGGACCACCCGTGCCGCGTTCGAGCCCGACGCCGTCGACGTCGCGATCAACGGGGTGTGGGTGTGCCGCGACGGTGCCCCGGGCGAGCCGCGCGAGCTCGTCGACCTGACCGGCCGGGAGGTCGCCATCCGCATCGACCTGCACGCCGGCGGCAGCGAACTGACGGTCCTGACGAACGACCTCACCGACGGTTACGTCTACGAGAACTCGGCGTACTCGACGTGAGCGCCGTACCCGCCCTGGGCCGGCCGGCGACGCTCGCGCGGGGCCATGCCGCCCTGGCCAAGACCCAGGTGCTCATCGAGGCGCTGCCCTGGCTGTCGCGCTTCCACGGCGCCACCATCGTGATCAAATATGGCGGGCACGCGATGAAGGACCCGGCGCTGCGCGAGGCGTTCGCCGCCGACGTGGTCTTTCTGCGCTACGCGGGTCTGCGGGTGGTCGTCGTCCACGGCGGCGGGCCGCAGATCACCGCGCATCTCGACCGGCTGGGAGTCGAGTCGGTGTTCGCCGGCGGGCTGCGGGTGACCACCCCGGAGACGATGGAGATCGTCCGGATGGTCCTGGTCGGCCAGGTCAACCGGGACGTCGTCGGGCTGGTCAACCACCACGGCCCGTTCGCCGTCGGCCTCTCCGGCGAGGACGCCAACCTGTTCACCGCCCGGCGGCGCCTGGCGGTCGTGGACGGCGAGGAGATCGACATCGGCCTGGTCGGCGACGTTGTCGAGGTCGCCCCCGAGACGGTGACCGCCCTGCTCGGCTCCGGCAAGGTCCCGGTGGTCGCCACGGTGGCCCGCGGGATCGACGGCGGGGTGTACAACGTCAACGCCGACACCGCCGCCGCGGCGCTCGCCGCCGCGCTCGGCGCGGCGAAGCTGGTCATCCTCACCGACGTTGAGGGGCTGTACGCGGACTGGCCACACAGTGACGAGGTGATCAGCGAGCTGACCGCCGGTGAGCTGGCGGACCTGCTGCCCACACTGGCCAGTGGCATGATCCCGAAGATGGAGGCGTGCCTGCGGGCGGTGCACGGCGGTGTCCCGCAGGCGCACGTCCTCGACGGCCGGGTGGCGCACGCCGTCCTGCTGGAGGTCTTCACCGACGACGGCATCGGCACCCTGATCACACCGGACGCCGCCCCGGCGGTGGCCGCTCCCGCGCCGCCCGCCCGCCGCGCCGCGGATCCGAGCACGCCAACCCCTGCCGCGGGGACAGCAACCCCTGCCGTAGGAACAGAAACCTCTGCCGTAGGAACAGACCCCGCCACGGGAGGAGCCCTGTGAACGACGATCTGCTCAACCGCCGGGACGCTGTGATCATGACGGCCTACGGCCGGCCGCCGATCGCGCTCGAGCGCGGGGCGGGGACCAGGGTGTGGGACGCCGACGGGCGCGCGTACCTGGACCTGATCGCCGGGGTGGCCGTGAGCGTCCTCGGGCACTGCCACCCGGCCGTGCAGGAGGCCGTCCGCGACCAGATCGGCCGCCTGGGCCACGTGTCCAACCTGTACGTGAACGAGCGGCAGATCGTCCTGGCCGAGCGCCTGCTGGGGCTGCTCGGCGGCGCCGACGGCCGGGTGTTCTTCTGCAACTCCGGGGCGGAGGCCAACGAGGCCGCCATCAAGATCTCCCGGCGGACGGGCCGCGAAGAGATCGTCGCGGCCGAGGGCTCGTTCCACGGGCGGACCCTGGGCGCCCTGTCGATTACCGGCCAGCCGTCCAAACGGGCGCCGTTCGAGCCGCTGCTGCCCGGCGCGCGTTTCGTCCCCTACGGCGACGCCGCGGCGCTGGCGGACGCGGTCGGCGAGCGCACCGCCGCGGTGTTCCTGGAACCGACGCTGGGTGAGGGCGGCGTGGTCGCGCCGCCGGCGGGCTACCTGAAGGCGGCCCGCGAGATCTGCGACCGCGCCGGCGCGCTGCTCGTCCTGGACGAGGTGCAAAGCGGTATCGGCCGGGCCGGCGCCTGGTTCCTGCACCAGGTCGAGGGCGTCGTCCCGGACGTCGTCACCCTCGCCAAGGGGCTCGGGGGCGGCCTGCCGATCGGGGCCTGCGTCGGCTTCGGCCCGGCGGGGAAGCTGCTGCGTCCCGGTGAGCACGGCAGCACCTTCGGCGGGGGGCCGGTCGTCTGCGCCGCCGCGCTCGCCGTGCTGGACACCATCGAGCGGGACGGTCTGATCGACAACGCGGTGCGGGTGGGGGGCCGGCTCGCCGACGGGATCCGCGGCGCCGGCGCCGCGGGCGTGACCGGGGTCCGCGGCCGTGGGCTGTGGCTGGCGATCGAGCTCGACGCGCCGTTCGCCGCCGCCTTCGAGACCGCGGCCCGGCAGGCGGGCTTCCTGGTCAACGCGGTGAGCGCGGACGCGGTCCGGCTGGCCCCGCCGCTGGTGCTCTCGGCCGCGGATGCCGACGAGTTCGTCGCCGCGCTGCCGGCCATCGCCGACCAGGCCGTGACCTCCGCCGGCGCGGACGGCACCGGTGGCGGTGCGGCCGCCGGGCCGTCACGGTCCACCAGCGGACGTTCTAAGGTCAGCGCATGACGGTGCACCCCGACAGCGTCCCGCGCGCGGGAACCCGGCGTGTCGCGAAGCGGCATGCCGGGGATACGGCCCCGCGCCCGCCGGCGCTCCCCGCCATGTCCGCCCTGGACGCCGTCTCATGACGATCCGGCACTTCCTCCTCGACACCGACCTGACACCGGCCGAACAGACCGCCATCCTGGACGCGGCGGACCGGCTGAAGGCGGCCCGCCGCACAGGCGACCGTTCGGGCAGCGGCGGGCCCGGGCCGCTCGCCGGCCGGTCGGTGGTCCTGCTGTTCGAGAAGCCCTCCACCCGGACCAGGCTGTCCTTCGACGTCGCCGTGGCCGAGCTCGGGGGGCACCCGGTGGTGGTGGACGCGGCGAGCACCCAGCTCGGCCGGGGCGAGTCCATCGAGGACACGGCCACCGTCTTCAGCCGGTACGTCGACATGATCGTCATACGGACGTTCGCGCAGGAGCGGCTGGAGCGGCTGGCCGCGGCCGCGTCGGTGCCGGTGGTCAACGCGCTGTCCGACCATGCCCACCCGTGCCAGGCGCTCGCCGACCTGCAGACGATCCGGGAGCGGAAAGGCGCCCTGGCCGGCCTGACCCTGGCCTATCTCGGGGACGGGAACAACGTCGCGCACTCGCTGGTCCTCGCCGGCGCACTGGCCGGGATGCGGGTGCGGGTCGCCTCCCCACCCGGGTACGAGCCGTTCGAGCAGGTGGTCCGGCAGGCCAGCGAGATCGCCGCCAGCACCGGCGGGGAGATCGTGGTGACCCACGACCCGCTGGTGGCCGCCGCCGGCGCGGACGTGCTCTACACCGATGTCTGGGCGTCGATGGGCCAGGACGACCAGGGCGAGAGCCGGTCGCTGGTCTTCCAGCCGTACCAGCTGGACGAGAAGGCGGTCGAGGCGGCCGATGACGACGTGATCGTCATGCACTGCCTGCCGGCGCACCGCGATCTGGAAATCGCCGGTTCCGTGATCGACGGCCCCCGCTCGGTCGTCTTCGACCAGGCCGAGAACCGGCTGCACGCGCAGAAGGCACTCCTGTCCTTCCTCCTGGATCCGTCCCTGCTGGACGAGCCCGACCAGGCCGCCGGCCGGGCGGGTGACGCGGCGGCGCACCCGTTCCCCACCGCGCTGACCGGGCAGAGCACGCCATGACGGGCCGCCGGGGTCATGCCACCGCGACCACCCAGGTGGCCGGGGCCACCGCCGCCCAGGTGGCCGGGGCCACCGCCGCCATCCAGGTGGCGGAAGCCACCGCGGCAGCCCGGACGGCCGGGGCGCGGGGGCCCGAGAGCATCGTGGCGGCGCAGCCGCCCACGGCGGTGCGGCACGCGGCCGTGCCGCTGACCAAGCACGCCCGCCAGGTCAGGCTCGCCGCCCTGATCGCCCGGCAGCCGGTGCGTTCGCAGATGGAGCTGGCCCGGCTGCTGGCGGCCGAAGGCGTCCAGGTCACGCAGGCGACGCTGTCACGCGACCTGGAGGATCTCGGCGCGACCAAGGTGCGCAGCCCGCAGGGCGGGCTCGTCTACGCCGTCGACGTCAACCTGGCGCCGGCCGAGTCGGTGCGGCTGCCGCTGGGCCGGCTCTGCGAGGAGCTGCTGGTCTCGGCCGAGGCCAACGGCGACCTGGTGGTCCTGCGGACCCCGCCGGGTGCCGCGCAGCTGTTCGCCTCGGCCCTGGACCGCGCGTCGCTGCCGGAGGTCATGGGCACCATCGCCGGCGACGACACGGTGCTGGTGGTGTGCCGGTCAGCTCAGGTGGCCGCCGGCGGCCCGCCTGCCGCCGGTGCCGTTCCCACCGGTCCCGAGCTGGCCGCCCGGCTGCTCGGCCTGGCTGAGGGCCGCACCAGCGACGCCTTCGTCGGCCTGGTCGGCCCCGGCTCCGCCCCGGGCGGCTGACCGGCCGGTTGGCCGGGCGCGCTCAGCCACGACGGCCGGCCGTTCTTCAGCCGCCTGACCGGCGGGGGTGTTGGTCAGACAGCTCGGAGGCGTTCCACAATCGATCAATGGCCCGTGATCGAGCTTCGCCGAAGCGTGAAATCATGAAAGTGAGGGACGGACGGTCGTCGCGGTAGCCGTTTCCGTACCCACCTTTCCCGACCGAAGAGCTCTCCCGGCCGGAACAGGACGGGGACCACCCACCGGTGCTCCAGCTACGGGCCCGGACGACACCGGCCCCGGCGGCAGCCGTTGCCGGAGCTGCCGGAGCTGGGCACAACGCCTGACGGGCGCACCGGCGCCTGGCGGCACAACTGCACAACCGCTCGGGAGCACACCCCGGGAGCACACCCCGGGAGCACACCCCGGGAACACGGAAAACGCAGAGAGGAAAGGTTGATCAGCGGTGACTGACCGCGTGGTACTGGCATATTCGGGTGGTCTGGACACGTCCGTGGCCATCGGGTGGATCGGCGCCGAGACCGGTGCGGAGGTCGTGGCCCTGGCCGTCGACGTCGGCCAGGGCGGTGAGGATCTCGAGGCGATCCGGCAGCGTGCCCTGACCTGCGGGGCGGTGGAGTCGGTCGTGGTCGACGCGCGGGAGGAGTTCGCCCGCTCCTTCGTCGCCCCCGCCATCCGGGCGAACGCCCTGTACATGGACCGCTATCCGCTGATCTCGTCGCTGTCACGGCCGGTGATCGTCCGCCACCTGGTGGAGGCGGCGCACACCTTCGGCGCCGGGGCCATCGCCCACGGCTGCACCGGCAAGGGCAACGACCAGGTGCGTTTCGAGGTCGGCGTGATGGCACTGGCACCGGAGCTGAAGGTGCTGGCGCCGGTACGCGACTCCGGGATGACCCGGGACAAGGCGATCGCCTTCGCCGACGAACGCGGCCTGCCCATCGACGTGACGGCACGTTCCCCCTACTCCATCGACCAGAACCTGTGGGGACGCACCGCCGAGTGTGGCGTGCTCGAGGATCCGTGGGCACAGCCGCCGGAGGACGTCTTCGTCTACACCGCCGACCCGACGCTCGCGCGGGACCCGGACGAGGTGACGATCGGTTTCGCCGATGGCCTCCCGGTCTCCCTCGACGGCCGCGCACTGCCGCTGCCGGAGCTGGTCGCGGAGCTGAACACCCGCGCGGGCGCGCAGGGCGTCGGGCGGATCGACCTGATCGAGGACCGGCTGGTGGGGATCAAGAGCCGGGAGATATACGAGTGCCCGGCGGCGATCACCCTGCTGACCGCCCACCGTGACCTGGAGGACCTCACCCTCGAGCGTGACCTCGCCCGGTTCAAGCGCGGGGTGGACCAGCGCTGGGCCGAGCTGGTCTACGACGGCCTGTGGTACTCGCCGTTGCGGGCCGCGCTGGACGCGTTCGTCGACAACGCCAGCGTCCGGGTCAGCGGCGACGTGCGGATCCGGCTCGCCGGCGGGGTCGCCCAGGTGGTGGGACGGCGCAGCGATGCGAGCCTGTACGACCACGCGCTGGCGACCTACGACGCCGGCGACCAGTTCGACCAGCGCGACGCCCGCGGCTTCATCGACCTGTGGGGCCTGCCGAGCAAGGTGTGGGCCGCCCGGGAACAGCGGCTGTCGCGGTGAGCGTGTCGGCATCCCAGCCACCGACGGCCTCCGAGCCGGCCGTGCCCGAGCCAGGCGCGTCCCAGCCGGCGACCGAGCCGACCGTGTCCCGGCCGGGGCCCGAGCCGGCAGGGCCCGCCTCGTCGGCATCCGGATCCGGGTCCCCGTCCTCGTCGCCGACGAGGTTGTGGGGTGGGCGTTTCGCCGGCGGCCCGGCGCAGGCGCTGGCCCGCCTGTCGGTCAGCGTCCAGTTCGACTGGCGGCTGGCCCCCTACGACCTGCGGGCCTCCGGCGCCCACGCCCGGGTGCTGCACCGCGCCGGCCTGCTCGACGACGGCGAGCTGGCCGCCATCCTGGCCGCGCTCGACGACCTGTCGGAGGCGGTGCGTACCGGCGGCTTCCGCCCGACCGTGGACGACGAGGACGTGCACACCGCGCTGGAGCGGGGGCTGCTCGAACGCCTCGGCGCGCTGGGGGGCAAGCTGCGCGCCGGGCGCAGCCGCAACGACCAGGTCGCCACCGACCTGCGGATGTACCTGCGGGATCATGCCCGCCAGGTGGCCGCCCGCCTGATCGAGCTCCAGCAGGCCATCGTCGACCAGGCGGCGGCGCACGTGGACACCCCCGCCCCCGGGATGACCCACCTCCAGCACGCCCAGCCGATCTCGTTCGCCCACCAGCTGCTGGCGCACGTCCACGCGTTCGCCCGGGACGTCGACCGGCTGCGGGACTGGGACCGCCGCGCCGCCGTGTCCAGCCTCGGGGCGGGGGCGTTGGCCGGCTCCTCGCTGCCGCTGGATCCGCACGGCGTCGCTGTCGAACTGGGTTTCGACTCGGCGTTCGAGAACTCCATCGACGCCGTCTCCGACCGTGACTTCGCCGCGGAGTTCCTGTTCGCGGCCGCGCTGATCGGCGTGCACCTGTCCCGGCTCGGCGAGGAGATCGTCCTGTGGACCAGCCGCGAGTTCGGCTGGGTCGAACTGGACGACGCCTTCGCCACCGGCAGCTCGCTCATGCCGCAGAAGAAGAACCCGGACGTCGCCGAGCTCGCTCGGGGCAAGTCCGGCCGTCTGATCGGGGCGCTCACCGGGCTGCTCACCACGCTCAAGGGGCTCCCGCTGGCCTACGACCGCGACCTGCAGGAGGACAAGGAGCCGGTGTTCGACGCGGTCGACACCCTCCTGCTGGTGTTGCCGGCGACCGCCGGGACGGTGGCCACGATGCGGGTGCGCCGTCAGCGCCTCGCCGAGGCAGCCCCGGACGGGTTCGCGCTGGCCACGGATGTGGCCGAACACCTCGTCCGCGGCGGGGTGCCCTTCCGGGAGGCGCACGAGGCGGTCGGGCAGCTGGTGGCCTGGTGCGTGGCGCACGATGTCGGCCTCGAGGATGTCGGCGCCGAGCAGCTGGCGGCCATCAATCCCCGGCTGACCCCGGGCGTGCGCTCGGTGCTGTCCGTCCAGGGCGCGCTGGAGGCCCGGTCGGCCCCGGGCGGGACGGCACCGGCCCGGGTGCGCGAGCAGCTGGCCGCGGTCACCGAACGCCTGCGCGGGGACCGCGAGTGGGCGGGAGGCGTCTGAGCGTCGCGGACCGGCGCTTCTACGCGCGGCCGCCGCTGGACGTCGCCCGCGACCTGCTGGGCGTCCGGCTGTGCCGAGGCGGGGTCGTCGTCCGGCTGACCGAGGTCGAGGCCTACGGCGGCCGGGACGATCCCGCCTCGCACGCGTTCCGCGGCCCGACCCCGCGGTGCGCGGTGATGTTCGGGCCGCCCGGGCACCTGTACGTCTACTTCGTGTACGGGATGCACTGGTGCGTGAACATCGTGTGCGGGCCGCCCGGCGCGGCGGCCGCTGTCCTGCTGCGTGCGGGTGAGGTGGTCGAGGGGGCGGCGGACGCCGTGCGCGGCCGTACGCACCTGCGCCGGGCGGAGCTGGCCCGGGGCCCGGGAAGGCTCGCCCGGGCGCTGGCCGTCGACGGCTCCCTCAACGGCGCCGACCTCGTCCCCAGCGTCCCCAGCGTCCCTGGCGCTCCTGATCTCCGCGGCGTTTCCTCCGTTGTACCCAGCCCCTCCGACATTCCCGGTGCTCCTGATGCCGGCGGCCCTGGCGGTCCCGGCGGGCGTGCCGTGCCGTGCGTGCTGCCCGGCCTGCCCAGGGCGTCCACGGGCGGGGGTGCACCCGGGGGAGGAGCACTCGTGCTCAGCGCCGGCCCCTGGATCGACGAGGCCCGGGTCGCCCGCGGGCCCCGGATCGGGATCAGGACCGCCCAGGACCGGCCATGGCGGTTGTGGATCGCCGGGGATGCGTCGGTCAGCGGCCCGCGGCGTGGCCAGCGGAGGCCGGCGCCGCCCATATCCCCGTCGCAGCCGTCCCTGCCAGCGCCGTCTCCACTGCCAGCGCCGCCCTCGTCGCCAGCGCCGTCTCCACTGCCAGCGTCGTCGTCCTCGTCTGCCGCTGTCCCTACCGTCGCCGCTGTCCCGACCGTGTTCTTCGGCGGGCCGCGGCGGTGACGGTGGGTCCCCACCCTGGACGGTGGCCGTCCTTGCGGCCGTACGGCCGACCTGTGCGGTGGCAGCCAGCGATACTCGCATACCAGACGGGTGCGTCAAGGCGACATCCAGGAGCTGTGATGTACATCACAGATCAAAAAGCCTCTGGCGTTTGACGATCCCGTTGGCCATCCGTAATGTTCTCTCTGCCGGCGGAAAGCCGGGAGACATCCGAACCAGATTCACCACTCGGATGGCCCCCATCCCCGGCCCGACACTCACTGTGAGTGTTCGGGGGAGTCGTCGAGGCGGCCACCGGATGATCCGGGGCGGTTTGACTCAACGAGATTCCTTCAGTAAATTCGAGAAGTTGTCCCGGAAGGATATCGAAAGATATCCCAGGGTGAACA
>NZ_CAKKTM010000366.1 GCF_920888515.1 Protofrankia sp. CiP1_Cm_nod1 | reverse complement strand
GCGGCGGGAACCGGCATGGGCGGGGGATGAAGCCCGTCCTGTGGGCCGCTTCCGCTGCGTGAGGCGGCCGGATGATGTTCCGTGCGGTGTGCGCCGGGAGCCGCGGGATGAAGGGTTGTCGGCGTGGTGGTGGATGATGGGGATGTGATGTCGGTGCAGGGAGGCGGCCAGATGCGGACGACTGGAGGCACGGGGGGTCGTTCCGGCCGTCAGCCGCGGGATGGCCGCGGCTATCCGGAGGGCCCGGCCGTGACGGTGGGAGCTGGAAGGTCCGGTGGGCGGGCAACCGCTCGTCGGACGGTGAACGGCCGGGGGAAGGCAGCGGCCAGCGCGACGGAAAGCCTCGCGGAGAAGCGGTGGCGCGGGGCCCGTGAGGCTCGCCGTACCACCGGCGGAGGCCAGTACGTCCGCCAGGATCGGCAGGCCCGTGGTCAGGCCGCCCGCGACCAGGCGATGACGAACGTCCATGGTGACAGGATCCGTGGCGACAGAAGCGGCAACGGGAGCACGGGCGGGTATGGCCGGGCGGCCCGCGGCGCCGACCCGGATCGCCGTCCGGGCCGGCACGGCCCGGACGAGCGGGCTGCGGGCGCGCGGTCCGCTGCCAGCGCTCGAGGTGGGCCGGGGATCCGGCCGGGTCGCCCCCACGATGATTCCGACCGTCGTTCGGCCCGCCCCGCGGGTACACGCGGTGAAGCACGGCAGGGTGAGTCACGGCAGCCGGCAGGAAACCGTCACCCGGATCGCGGGGCAGGCAGCGGGCACGACGGCCGGGCCAACGGCAACCGGGCGGATGGATTCCGACAGTCCCGACCGTCGACAGGCAGATCGCAACCAGCGGGCTCCCGCTCCGACCGGCCGTGGTCGGCGGCGAAGGGAGCCGAGGGAGCGAACGTCCCACGGAATTCCCGACAGGCCTCCGCGGGCCCTTCCGGGGGGCGCTCCTTCACACAGCGCTCTTCCACACAGTGGCGGGATGCCGCGCAGCCGTCACGCCCTTCCGGTGATTTCTCCGGCCGACGTGGGCCGGGGCAGTCCGGACAGGCGTCCGGAGCCGGCCGTGCCGGCGGGTCGTCACGTGCTGATGCCGAGCGGCGCGGTCACGGCTCGGCCGGGCGCACGCCTGGCACGGGATCCGGCGCCGGCCATTCCGGACCGTCTTCGCGGACGCCGTCGAGTGGGGGCCGGTACGGGCGGCCCGACCAGCGCCGTGACGACCGTTCCTCCTCCCAGGGGCAGCGGGGCTCCTCCTCCCCGGGGCAGGGCTTCTCCCGGGGAGCGGGCCGTGGTGGCGGCTACGACGCCGGTAGCCGTACCGTTGGCGGCCCGGCCGACAGTTCGGCCCCTCGCGGCCCGGCCACTGACAGGCCGGGCGGGGCACCGCCGCGGGGAGCCTCCCGTCCGTCGGCTCATCCGTCGGCCCGTTCGTCGGCCGGCTCCGATCGTCGCGATGACAGCCGGGCACCTCGCGTGTCCGGCGGCACCGACCGGTCACCGATCAACCGGCCATTGACCGACCGGCGCGACGGGCCCGGCGATGGCCGGCGGGCGCCTGGTACCGAGTCGCGGCCTGTCACCGCCTCCCCGCGGGAATCCCAGGAGGTCAGGGACACCCGGGCGCGGGACCAACGCAGTTATGATCATGACGTTCGAGGTGCCGCGGCCCGGGGCTCCGGCGCGGCCGGGCCGGACCAGGCCGCGGCAGGCCCGCGGGATTCCGGCCACTCGCGGGGCGCCGACCGACCAGGCGCCGACCGCACCCGGCCCGGCGAGCATGACGCTGGCCGGCAGGACCATGACAGGAACCGGCAGGACCACCCCGGAAGGAAGACCCCGGGAGCGGACCGGCGGACATCGGGCGCCTCGCCGGCATCAGGCGCTCCAGCGGGACGCCGGAGCGGCCCCGGGCCGTCGGGGTCCAGGCCGGGACGCGCTGGCGGGGCAGCCGGGACGGATCGTCGTGGCGCGGCCGGTGCCGCCCACCGCCGTCCGGATGCCTCGGCGGGTTCCCCGGCGTCCCCGCGCGGTGGCGC
>NZ_CAKKTM010000365.1 GCF_920888515.1 Protofrankia sp. CiP1_Cm_nod1 | reverse complement strand
CCCGGGGCCGGGTTCACCCGCTGGTCGTGGCCGGCGGGCTGCGGGGGGTGCCCCGGCCATCATCGTGGCCGCGGCGGTCGCCGCGGCCCGCCGCCTGCTCGGCCTCGGGTGGCGCCCGGCTCCGCCACGACCGTGGCCGGCGCGACCGGTACCGCTGGCCCTCCCCGAGATTCCGGACCGTGCCCTCCCGCACCAGTCGACGGAGTCGTCGCCGGCTGACCGCCGAGCGCCCCGGTGACAACTACCGGCTGCGCCCACCCGGATCGGACGACCGCTTCCGATACTGACTCGTTCACGGTGCGTCGATGTCAACCGTGTTCCCCATTTCCGTCGACAGACGGATGGCCGACAATGCTCGTGCTTTCCGGCCGCTCCGCCGGGCGGCTACGCTGCGCCTGCGTGACCTTCTGGGGGTGCACATGAAGCGGTTTCACAGGTGGCGTCTACTCGCTGCGGCGGTCACGCTCGGTGTGGGCTGCACCGGATGCGGGGGATCTGGCGGCGGGCCGGACACGAGGCCCGCGAACTCTGCGCCCACCCCGGCCACGTCCGCCGAACCCACGGCGCACGTCGCTCCCGATGACGCGGCGACCACCCTGCCGGCGGGAGCGCAGCCGGGACTGGACGACTACGACGGCGACGGCGGGCCGGACCCGACCTGCGGCACGCAGGACTTCGGTGCCGGGCTGGCGCTGCGGATCCCGTGCCAGATCGGCACTGCGAACGAGCCAGAAAGCGGTAGCCGGCTCGTCAACGGATCGCTATATCGACTGCCGGGCTCCACCGACATCGACCTCACCGGAATCTCCGGCAGCCTTCTGCTGGCCCGGGACACGGCCGGCGTCAAGGTCGTCATCGTGGTGTTCAACAGCGACAACCTTTTCGCGACCGGCAGCAACACCATCGGCAGCACTGACACGATGGACAACACCATCAAGCTGATCAACTCCAGGTTTCCCGGCGGCAGGATCCAAGTCCGCGGCCACACCGACTCGACCGGCACGGCCAGCGTGAACCAGGCACTGTCGGAACGCCGGGCCGGCGTCGTCCGGGCCTATCTGCTCGACCACCGCGTCAACGCCACCGAGGTCACAGCCATCGGCATGGGCAGCACCAGCCCTCTCGCCGAGGAAACCAACCCCGACGGCTCACCCGACCCCGAAGGCCAGGCCTTCAACCGCCGGGTCGAGATCGTCCTGCGCCTCCCGGCCGGCTGAGCAGGAGCAACCTGGCGGCCCAGTATGCGCACCTCACGCTAAGCGGCAACGGGCGGCCGCGTGTGGTGAGGACTAGGGCGCGTATCGGGTTGTGATCGGTCTGTGGGGTTCGTTCGGGTGGCGGGTCTGGCCGGGTAGACCGTCGGGCATGACGCGGGCGCAACTGACAGATGAGGAGTGGGCGTTCATCGAGCCCTACCTGCCGGTCGGCGGGTTCGGCCCGTACCCGGCGCGGCTGCGGGCGCAGTTCGAGGGGGTGGTCTGGCGGTTCCGGACGGGTGGGCAGTGGCGGGAGATGCCGAGGGAGTTCGGGGCCTGGCCGACGGTGTCCAACCGGTTCCGGCAGTGGCGGGACGCCGGTGTCTTCGACGCCCTGTTGCGGGGTCTGATCGCCCAGGCCGGGACGCGAGGTGCGGTGGACCTGTCGGTGGTCAGCGTGGACTCCACCACCGCCCGGGCCCACCACGACGCCGCCGGGATGCACCTGGACCATGAGGTCCTCACCGCCCTGGAGAAAGCCGCCGTGCGGGAGGAGGGGAAGGCCCGGAAAAAGGGGCGGCCCGGACGGACACGACGGGCGGGACGGCGAGGACGACCCCGCGAGGCGGGAACGGCGACGCCGCCGGCGTCGACGCCGCCTCCGGTTGACAGCCGCCCTGCTGGGGGCGGTCCCGGGGCGGGCAGACCAGCAAGGTCCACCTTGCCGCCGACCGGCGGGGCCGGCCGCTGGCGTTCGTCCTGACCGTGGGGCAGGCCGCGGACAGCCCGTGGTTCGTCCCCGTACTGGCGCGGCTCCGGGTTCCCGGGCGGGTCGGCCGGCCGCGTACCCGGCCCGGCGCGGTCGTCGGGGACACGGCGTACTCGTCCCGCGCCAACCAGGCCTACCTGCGCGGACGCGGTATCCGGGCGGTCATCCCGGAGAAGGCCGACCAGGCCGCCCACCGGAAGCGCAAGGGCCGCAGGGGTGGCCGGCCCGTCCGCCACGACGCCGACCTGTCCAAGGAACGGAACACCGTCGAACGTCTGATCAACAAGCTGAAGGACTGGCGGGGTATCGCCACTCGCTATGACAAGACCCCGGGCAGCTATCTTGCGGGTCTCCAGCTCCGCGCCTCGATGATCTGGATCAAGGAACTCGCGCGGACCACTCCTTGATCGCGACTCGATACGCACCCTAACAGGGCGTAGCAGCGCGGTACCAGCGGACCGCCAGCACGCTTCCCCTCGGGCGGGAACCGGAACCCGGTGAACTCCGAGACGGGGACCGGCGGACGGACAACACATCGACGCATCCATCCGCCATGCCTGACCAAGGATTCTGCGGATGCAACAGACCCACGCAAAGTCGTCTCACCCAACGACTTCACCGACCTCACCCAGGTCACCGACCGGCTCCGAGCATTCGAAGACCGCTACAACGCCACGGCACAGCCGTTCCAGTGGAGGTTCACCACCACCGACCTGGACGATCT
>NZ_CAKKTM010000364.1:1601-6619 GCF_920888515.1 Protofrankia sp. CiP1_Cm_nod1 | reverse complement strand
ACCGCCGTCCGGATGCCTCGGCGGGTTCCCCGGCGTCCCCGCGCGGTGGCGCGGGCGCCGGCCGGGGAGCTGGGCGTCCCGGCCGGCCGGCGGCACCGGAGCTGCCGGACGAAGCCCGCGCCGAACTCCTCGACTTCGAGGTCACGCGGGAGCTGCGCGGGCTGGGCGCGTCCCTGGCCGAACCGGTGGCCCGGCATCTGGTGGCCGCGGGCATGTACCTCGACGAGGACCCCGCGCTCGCGCTCGCGCACGCCCGCGCGGCCGCGGGGCTGGCGTCCCGGATCGCCGTCGTCCGGGAGGCGGTCGGGCTTGCGGCCTACCACGCGGGGGAGTTCGCCACGGCGCTCGCCGAGCTGCGTGCGGCACGCCGCATCGACGGGTCCCCACGGCACCTTGCCGTGATGGCGGATGCCGAGCGGGGGCTCGGGCGTCCCGAGCGCGCCCTGCTGCTCGCCCGTGATCCGGGGGCGGCCGAACTCGACGAGGAGGCCCGGGCCGAGCTGCTGATCGTCCTGTCGGGCGCGCGGCGTGATCTGGGTGAGCCGGAGGCCGCGGTTCTGCTGCTGCAGGACGAGGCGGCTGCCGCCGGCGTGCGGCCGTGGAGCGCGAGGCTCTGGTACGCCTACGCGGAGGCGCTGCTGGCCGCGGGCCGTCCCGCCGACGCGGCACGCTGGTTCGCCTCCGCGGCGACCGTCGACGACACCCAGCAGACCGACGCCGCGGACCGTGCCACGGAGCTGGACGCCGCGGAGCCGGACATCCTGGGGCCGGACATCGCGGGGCTGGACATCGTGGGGCTGGGCGCCGCAGGGCTGGACATCGCGGAGCCGGACATCGTGGGGCTGGGCGCCGCGGAGCCGGACATCGTGGGGCTGGATGCCGCGGAGCCGCCGGAGGACGAAGCGGTTCCTCCCGTTCAGGAGCCCGAGCGGGGTCCGGGGGCCGGATAGGACCTTCGAACCGGACGGCCGGGGCGCTCTCCCGGCCGTCCGGTCGTCTGCCGCTGGCTGCCTCATGCCTCGGTCAACGGCACCGGTGCGGTTACTCGTCCAGCGGGCGGATCAGCAGGCCGCTGCGCGGCTTGGGCGTGAACAGCGTCGACTTGCGCGGCATCCGTTCGCCGGCCGCGGCCACGGCGGCGACGTCCGCGGCCGGGGTCGGGTTCAACAGCAGCGCGATCGCGGCGTCCGGCGCCGCCACGTCGGCACCGGCCGTGGACGTATTGGACGCGGACGCCGCGGCACCGCCGGCCACCACTGCCGCCGTGGTGTCGCCGGGCGCGGGCACCGCCGCTGTTGCCGCTGCCCCTGTTGCCGCTGCCGCTGCCGCTGCCGCTGTGGCGATCGCGGTGGCGGCGTCATGCCGGTAGCCGACCACGTCCTCGGTGTCCGCCAGCCCCCAGACTTTTGTGATCAGCGCGAGATGCGCGACGGTGACGTCGAGCTGGCGGAAGGCGGCGGAGCGGTCCGCCGGCAGCGCGTCGGCGAGCAGCACCGGGTCCGGGCGCGTCAGCAGGAACGCCGCCCGGCCGTCAGTGATCACGAAGGCGTGGCCGTCCTGGCCGGCCTTGGCCAGCTCACCGAGCAGATACGTGCCAGCGGGGTCGCCGACAGCGTCCAGCGGCTTCACCTGGAACACCGTCCCGGCGCGGCGGACGGCTTCGCTGAGGGCCAGGCCGTGTACGACCCGGTGGATCGCATGGACCCGTGGGCCGGACACCCGGGCGTCCACCAGGAAGGCCAGGCCGAAGTCCCAGGGGCCGCCGCCGTGACCCGCCGTGTGGCGGTCGGCCTGGTAACGGCGGTAGGTGGCGTACCGGTGGTGGCCGTCGGCGATCACCGCCCGCCGTCCGTACAGATCGTCGGCGACGGCGGCGAGCCGCTCCTGGTCGGTCAGCGCCCAGATGCGGTGGGTGACACCGTCGTCGGTCGCCGTGGTCAGGAGCGGTGTGCTCGTCACCGTCTCGGCGACGACCCGGCTGGCGGCCCCGCCGCCCTCGTACAACAGGAAGATCGGCTCGAGGTTCGCCCCGGTGGCCACGGTCAGGGCCAGCCGGTCGGTGACCGGGCCGGTCATGGTGTTCTCGTGCGGCAGGATGATCCCCGCGTCCGGGTCGGCCAGCGCCACCGCACCGACCAGGCCTCGCTGGACGTGCCCGTCCTGGGCCTGCTCGTACACGTACAGCGCCGGGCGTTCGTCGCGGCGCAGGACCGCGTCGGCGGTCCAGGCGCGCAGGGTGTCCGCGGCCCGCCGGTAGCGGCTTCCCGGGGAGTCCTCGTCGTCGCGGGGGAGGATGAGCCGGACGGCGTTGTGCGGATGCCGTGCCTCCAGCGCGGTGACACCGGCGGCGTCGATCACGTCGTAGGGCGGGGCGGTCCGTGACGCCAGCTCCGCACCGTCGTCCGCGGCATACCGCAGGGCCCGGAACGGGGCCAGGACCAGTCCGCCAGGTGAGGGTGGTGCCGGGACGGGAGCAGCCATGCGGCGATCGTATGGGTCCAGCCGCCACCGACGCCGCCGGCATCGAACGGGCCTGGCATCGAACGGGCACCGCCGGCACCGGGACGGGCACCGGGCTGGCAGCCCGCCGACGGGCACGGAACCGGCGGGCGGCGACCGGCGTCGGAGGAACCTGTGCCGCCGTGGACGCCATCGACACCGGCCGGTGCCGTCGGCCCCTGCCTTGCGCGGACGCCCTGCGGGCGCCGCCGGCAGCGGAGGAAACTCGTGGGCTGCGCGGTCGGCGAGGTATGCGACGTCCTGCGGGCGCCGCCGGCACTGGAGGAAGCCCGTGGCGCCGAGCCCGGCCGGCGACCAGGTCCGCCTGCGGGCGCCGCCGGCAGCGGAGGAAGCGCGTCCCGCGGTGGAAGGGACGGCGGGCGGTGAGGCGACGAAATGGTACGCACCTCCACCGATCGGCGCGATCGGTGGGAGCGGGGGGTGGTTTCCGGCGACACTGGGAGCTGGGCCTCGGCCACCGGCGTCTGGCCATGTGGGTGCCGACGTCGGCATATCGGAGGTGCATCGAAGGTTCAGACGGGTACCGGGGCGCGGATGCCACCGGGTCGCGGCACGGCAGGAAACGCAGGGAAAGCCAGGACAGGCAAACAGAGCCAGGACAGGCAACGAGGGAGGCGCGGATGTCCGGCGGGCACGACGGACCGGTTGCCGGCGAGGGGAGGGGCCCCCGCGACGAGTGGCTGCCCGCGAGCCTGGGGCGCATCCCCGACACCCCTCCCGCTCCTGGCACCCCCGTTCCCGCCAACACCCCGGCCGCTGGCACCCCTGCTCCTGGCGGTGACAGCGCGGCCGGCGCCGAGGGGGCCGGTACCGTCCCGGGCGCCAGCGGGTCCGGCGCCAGCGGTACTGCAGATGCCGCCGGCGTCGGCGATGCCACCCAGCTGGGTGGTGGCAGCCCCGGTGGCAGTCCTGGCGGTGAGGTCTACGACTGGTACACCCGGGGTGTCGCCCTGCTCGACCGGGGCAACGCCAACGCCGCGGTCCAGCTGCTCGCCCATGCCGTGGCCGCCGAACCGGGCTCGCGCAGCGTCCGGGAGGCGTTGGCCCGGGCCCAGTTCGACGCCGGCCAGTACGGCGCGGCCCGGGAGAGCTTCGCCTGGATCGTCGCCCACGACCCGACCGACGACTACGCCCAGTTCGGGCTCGGCATGGCGGCTCGCCGCACCGGTGACCTGCGCGCGGCGGTGGAGCATCTGGCGCTCGCCGTCGCGATGCGTCCGGACCTCGGGCACTACGGGCAGGCGCTGCGGGGTGTGCGGGCCGCGCTCAACCGGCCGGTGCGGGGACGGCCGTGACCCACGGCCTGGGCCTGTCCACCCAGCCGGCCGGCCCGGATGAGCCGGGGGCCCCGAGCGAGACGGGCGAGTGGGGTGGGCCGGGTGGGCCGCTGTCGGCGTCGCCGGCCCCGCTCGTCGACGTCCACGACGCCGCCCTGATGGACCTCGACGGGGTGGTGTACCGCGGCTCCGAGGCGGTGCCCCACGCGGCGCCGGCCATCGCCGCCGCCCGTGGACGCGGGATGCGGACGGTGTTCGTCACCAACAACGCGCTGCGGACGCCGGCCCGGGTCGCCGAGCGGCTGCGTTCCTTCGGGGTGCTCGCGGCGCCGGCCGACGTGGTCACCTCCGCGCAGGCGGCGGCGCGGCTGCTCGCCGGACGCCTGCCCCGCGGGGCGGCCGTCCTGGTCGCCGGCGGCGAGGGCCTGCGCGAGGCGGTGCGGGACGTGGGCCTGCGGCCGGTGACCACCGCGGGGGAGGGGCCGGCTGCGGTGGTGCAGGGCTTCGACCCCGCCATCGGCTACGCCCGGCTCGCCGAGGCCGCGCTCGCGATCCAGGCGGGCGCGCTGTGGGTTGCGAGCAACACCGACGCCTCGGTACCAACCGAACGCGGCCTGCTGCCCGGCAACGGCTCACTGGTCGCGATGCTGCGGACCGCGACCGGGGCGGTCCCTCTGGTGGCCGGCAAGCCGGAGCGGGCGCTGCACGAGGAGTCGGTCCGCCGTGCCGGCGCCCGCTCGCCACTGATCGTCGGCGACCGGCTCGACACCGACATCGCCTCCGCCGTCCGTTCGGGCACGCCGTCCCTGCTGGTGCTCACCGGGGTGACCGGCAAGGGCGAGCTCCTGCGCGCCGGGGCGCACTATCGGCCGACCTATGTCGCGGCCGATCTGCGGGGCCTGTTCGTACGTCATCCGGGCACCCGGCTGTCGGTGTCGGCCGCTGGTGACGGGGCTACCGCCGGCCCGGCGGACGAGGCGTGGCCGGACAGGGTGCCGGACAGGGTGCCGGACGAGGTGGAGGCGTTCTGCGGCCGGTGGGCGGCCCGGGTGCGGGCGGGGACACTGACCTGGCGGAGAGTACGTCCGGCGGGCCGGCCCGCCGACCGGTCGGAGGCTGTGCGCATCACCGACGGTGACAGCCCTGGGCGTGGGGGCAGGGAAAGCCCGTCGGGCAGCGCTTCGCCCAGGGACGCCGTGTGGGCACGGGAGGGCGTGCGGG
>NZ_CAKKTM010000364.1:0-1384 GCF_920888515.1 Protofrankia sp. CiP1_Cm_nod1 | reverse complement strand
ACGAGGGTGTGCGGGACGAGAACGTGCGGGATGAGGGTGTGTGGGACGACGGCCTGGACGCGCTGCGGGCGGCGTGCGTGGCCGCCTGGGCGGCGGCGGACGCGGGTGGCCCCGTGCGCGAACTGGCCGGCGGCCGCCCACCCGGCTGCGCCGACCTTGCCTGACGCGCTTGCCTGACGCGCTTGCCTCCCGAGACGTGGTTGTCCCGCCTGACGGGATCCCGTCAGGAACGTTCCCGGTGGCATCGCGCGATGGCCTGGCGGGCCGGCCGCCGCGGGTATCGCCCGCGGGCACATGACCGGCCGTCCGCAGACGATGATCATCCATCGTGGACGGCGATCCACGGATGATCCGCGGGATGGCCTACAGGGCGGGAAGGCCTGCCGGAAGGAACGCATCCTGTCGGCGAAGGCCGACCGCTGGATCGGCGCGGTCCGCTACCGGAAGGCCTACAGGAAGGAACGCATCCGCAGCAGGTCCCACATGCTGGCGTCCACCTTCAGTCGGCCACTGCTCCACGCAGATGTAAGCTCTAGGCTGCCATCGGTAACGGCGATCAGATCGTCGCTGTTCACCGTGACGGTCACCTGCCCAGCCGCGCCGTTGCCTTCACTGATATTGAGGACGCTGCCGTCACGCAGTTCCGCGCAGAAACTCGCCCCGAGATCAGGAATCCGACACACGATCGTGCGGTCGGGTGCGAGCCTGCGCAGACGCTCGTCGGCGAGTTCGTTGAGCCGCTCCGCCAGCGTGTGCAACGCCGTCGCGCACTGCTGCATGGTCGCCATACCGGTCGATTCCTCTCTCCGGCCAGGTCCGTACCGTGCCCTGCCGGCCGTCGCTCGTCAACAGATAGCAGCGGGCTGCCTTCCGCTGCCGGTCGGTGGCGGCGATACTGCCCGTCGCGCCGAGGCGCTTCGGTCGCGATGCACCCGGCTGCGACAGTCAATACCGTGGACGGGATCCGACATGCTGGATGGGACGACAGCGGCGTGCCGCGGGACGACGCCCCTGCCACCACCGTCACGGAAGAGGACACCGTATGACCGTTGACGTCCCGGACGACGTCCAGGCCGCGCGTGCCCGGGTGGAGCGGCTGCCGACGCTGCCGGTGTCGGCCCACGTCGCTGTCTTCGAAGAGGTCCACCGGCTCCTGGACGGCGTGCTGGCGGACCTGGACGGGCTCGCCAGCACCTCACCGCGGCCGGAGGCCGCCGGTGGCCCGGCCGGTGGGCCGGATCCGCGGGGCCGGGATGCCGTCTCCCCGTCACGGGCGCCCGGGCCGCCGGGACCTCGCCAACAGGGCACGGGGCCGCGCCCACCTGGCCTGGGCGGGCCTCGGCCGCAGCCGTCTGGGCTGTCTGGGCCGGCTGGGCCTAGCTCC
>NZ_CAKKTM010000363.1 GCF_920888515.1 Protofrankia sp. CiP1_Cm_nod1 | reverse complement strand
CACCTGGCCTGGGCGGGCCTCGGCCGCAGCCGTCTGGGCTGTCTGGGCCGGCTGGGCCTAGCTCAGGCGGCCCTCGGCCGGGGCCGCCGCCCGCGGCGGCCGGCCGGGCACCGGCGTGACCGGGGCGAGGCGTCCTGTCGTGGCTCGCCGGGCACGGCTGGACCGTGAGCTCGTCCGGCGCGGCCTGGTGCGCTCCCGTGAGCAGGCCGGCGAGGCGATCGCGGGGGGACGGGTCCGGGTGGCCGGGCGGCCGGCGACCAAGCCCGCCACGGTCGTCGACGACACGACACCCATTGTGATCGTCGCCGGTGACGATCCCGGCTATGTGTCGCGGGGCGCTCACAAACTGCTCGCGGCCCTGTCCGCCTTCGGCGGGAACGCCACCGGCCAGCGGACCACTGGAAGCAGCGCTACTGGAAGCAGCGCCACCGGCGGCATCGGAAATACCGGCAGCGCCGATGGCGGCACGGCCGGAGGCGCCAGCGGCACCACCGGAAGCGGCGTCAGCGGCACGGCCGGAGGGACCGGCAATGTTTCCGAAGAGGCTCGCGGTGCGGCCGTCGGCACCGACGCGGGCGCCGACGCGGGCGCGGGCCGGCTGCGGGTGGCCGGGCGGCGCTGCCTGGACGCCGGGGCGTCCACCGGTGGTTTCACCGACGTGTTGCTGCGCCATGACGCCGCCGAGGTCGTGGCGGTCGACGTCGGGTACGGCCAGCTGGCCTGGCGGCTGCGCACCGACCCCAGGGTCACCGTCCTCGAGCGCACCAACGTCCGTTTCCTCACCGCGGAGGCGATCGGCGGGCCGGTCGACGTGGTCGTGGCCGACCTGTCGTTCATCTCGCTGCGGCTGGTGCTGCCGGCGCTGCGGGCCTGCGCCCGGCCGGCGGCCGACTTCGTCGTCCTGGTCAAACCGCAGTTCGAGGTCGGGCGCGCGGGCCTCGGGCCGGGCGGGGTGGTGCGCGACGTGGCCCTGCACGCCCACGCGGTGTGTCAGGTCGCGGATGCCGCGGCCGAACTGTCGCTGGGCGTGCGTGGCGTCGTCGCGAGCCCGCTGCCCGGGCCGGCGGGCAACGTGGAGTACCTGCTGTGGCTTGTCGGGGGCGCCCCGCCCATGCCACCGCCGCGGCTGACCGATGCGGTCGCCGCCGCGATCGCGGCCGGCCCGGCTGGTGGTCGCGCCACCACCGTCCCCCACTCCGGTCCCGTCCCTGACACCGCTGCTGTCCCCGACACCGCTGCTGTCCCTACCGCCGATTCTCTCCCCACCGCCTATCCTGGTTTCGATCCCGAGCCGTCCACCGAGCGTGACGAGGGCCGCCGATGAGCCGGAAAGCCCAGTGAGCCGGGAAGTCCTGGTGGTCACCCACCCGCGCCGTTCGGTCGTCCGGGAGATCGCACAACGGGTGCTGGACCAGTTCGTCGCCGCCGGGGTCGCCCCGCGGGTCCTGCGGGACGAGGCCGAACTGCTCGACCTGCGCTGCGACAACGTCGTCCCGCCCGACGACGCCGCCGCGTTCGGGGTCGAGCTGGTCCTCGTGCTCGGCGGGGACGGTAGCCTGCTGCGCGGGGCGGAGTTCGCGCGCACCGCCGACGCGCCGCTGCTCGGCGTCAACCTCGGCCATGTCGGTTTCCTCGCCGAGGCCGAGCCGGACGCGCTGGAGTCCACGGTTGACCATGTCGTCCGCAAGGACTACCAGGTCGAGGAGCGGATGACCGTCGACGTGGCGGTCCGCCACCGCGGCGAGCTGGTCTACGAGGGCTGGGCGCTCAACGAGATGTCGCTGGAGAAGGTCGACCGCGCCCGGATGCTCGAGTGCGTCGTCGAGGTCGACAACCGCCCGCTGTCCCGGTGGGGGTGCGACGGCATGATCTGTTCGACCCCGACCGGGTCGACGGCGTACGCGTTCTCGGTCGGCGGCCCGGTGATGTGGCCGGGTGTCGAGGCCCTGCTGGTCGCGCCGATCAGCGCCCACGCCCTGTTCGCGCGTCCGCTGGTGCTGGCCCCGACGTCGTCGGTCGCGATCGAGGTGCTGCCCGCCACGCCGGCCGTGCTGTCCTGCGACGGCCGGCGGTCGGTGGACGTCGAGGCGTTCTCCCGGATCGAGGTCGTGCGGGGCCGCCGCCCGGTGCGGCTCGCCGTGGTGCGCCCACGCCCCTTCACCGACCGGCTGGTCGCGAAGTTCGACCTCCCGGTGGCCGGCTGGCGGGGACGCGGGGGCCGGTGAACGCAGCGCGGCCACCCGCGCCGGCGGTGTGTCGCCCGGGCGGGCGGCGGCGCGGGCGCCGCACCCCATAGAGTCACGTTTGTGCTCGAGGAGGTTCGCATCCGCGGGCTCGGGGTCATCGACGACGCCGTGCTCGAGCTGGCGCCCGGCCTGACCGTGGTCAGCGGCGAGACCGGAGCCGGCAAGACCATGATCGTCCAGGGGCTCGGGCTGCTCACCGGCGGGCGCGCGGACGCCGGCCTGGTGCGCCCCGGCACGGCACGGGCCTTCGTCGACGGGCGGATGATCGTCCCGCCGGACGGCCCGGTGGCCGAACGGGTCCGCGACGCCGGTGGCGAGTGCGACGAGGACGGCCTTCTCCTCGGGCGGACGCTGACGGCCGAGGGCCGTTCCCGCGCGCACGTCGGCGGCCGGGCGGTGCCCGCCAGCGTCCTCGCCGAGGTCACCGACGGGCTGATCGCCATCCACGGCCAGTCCGACCAGCAGCGGCTGCTGCGGGCCGGAGAGCAGCGCGCCGCCCTCGACCGGTTCGCCGGCGACGCGGTCGCCCGGCCGCTGGCCGCCTACGCCACCGCCTACGCCCGGCTGCGCACCGTCTCCGCCCGGCTCGCCGAGATCACCGGCCGGGCCCGGGAGCGTGCCGCCGAGGCCGAGCTGCTGCGGGCCGGGCTCGCCGAGATCGAGAAGGTCGATCCCCGCCTCGGCGAGGACGCCGCGCTCGATGCCGAACTGCGCCGGCTGGAGCATGCCGAGACGCTCGCGCAGGCCGCCAGCGGCGCCCACGCCGTGCTGGTGTCCGACCCCGCCACCGGCGACAGCGTGCCGGGCGCCACCGACCTGGTGGGGACCGCCCACCGCGTGGTCGCGGCGGAGGCGTCCCTCGACCCGGCCCTGTCCGAGCTGGCCGACCGTCTGCGGGAGGCCGGGATGCTGCTCGCGGACGTCGCCGCGGACCTGGCCTCCTACGCCGCCGGGATCGACTCCGACCCGGCCCGGCTCGCCGCCGCCGCGGACCGCCGGGCGGCGCTGACGTCCCTTGCCCGCGCGCACGGCACCGACCTGGCCGGTGCCCTGGAATGGGCCGACCAGGCCGGGCGCCGCCTGCTCGAGCTCGACTCCGACTCCGACCAGGCCGGCGCGTGGGCGTCCGAACGCGACCGGCTGGTCACCGAGCTCGCCGGGCTCGCCGTGCGGATCTCCGCCGCCCGCGGGGACGCGGCGGAGAAGTTCGCCGAGGCGGTCGCGGCCGAGCTCGCCGGCCTGGCGATGCCGCGGGCCAAGGTCGAGGCGGTCGTCACGCAGCGTCCCGATCCGGCCGGCCTCCCCGTGGCCGGGCAGGTGCTCGCCTACGGCCCCACCGGGGTGGACGAGGTGGAGCTGCGGCTCGTACCGCATCCCGGGGCTCCGTCACGCCCGGTGCACAAGGGGGCGTCCGGGGGTGAGCTGTCCCGAGTGATGCTCGCCATCGAGGTCGTGCTCGCGGCCGGCGACGTCGCCACGACGATGGTCTTCGACGAGGTCGACTCCGGTGTGGGCGGGCGGGCCGCGGTCGAGGTCGGACGCCGCCTCGCCCGGCTGGCACGCACACACCAGGTGATCTGCATCACCCATCTGCCCCAGGTGGCGGCCTTCGCCGACCGCCATCTGGTGATCAACAAGGCCGACGACGGCTCGGTGACCCGCAGCGGGGTGACAGCCCTCGACGACACCGGCCGGGTCCGTGAGCTCTCCCGGATGCTCGCCGGCGTCGAGGAGAGCACGCTCGCCCGCGGCCACGCCGAGGAACTGCTCGCCAACGCCGCCGCCGACAAGGCCAACCTCCCCTGACCACGTCTGGGTTTTATGATTGCTACGCACGGTGGCAACAATGGTCGTACGGAATGGTCGTATGGCCACAACAATGGTCGTACGGCAGATGGCCCCGCCGCCGAGCCGCACCGCACCGAGTGCGTGATCAAGCACGGTGGCTCCGTCCCGGAAGGCCTCGTCCCGCGGGCCGACGCGCGCACCGGGCCTCGTGGATGCTCTGACGCAGCTGCCAGGGCTCGCGCGCGCCGGGTCCACGCGCGGCAACTACGGGAGATCGTCGAAGAGTACGAGCGGGAGCACGGCCCACTCGACATCGATGGCGTCCAGGACGCGCTGGCGGAATGGCCCGACAGCTCATGAGAGCGGAAGCTGTAGGTGGAAACCGTCGTCATCGCAGCGTTTTCCACCTACAGCTTCCGCGTTCGTAGGTGGTTTTCGTTGTCATGGTGACGTTTTCTGCCTACGGGCCAGGCGCGCACCACCGCCGGCCACGAGGGTGAGGCCGCAGCGAGTGGGACGTTCGGGGCAGGGGCGTCCGGTGGGGCATCGGGCGGGAAAACGTGGGGAAACCGGTCGTGGGGATGAAGGCGCCGCGGAGCAGGGCGAACCCGACGCGCGGACCATCCGCGGGGTGGCGGACCGCTCGCGGGGCGAGGGTCACAGCGGCGTGGGGATGGCGCGGATGTGGTTGTGCGTTCAAGTAGTGTCCTGTGAGGCCGCTGGGCGCCCGGCACGAGCAGTGACCGGGTTCCCAGCGGCCTGGGGATGCCGGACCCGTGACGACCTCGACCATCAGGAGTCCTGACTTTCATGACCGTCACCGACGCCGCCACCAGCGCCACCTCCGGCGCCGCCCTGGCACTGGACGCCGCCGCCGCGGATCTGTTGTTCCACACGGCCCAGACCGCGAACACCTTCAGCGACGAGCCAGTGTCCGACGAGCAGATCCGTGCCATCTACGACCTGGTCAAGTGGGCGCCGACCAGCATGAACTCCCAGCCGCTGCGGATCTTCCTGGTCCGTTCGCCCGAGGCGAGGGAGCGGCTGGTCGCGCATCTCAGCTCGGGTAACCAGGCCAAGACGCGGTCCGCGCCGCTGGCGGCCATCGTCGCCGCGGACGTCGACTTCCACGACAATCTGCCGCAGGTCTTTCCGCACCTGACGACGGCCAGGGACATCTTCGCCGAACCGACCTTCCGGGAGCACAGCGCGCGGTTCAACGCCGCCCTCCAGATCGGCTATTTCATTCTGGGCATCCGTGCCGCGGGACTCGCGGCCGGCCCGATGACCGGGCTCGACGCCGGCGCCGTCGACCGGGAGTTCTTCGCAGACAGGCCGCTGCGCACACTCGCGGTAATCAACATCGGCAGGCCGGGGGAGAACGCGTTCCGTTCCCGGTACCCCCGACTGGACTACGACCAGGTCATCTCCGTCCTCTGACAGCGACTTCCACCCGCCCGCCGTCCGCGTGGCTTCCTGCTGTTTTCCGAACCCCCGTCCGCGTCCCGCCCCGGCCGTCCGCGCCGCCCGCCCGGGGGCCACACTCCGAAGGATGTGAATGCGGTGCTGCCACAACAGCAGCGCATTCACGTCCTTCACATTTTTGTGAGCTGTTGCCCGCGTGAGATTTGGCGGAGCCCCAGGAACAATCCGAGGAACAGCGTGGGGCGGCGGGTGGCTGTGTTCGCGTGTTCTTGTGGGATTTTTGTCTGGTAGGGCGTTCGGCGAACGCGCGGCGGGCCGGATACGTGACCGTGCGGTTACGCGACGACTGGATGGTGATCACCTCCCGGGGGTGGTGGGTCTGTTGGATCATGATGGACGGGCGGCAGTTGTCTCGGGCGTGTCCCGACCCGGGGCGGGGGTGTTACCGTGAAATCCCGTGGACCGGCCGGGTACGGGTGTCCGGCCGGCGCAACCCACGGAAGGGTCCCAGCGTGGCGCAGGCGCACGTGACCAGGCACATCTTCGTGACCGGAGGGGTCGCCTCCAGTCTCGGCAAGGGGCTCACCGCCTCCAGCCTCGGTCGTCTCCTCAAGGCTCGTGGCCTCCGGGTCACCATGCAGAAGCTCGACCCCTACCTCAACGTCGACCCCGGCACGATGAACCCGTTCCAGCACGGGGAGGTCTTCGTCACCGACGACGGCGCCGAGACCGACCTCGACATCGGCCACTACGAACGGTTCCTGGACGTCAACCTCGACGGCAGCGCCAACGTCACCACCGGCCAGGTCTACTCGCAGGTGATCGCCCGCGAGCGCCGCGGTGGCTACCTCGGCCAGACGGTGCAGGTCGTCCCGCACATCACCGACGAGATCAAGGAGCGGATCCGCAGGCTCGCCACCGATGCCTGGGACGTGGTCATCACCGAGGTGGGCGGCACCGTCGGCGACATCGAGTCACTGCCCTACCTGGAGGCGATCCGCCAGGTACGGCACGAGGTCGGACGGGACAACGTCCTGACCGTCCACGTCAGCCTGGTGCCCTACCTGGCGCCGTCCGGGGAGCTGAAGACCAAGCCCACGCAGCATTCGGTGGCGGCGCTGCGCAGCATCGGCCTGCAGCCGGACGCGCTGGTCTGCCGGTCCGACCGGCCGCTGCCGGCCGCGCTCAAGAACAAGATCGCCCTGATGTGCGACGTGGACGACGAGGCCGTCGTCGGCGCGCCGGACGCGGCCTCGATCTACGACATCCCCAAGGTGCTGCACCGGGAGGGCCTCGACGCCTACGCGGTCCGCCGCCTGGGCCTGCCCTTCCGGGACGTCGACTGGACCGAGTGGGACACCCTGCTGCGCCGCGTCCACCGCCCGGCCAAGCTGGTCACGGTGGCGATCGTCGGCAAGTACGTCGACCTGCCCGACGCCTACCTGTCGGTCACCGAGGCGCTGCGGGCGGGCGGGTTCGCGGTGGACGCCCGGGTGGAGATCCGCTGGGTGCCCGCGGACACCTGCTCGTCCCCGCAGGCCACCGCGGTCGCGCTGGGCGGGGTGGACGGCGTGCTCGTGCCCGGCGGCTTCGGCATCCGCGGGATCGAGGGGAAGATCGAAGCGCTCCGGCACGCGCGGACGAACGGGATCCCGGCCCTGGGCCTGTGTCTGGGCCTGCAGTGCATGGTCGTCGAAGCGGCCCGCAACATGGCTGGGCTCACCGACGCGAACTCCACCGAGTTCGACTCGGACACGCCGCATCCGGTGATCTCCACGATGGCCGGCCAGCAGGCCGTGGTCGCCGGGGAACGGGACATGGGCGGCACGATGCGCCTCGGGCTGTACGCGTGCGCGCTCGCGCCCGGAACGGTCGCCCGGCGCGTGTACGGGGCCGCGGAGGTCGACGAGCGCCACCGGCACCGCTACGAGGTCAACAACGGCTACCGCGACCGGCTCACCGCCGCCGGGCTGGTGATTTCCGGGACGTCGCCGGACGGACGGCTCGTCGAGGTTGTCGAACTGCCGGTGGAGGTCCATCCGTTCTACGTCGGCACCCAGGCGCATCCAGAGTTCCGGTCCCGGCCGACACGGGCCCACCCGCTGTTCCGCGCGCTGGCCGCGGCGGCGGTCACGCACGCCGAGCAGCGCACCGGGGTGCTGCCGGTCGAGCTGCCCGACGGCATCGCGGACGTGGACGCCCAGGAGATGGTGGACGGCCAGGGGATACCGGCCGAGGTGCAGTGCTGTGAGGAGCTGGTGCCGTCGTGGCCCCCTACAACGTGACAACCGGCAGCGAGACGGCCGGCAGCGAGACGGCCGGCAGCGAGACGGCCGGCAGCGAGACGGCCGGCAGTGCGGGAGCTGGCAGTGCGGGGGAGCCCGGCGTGCGGGAACCGGACGGGGCATGGTCGGACGCTCCGTCCGTGGACAGTGCGCCCGCGGCTGGCGCGCCGTCCGCGGCGGCGAGCTACCGCTCCGACAGCGGGCACCGCTACGAGGTGGTGGAGTCCGACGTCGTCTTCACCGGGCGGATCATCCGGCTGCGCCGGGACATCGTGCGGATGCCGGACGGCGTGGTGTCCCAGCGTGACGTCATCATGCACCCCGGCGCGGTCGGGGTGGTCGCGTTGGACGAGTCCGGGCGGGTGGTGATGGTCAACCAGTACCGTCACCCCGTCCGCCGGCCTCTGTGGGAGCTGCCCGCCGGCATCCTCGACATCCCCGGGGAGCCGCTGGCGGCCGCCGCCGCCCGCGAGCTCGCCGAGGAGGCCCATCTCACGGCCGCCCGCTGGGACCTGCTCGTCGACGTCCTGGCCTCGCCCGGGATGACCGACGAGGCGTACCGCGTCTTTCTCGCCCGCGAGCTGGCGGTGATCCCGCCGTCGCGGCGGCACGTCGGCGTCCACGAGGAGGCCGAGCTGCGCACGCGGCGGGTGGATCTCGACGAGGCGGTGGCCGACGTGCTGTCCGGGACCATCACCAACGCCATGGCTGTGATCGGCATCCTGGCGGCGGCGACGGCCCGCGCCGGCGGGTTCGCCGCCCTGCGCGCCGCGGACGCACCCTGGCCGGACCGCCCAGCACCAGGAGTGCCCGTTGGATAGCCATCCGTATCCGCCCGGCCGGCGCTTCAGCGGGCCGGACGGGCGGGTGGGCGGAGCGGGCCGGGGCAGGCGGTCTTGGGTCAGTCGTTGCCGGTGAGGACGCTGCCGGCCTCGTTCACGACGACGGGGGCGTTCGCGGCGAGGACCACCGGGTCCAGCGGGAATGCCTGCCCGACGCCGGGCACGGCGAACGTCCCCTGCCAGATCACCGTAAGTGTGATCGTGTAGGTGCCGGGCTGGCGGTAGGCGTGCGACACGTAGGCGTCGGGATGCTCCCGGGGTGAGATCGCCGGGTCGAAGGGGCGGCCGGGGGAGTCCGGGCCGGTCGCGCCGTCCCCGAAGTCCCACCGGTAGTGGGGGACCGCGGTGATCGTGGCGAGCACCGGCTGGTCGACGTTGAAGACGAAGGCCGGCGGGACCGGTGTGTACACCACCGTCGGCAGGTTGGCGAAGCTGCGCCCGCTCGGCGCGACGACGAGCGTGGGCTTGGGCAGCGCCTGTTCCCGCAGGTAGTTGGTGAGCGCGGCCTGGACCTGCGCGAGGGTCGGGGCGGCACCGGGCTGCGGGTCGCACAGCGCGTTCGTGTCAGCGGCCGCCTCCGGGGCGGTCACCCACAGCAGTTCCTCGAAGCCGGTGGTCTCGGCCCCGATGTTGCAGTAGTTCAGCGGGACGACGCAGTCCCCGCAGCCGCCGCCCGCCCGCCGGCCCGCGCCGGTCGCCGGCGTCCGCTGCAGCCGCCCGCCGACGAAGATGTAGGTGTATCCGCTGTCGGTGGCGCGGGTGTCGCAGTATCCCCACAGGGCCGCGCAGGACCCGCCGGTCCGCCCGTCCGGTGCGGCGGCGGCGGGTGACACCACCGGCGGGAGCATCCCGAGCAGGGACGCCGTGACGACAAGGAGCACGACCGCCAGCACTCTCCCGGGACCGCCCAGCCGCTCCGGTGGCCCCGGGCGTTCCAGATGTCCAGGGTGCTCCGGGCCGGGGCACGGGTGAGCGTGCGGGGACGGGGCTGCCCGCGTCACGACGGCCCCGTGGTGTACAGGACGTTCTGGATGCGCCAGCCCGCCGTGCTCAGCACCAGCGTCGCGGTGGCGGCGCGGGCCGGCTGGGCGGGATAGGTCCGGACGGTGTTGCCGGCGGCGTCGAGCAGCCGGACGGCTCTGATCGCCACGGTCGCGCGCGCGGTGGCGGTCCGCTCCCCGGGCGGATCCATGACGACCGGGCCGACGGCGAGCGGATCCACGTCGGCGTGCCCGCCCTGGTCGTGGAAACCGCGGGTGACACCGACGTCGAGCATGCACGTCTGGCATCCCGGCATGGCTGTCAGGCTCACGTCCGCCACCCGTCCCTCCCGACTGGCCGTGTTGATCTCCGTGAAGTACGCCCGTACCGTCGCCAGCGCCGTCCTGGCCGGGTCGGCGGGCGGCGGCCCGGACAGTGTGGCCGCCGCCGGTGACACGGGCCCGGCCGGGCCTGGATCGCCGGTGACCGGCCCGTCCGGCTGGCCGGCCGGGCCGAACGACTGCGCCCTGGGCGGAGCCGGGGCACCCGTGGTGGCCGCACTGCCGCCACAGCCGGCCGCCACCGTGAGGACGATGGCGGCCAGCAGACACCGGGCCGGCAGACACCGGGCGTGTCGTGGCGGTCCACTGTCTGTCCGCATCAGATGTGAGGATAGCCTCAGCCCTTTACACGTACGGACAGGGGCTGGCAAATCGCCCCGGCAGACGCGTCGTCCCAGGTGGTCGGGTGCGATCCGCGCGATATGGGCGGAGGCCGCCCGCCGGGCACCTACACTCACGTCGATGGCGAGCCACGTACATCGACGACGAGCGCGGGCGTGGGGATGGGTTGATGGGCTGATGGCCGGCGAGTCCGTTGTCGCCCCTGGCGGTGACCATGCTGTCTCTGAGGATGACCGGCGCCCACCTGGCCTGACCGCGGCCCATACGGCCCATACGGCCGGTGCGGCTCACGCGGCCGGTGCGGCTCACGCGGCCGGTGCGGCTCACGCGGCCGGTGCGGCTCACGCGGCCGGTGCGGCCGGTGCGCGCAGGGTACGCGCGTGAGCATGCCGGCCGGCCCGGAGCCCGTGGCCGGGGACCCGGCCGTCGTGGTCGAGCGCTTCCTCGACCATCTGGCGGGCGAGCGCGGGCTCGCGCGCAACTCGGTCCTCGCCTACCGGCGCGACCTGCGCCGCTACCTGGAGCACCTGCACCTGCGCGGGGTGCGTTCGCTGGCCGATGTGGACGAGTCCGAGGTGGCCGAGTTCGCGGCCACCCTCCGGGAGGGGGCCGGCGAGCACCCGCCGCTGGCGACGTCGTCGGTGGCGCGGATGCTCGTCTCGGTCCGGTCGCTGCACCGCTTCGCCGCGCGGGAGGGCGAGGTCACCTCGGACGTCTCCCGGCCGGTGCGCCCGCCGACCCCGCCGCGCCGGCTGCCCAGGGCGCTCACCGTCGACCAGGTGGTGGCCGTTCTGCGCGCCGCGTCCGCGTCCGCCGCCGGCGGTCCCGGCGGTGATCCCGCCGAGGGGAGCCGGCAGCTGCGGGCGGCCGCGCTGCTGGAACTGCTCTACGGGACGGGCGCGCGCATCTCCGAGGCCGTCGGCCTCGACGTCGACGACCTGGATCTGGACGCGGCGTCGGTGCGGCTGCGCGGCAAGGGTGGCCGGGCCCGGGTCGTCCCGCTCGGCCGGTACGCCGGGGAGGCGCTGGCCGCCTACCTGGTCCGGGCGCGGCCGGTGCTGGCGAGCCGGCGGGCGTCCCCGGCGGTCTTCCTGTCCCGGCGGGGGACCAGGCTGTCGCGGCAGAGCGCCTGGACGGTGCTGCGGACCGCGGCCGTGGCGGCCGGCGTGGAGGGCGTGTCACCGCACGTGCTGCGGCACTCCTTCGCGACCCACCTGCTCGACGGCGGGGCCGACGTGCGGGTTGTCCAGGAGCTGCTGGGCCACGCGTCGGTGAGCACCACCCAGATCTACACGCTGGTCACGGTGGACCGGCTGCGCGAGGTGTACGCGACGTCGCATCCCCGGGCGCTGGGCAGCGCCCGGCCGGCCCGGAGCTGACGCGCTCCCGGCGCACACCCGCCACCTGCGCACGCCACCTGCGCACGCCACCTGGAGACGCTGCCCGGCTCATGCCGCCTCGCCTGTGGCCGCCCGCCCACGGCAGGACGGCCGGGCTGGCCGCGGGTGGGGCCACCAGCGGATGGGCGCCCGCCCGCGTCTGTCGGCCTGCCCTGTCGCCGGGCAGGCCGCGCGGCTCAGGACGGGGTGTACGGCCCCAGGCTCGGCATGCCGTTGGACGGGGCCGGCGTGGGCACCCCTCCGACGCCTCCGACGCCCTGCGTGCTGCGCTCGGCGAGTGTCTCGCCGACCTTGCGCGCGATCGCCTCCATCAGGCGCAGTGCCTGCGGCAGCGACAGGTTGAGCACCACTTCGCTGTCGTTCGTCATCGCGAAGCGAACCGATACGTCCGCCATTGCTCGACCTCTTCCGCCTGGTTCTGTGGATCTCGCCGCTGTTCGTGGAATGGAACGGTACGACCCGTCCTCGAACGACGCGCGGCCGGGGTTGTCCAACGTTCCATGGATGTCACGCAACGCCATGTCATGGTCGCGAAGTGTTGTAAGAACGGAATTGTTTCCGTCGTTCACCTTCTGCCGCTCCTCTGCCTGATCGGTACGGCCGCGTCCGTTGAGAAGACTCCCGCCCCCCGGCGTCCGCCGGCGTTCTACAGGACGATCAACGCCCGTAGCTGTCACGTTGTTCAGGCATAGTCCCGCATTCGCTCCCGGGTCGGGTGACCGGGGGTACCCATGGGTGAACCCAGGCGTATGGATACACTTCGAGCCAGTCGGAAGTACTCGGGGTGGCAGGATCAGGAGCGGTGGCCCGGCCGGGCCGGGTGACCAGGCTGGCCAGAGCGGGCTGGTCAGGGCCGGTTCGAGGGCAGGGCGGGTTCGGGCGACACCGGCCTCTCGGTGTTCCGGGGCCGCTTCGCCGCCCACCGGCCTCCGTGACCGGCGACGGATGCGCCTGATCGGTCCGCCGGCGATCAGAATGCCCTGTGGGCGGGTCATGCGGCAGGATGTGGCCCATGGGCTCTCCTGGCGATCTACCTGACGTCTCGTTGTTGACGATCTCCATCCTTGGTGGCACGGGACCACAGGGCCGCGGGCTCGGGCGCCGTCTGGCCATCGCGGGCAACCGGGTCGTGCTGGGCTCGCGTTCCGCCGAGCGCGCCGGGGAGACCGCCGCGAAACTGGGCGCGGCCGGCTGGGCTGTCACCGGCGCGGACAACGCCACCGCCGCCGCCGCCGGCGACATCGTGATCGTCGCCGTGCCCTGGGACGGCCACGGCGAGCTGCTCACCAGCCTGCGCGCCGAGCTCGCCGGCAAGATCATCATTGACTGCGTCAACCCGCTCGGCTTCGACAAGGGCGGCGCGTTCGTGCTCCCGGTGCCCGAGGGCAGCGCGGCCCAGCAGGCTGCGGCACTGCTGCCGGAGAGCGCTGTGGTGGCCGCGTTCCACCATGTCAGCGCGGTGCTGCTGGAGGACGAGACGGTCAGCGAGATCGACACCGACGTTCTTGTCCTGGGTGACGACCGGCAGGCCACCGACACCGTCATAGCCCTGGCGGGCCGGATCGCCGGCATCCGCGGGGTCTACGCGGGCAAGCTGCGCAACGCCGCCTCCGTCGAGGGGCTGACCGCGAACCTGATCTCGGTGAACAGGCGTTACAAGTCCCACGCGGGGCTACGTGTGACAGACGTTCAGTAACGTTTGGCGGTAATAGCTAGCTGTAGCAGCAGGTAGCAGCAGGTAGTGGCAGCTCGAGTCAGGCGTTCTGTGGCGAATGTTTCATCACAGTGTTCCCCCACGGGCGTCCGGCGTTCCCCCGCGGACGTCCGGCCCGGCTGGCGGGCCCGGCTGGCGTAGGTGGCAATCGACCGGGGTAGGTGGCGACGGTGACGGCGAGCGGCCGGGACGATCCCGGCATCGACGATCTCAGTAACATCGACGATCTTGGTGACGAAGTGGACGATCTTGGTAACGAGGTGGCGGTGCCCCGGCGGGTGACCCGTGTGGTCTCACTCGTCCCCAGCCTGACCGAAGCCATCGCGCACACCGCGCCCGGCCTGCTGGTCGGGGCGACGGCCTGGTGCTCCCGCCCGGCCGACCTCGACGTGACCCGCGTGCGCGGGACGAAGAACCCGGACATCGCCACGATCCTCTCCCTCGCCCCGGACGTGGTCTGCGCCAACGCCGAGGAGAACCGGGACGTCGATCTCGACCAGCTCCGGGCGGCCGGCGTCCCGGTGTGGGTGACGGCGCCGGCCAGCGTGGACGCCGCCCTGGTCAGCCTCGAGCGGATGCTGCGGGGCGCCTGCCGCCTCGACCGGCCGGACTGGCTGGCCGCCGCCCGCGCGACCTGGGCGGCCCCATACCGCGGGCCGCGGCGCAGCGCGCTGGTCCCGGTGTGGCGCCGGCCCTGGATGGCGGTGGGGCGGGAGACGTTCACCGGTGACGTCCTGCGCCGGCTCGGGGTCGACAACGTGCTCGCCGGCCATCCGCAGCGTTATCCCCGGATCCACCTGGACGAGGTGCCGCCCGTCGACCTGGTGGTGCTGCCCGACGAGCCGTACCCGTTCAGCCCCGCCGACGGCCCGGAGGCGTTCGGGGACACCCCGGTGGTGTGCGTCTCCGGCCGCCACCTGACCTGGTACGGGCCGTCCCTGGTATCGGCCCGCGCCGTCCTCGACGCCCAGCTCTCCCACCCGGTCACCACCCCCGCCCGCACCTGACATCCGCGGTGCCGTCGCCGCCGGCCCATGCCGGGGCCGGAGATAGGGCTGTCACGAACGGATACCACCCGCCCACGTCACGTCTTCTGATCAGCCCTGAAGGACGTGGGCGTGATGCTTTGACGACAACCGCTGGGCGGGCCTGGTGGTGGCGGCCTGCCCAGCGGTGTCGGGTGTGCTCAGTGGTAGCTGTGTTCGATGGTGGGGAAGGTGCCGCCGCGGACCTCCTCGGTGAAGCGCAGCGCCGCGTCGGCGAGGATGGAGCGCAGGTCGGCGTAGTGCTTGACGAACCGGGCGTGCGCGTCGGAGAGGCCGGCCATGTCCTGCCAGACCAGGACCTGCGCGTCGCAGTCCGGACCGGCCCCGATACCGATGACCGGGATGGTCAGCTCCTTGCTCACCCGGGCGGCGAGATCGGACGGGACCACCTCGAGCACGACGGCGAACGCGCCGGCCGCCTCCAGCGCGAGCGCGTCGGCGAGCAGGGCGTCACCGGCGTTGCCGCGGCCCTGCACCCGGTAGCCGCCGAGGACGTTCACGCTCTGCGGGGTCAGCCCGAGGTGGGCCATGACCGGGATGCCGGCTGCCACCAGCGCGGCGACCTGCGGGACCACCCGGGCGCCCCCTTCGAGCTTGACCGCCTGGGCGCCGCCGTCCTTCAGGAAACGCGCCGCGTTGTCGATCGCCTGCTCCACCGACTTCTGGTAGGAGCCGAAGGGCAGGTCCGCGACGACCATCGCGTGGGTGGTTCCGCGGACGACCGCGCGTACCAGCGACAGCATCTCCTCCACCGTCACCGGGACGGTGGTGTCGTAGCCGTAGACGACGTTGGCCGCCGAGTCGCCGACGAGCAGCACCGGCACGCCCACCTCGTCGAAGATGCGGGCGGTGGTCGCGTCGTAGGCGGTGAGCATCGCCCACTTCTCCCCGCGGTCCTTCGCTGCCTGGACCTCCCGGACGGTGGTCCGGCCGCGGCGGGCCGCGCTGCCGCGGGCCGCCGCGGCCGGCCCTGATCCTGATCCTCCCGCTGAGCTGCCCGGTGCCGTCGACGCGCCGTACAGCGTCGTCGCTTCCCCGGCCGCGGCGGTGGGCGCGGCGGAACAGACTTCCGCTGTCCTGTTCATGCGATCTCCTGTTGGTCCGTCCGGGCGCTGGCGCGTCCCGGCGTCCCCTCCATGCTGCCACCGGGGCGGAAACAGATGCGTCGTGGCCTGGCTCACCGTAGGCTTCGATCTTGGATGTAGGGGGCGCCATCCGACGGTCGGGACACAACTTCGGCGGACGGGACCTATGGGGCACAGCAGGAACCACAGAGGTGGACGGCAGTGGCCGCGGGTGAGCGGGCGCGCTGTGTCGAACCCGATGCCGAACCCGATGCCGGACCCGATGCCGGGCCTGTCGCGGTATCCGGCGTGGCGCCGCCGACGGCTCTCGACGCCGCCCTCGCCACCGTTGCCGGCACGGCCCTCGATAGGGCCCGGGGCGTGCCGGTCACGGCCCGCGGGACGGCCCGTGCGGTGGCCTCCGGCATGGGGTTCGACCAGGTGTACCCGGGCCGGCCGTCCGCGGGCCGGGGCCGGGGCGGGACGTCCGTCGTGACGATGCCGGGCGGATGCGCGTCCGGGCCGGCGCGATCGGCGGCCGGCGAGCAGCACCACCCACCTGTCGACCGGCGCGGGCCCGAGCCGGCGCGGCCACCGATGCGCGCGCCGGGGCGTCCCCGCGACACCCGCCGGGACGAAGCGATCATCAGCGCGACCCTGCACACGCTCGCCGACTACGGGTTCGCCGGGCTGTCGATGGAGGCGGTCGCGGCGCGGGCCGGGGTCGGCAAGGCAACGGTCTACCGGCGGTGGCCGACCAAGGACGCCCTGGTCGTCGAGGCACTGGGCACCCTTGCGGATCTCTCGGGCGGGGCACAGACCGGGTCGCTGCGCGACGATCTCGTCGCCTGGCTGAACACCGTGCGCAAGCACAGCATCCAGACGCTGGCCGGTCGCATCCTGCCCAGGCTGCTGGCCGAGAAGGAGGAACATCCCGATCTGTTCGAGGCCTACCGCCGGCGGGTCATGGCACCGGTGCGGGACCGGGTGGCCGCTCTGCTGCGTGACGGCATCGTCTCGGGGGAACTGAGCCCCGACATCGACATCGACATGATCATCGACATGCTGGTCGGCTCCGTCGCCTACTGGCAGTACACCGGGCACCTGCGTGACGTCAGCGGCTCCCGGATCACCGGGGTGGTCGACACGGTCCTGCGCGGGATCCTCCAGCGTTCCGGGCCCGACACGGCCGAGCTGCCGGCGGGCCAGCCGACAGCGGGGATACCGGCCGTCGGCTGACCCGCTGGCCACACCGGCGTGACGGGCCGCGGCCCGCCGCTGTCACCCCGCCGCCGAATGATCGCGTCATCTTTGGCCCAGGGTGCCGCCAATCCGGACTCGGCTGTGACAATACGTCACGGGTCTGGTTGTCGGGATGCCGTGCCGGGGCGTTCGGACAGGCCAGTCGCTAAGGTCGGCTGGGAGCTATCCGATCGGTGCTCTTTGGACCACCTGCCCGCCCGCGACGGCGAGCCGACATCGTTCAGCCCTCTTCAGCGCGGAGGCTGCCATGGACAAGCAGCAGGAGTTCGTTCTGCGAACCCTCGAGGAACGCGACATCCGGTTCATCCGGTTGTGGTTCACCGACGTCCTCGGCGTGCTGAAGTCCGTCGAGATCGCGCCGGCCGAACTGGAGGGGGCGCTCGCCGAGGGCATCGGGTTCGACGGGTCGTCCATCGAGGGCTTCGCCCGGGTCCACGAGGCGGACATGCTCGTCAAGCCGGATCCGTCGACCTTCCAGGTGCTGCCCTGGCGCGGGGACAGCCCGGTGACCGCGCGGATGTTCTGCGATCTCGTCATGCCGGGTGGCGCGCCGTCCCCGGCGGATTCCCGCTGGGTCCTGCGGCGGACGCTGGCCACCGCGGCGGAGGCCGGTTTCACCTTCTACACCCATCCCGAGATCGAGTTCTTCCTGTTGCGGCAGCCGCCGCGGCGCGGTGCGCCGGTGCCGCCGCCGGTCGACGACTCCGGGTATTTCGACATCACGCCGAACGACATCAGCCATGATTTCCGGCAGCAGGCCATCGGGGTGCTCGAGCGGCTGGGTATCTCCGTCGAGTTCAGCCACCACGAGGTGGCGCCCGGCCAGCAGGAGATCGACCTGCGATACGCCGACGCCCTGACGATCGCCGACAATATCATGACATTTCGTCAGGTGGTGAAGGAGGTCGCGCTGCGGCAGGGTATCTACGCGACGTTCATGCCGAAGCCGTACAGCGACCAGGCCGGGTCGGGCATGCACACCCACCTCAGCCTTTTCGAGGGTGACCGGAACGCTTTCTACGACCCGACCGACCCCTATCATCTCTCCAAGGTCGCGCAGGCTTTCATCGCCGGTCTGCTCGTTCACGCGGCCGAGATCACCGCGGTGACCAACCAGTGGGTGAACTCCTACAAACGGATCGTCGGCGACCAGCGTGCCGGTGAGGTGCTGGAGGCGCCCGCCTATGTGTGCTGGGGGCACAACAACCGTTCCGCCCTGGTGCGGATACCGTTGCACAAGCCGAACAAGCCGAACGCGACCCGGATCGAGTTCCGGTCGCCGGACAGCGCCTGCAATCCCTATCTGGCGTTCGCGTTGATACTCGCCGCGGGCCTGCGGGGCATCCAGGAGGGGTACGAGCTGCCGCCGCCGGCGGCGGACGACGTGTGGACCCTGACCGAGCCGCAGCGCAACGAGCGGGGCATCACGGCGCTGCCCGGCACGCTGGAGGAGGCGATCGCGACCATGGAGCGGTCGGAGCTGGTGCGCGACACGCTCGGCGCCGACCTCTTCGAGTTCTTCCTGCGGAACAAGCGGGCCGAGTGGGCCGAGTACCGCCGCCAGGTCACGCCGTTCGAGATCGACCGGTACCTGCCCGTTCTCTGACCGGCCCTGTTCCGTGACAGGCCCTGTTCTCTGGCCGGCCTCCGTCCCTCTGGCCGGCCCTGGGCGGGGACGGTCGTGACCGTCCCGTGGCCGGGCCGGGAAGGTCTGCCACGCGGGTCCGCCCGGTCCGCTGAAAAGGTGATATCGGGTAACTGGTGGCCAGTCGTCGAGAAATAGCGTGAAACGATTTACCTGAATCCGGATTCGGACCCATGGCGACTGGAAGTGGCCGGTTGCTTGCGCTCCGCCGCTCTGGCCTCTAAAGTCCAGTCCCGATGGACCGCAAAAGCGGCCTGTGACGACCTGGCCGAGGTATGCGGCGAACTGTGTCGGCCATACGGCCGTGCTTCCGTGCCCGTCGTCCACCGGGTGCGGTCGCCTGCGGTTCATCACATATGAAAAAGGCACCTGGAACAGCCGCGGAACAGCTCCGTGGAACAGCTCCGTGGAACAACGCGCAGGCCCGGCGGAACAGGCGTGCGGACAGGTGCGATCATTATCGGCCGTTCAGCGGGCGATGACATCCGAAAGGGAAACGTGATGACGACTACAACTGGCCTGGACGCCGCCGAGCTGGCGGCGGAACACGCCGAGCTGCTTCCGGAGCGTTCGGCGATGGCCGTCTGGGACTACACCGACCTCGGCTGGGCCGCTGGGCTCTTCGGCGGTCTGTTCGCCACGGCGGCCGACTACGTCGGCGGCGCCTTCTTCGTCCAGTTCTGACGGGATGTCGGGCCGGTGTCCGACCAGTGGCCTTCCGGCCGGCCGACGGCGGCGCGACCCTTTTCTCCCGCGCGCCGCCGACGGCCGGCCCGATGACGGCGCGGCCGGCCACCGCCGACACCCCGGCGGTGGCCGGCACCCTTGGAGGCAGCGCCGGGATGGCGGTGGCCGGTACCTCTGGAGGCAGCGCCGTCCCGGCGGTGGCCGTGCCCCGGCGCCCGGCCGCCGCCGGGGGGCTGCGGATGCTCGGTGAGTTCACCGGGTCGGGCCTGCGCGGCCAGGTCTTCCTGGTCCGTCGGCGGGACGGCCAGGTCATCACACTCACCGGTCTGCTGCGGCACATCGTCGACGCCGCGGACGGCAGCCGGGACATCCCCGCGATAGCGCAGCGGGTACGGACGGCCAGCGGACGCGCGGTCAGCGCGGGCGACGTCGAGCACCTGCTGGCGGCGAAACTGATCCCCCTCGGAGTGATCGCGGACGGTCACGGGGCCACCGCGGCTCCCCGGGCGACCCCGCTGCTGGGGCTCGCCGGCCGCCGCACACTCGTGCCGGAGCCGGCCGTGGGCACGCTCGCGCGCCTGCTCGCGCCGCTGTTCCGGCCGATGGTCGTAACCGGTGTCCTGACCGCCCTGGCCATCGTGGACGCCTGGCTGTTCACCTCGCTGCTCACCCCGACCGGTACCGATTCCGCTGCTGGTTACGGTGCCGGCGCACGGATACACCACGTGCTGGCCAGTCCGGCGCTCGTCCTCGCGGTCCTCGGCGGCACGCTCACGTCCATGATCTTCCACGAATGCGGCCATGCCGCCGCCTGCCACTACGGAGGCGGCCGGCCGGGGGTGATCGGATGCGGCATCTATCTGCTGTGGCCGGCCTTCTACACCGACGTCACCGACGCCTACCGGCTGGACCGCGCCGGCCGGCTGCGCACCGACCTCGGCGGGGTGTACTTCAACGCGATCGCCATCGTCGGCCTCGGGGCCGCCTACGCGGTCAGCCGCGCGGACGCGCTCGCCGTCGTCGTCCTGCTCGTCCATCTGGAGGCGTTCCGGCAGCTCGTACCGGTGGTCCGGCTGGACGGATACTATATTCTGAGCGATCTCGCCGGGGTCCCGGACCTGTTCGCCCGGATCGGGCCGGTGCTGTCCAGCCGGCTGTACCAGACGCGTGAGCGCTGCCGGCGGTGGGCCCCCAGCAGAGGACGGCACCGACGCCGCGGTCGTCACCACGACCGGATCCGTGCCCGAGGCCATGCCTCCGAGCGGGCCTCCGACCGGGCCCGCGTCCAGGGCCGGCAGCGGGGTCACGGCCAGGCCCCGGATCCGCGGGTGACGGCGCTCACCCGCCGGGCGCAACGGACGATCACGGTATGGGTGCTGGTCGTGGCCCCGCTGCTGGCCGCCAACCTCGTCCTCATCATCATGATTGCTCCGAGCGTGGTCGCCCGGTCCGTGAGTGCGCTGCGGGAGCGGGCCGGGCTCGTCGCGCACGCCGCCGGGGCGGGGGAGCCGACAGTCATGATCGTGGACGCGCTGGGCGCCGTCATCCTCGCGCTTCCGGCGGCCGGTATCGCCTTCCTGCTGCTGCGGCTGGCCGGCGCGGGTGCCCGGGCGGCGGTCGCCACCGGACGGGGCGGCCCGGGGCGCGCGCTGGCCACCGGCCTCGGCACGATCATCGTCCTCGGGGCCGTCCTGACGTCCTGGCTGCGCTGAGCGGACGCCGACGGGGCGGTCTGGGGCCAGGATGGACGGGTGGGCGACCTTTCCCAGACCGGGGCGACCCGGCGGACCGGGGAGGCACGCATGCCTGGCGACCTCGGCGGCACGCACCCCCGGGGCAGCTCCGTGCAGGCGCAGCTGGCCCGGATGGGCTTCACCAACGTGGACAGGTCCGCCGTCACGGTCCGCCGGCTCGGCCTGGTCGGCCCCGACGACGAACATCCGCCCGGTGCCTCTGGTGCCGGCACGTCGTCCGGTGTGGGCGATCTTCACGACAGCGCACTGCTGGCGGAGCTCGCCAGGGCCGCCAACCCCGATCTCGCGCTCGCGGCGCTCGAACGGATCGTGGAGACCGCGCCGGCCGGCGTCGGGCGTGACCTGCTCGCCGCCCTGGGCACCCGGCCCGGCCTGCGCACCCGGCTGGTGGCGGTGCTCGGGGCGAGTGCCGCCCTCGGCGACCATCTCGTCCGGCATCCCACCGACTGGCGGGTGCTCGCCGACGACGACCTGACGCGGACACCACCGGACGCCGGCCTGACGCGGGCGCGGCTGCTGCGCGCCGTCGGGGCGGACCCGGACGCGCCCCTGCCCCGGGCCGCCGGTGACAACACCGGCATCCTCGACGTGTTACGGGTCGCCTACCGCCGGTCCCTGATGATCCTGGCGGCACGCGACCTGACCGGCGCGGTGTCCCTCGACGACGCCACCGCGGAGCTGGCCGACCTGGCCGCGGCCGCGCTGGACGCGGCGCTCGCGGTCGCGCGCTCGGCGCTGTCGCCG
>NZ_CAKKTM010000362.1 GCF_920888515.1 Protofrankia sp. CiP1_Cm_nod1 | reverse complement strand
CTGTCGCCGTCGGCGCCGCCGGTGCGCCTGGCGGTCGTCGGCATGGGCAAGTGCGGCGGCCGGGAGCTGAACTACGTCAGCGACGTCGACGTGCTGTTCGTGGCCGAGCCCGGCGCCGACGACCGGCCGGCCACCACCAGCGCCGCGCGGACCGCCGCGCTGGGCACGGCGACCTCCCTGGCGGTGGGCATGGTCCGGGCCTGCGGGACGGTCACCAGCGAGGGAGCGCTGTTCCAGGTCGACGTGGCGCTGCGGCCGGAGGGGCGCGACGGCCCGCTGGTGCGGACCCTGGCCAGCCACGACGCCTACTACCGGCGCTGGGCGCGGACCTGGGAGTTCCAGGCGCTGCTGAAGGCCCGCCCGGTCGCCGGCGACCGGGCGGTGGGGGAGCGGCTGTGCGCCGCGGTGCGGCCGCTGGTCTGGTCGGCGGCGTCCCGGCCCGGTTTCGTCGCCGACGTGCGCGCGATGCGCCGCCGGGTGGAACGCTCCCTGCCCAGGGCGGAGGCCGACCGTGACCTCAAGCTCGGCCCCGGCGGGCTGCGCGACGTCGAGTTCGCCGTCCAGCTGCTCCAGCTGGTGCATGGCCGGACCGACCCGGCGCTGCGTGCCGTCTCGACGCTGTCCGCGCTTGACGCGCTCGCCCGCGGCGGCTATGTGGGACGCCGGGACGCCGCCGGCCTCGCCGACGCGTACCGCTTCCTGCGCGGCACCGAGCACCGCCTCCAGCTCCAGCGCCTGCTCCGGGTGCACACCCTGCCCCGGGACCCGGCCGAGCTGCGCTGGCTGGCCCGTTCCCTCGGGTTCGCCACCGCCAAGCGGATGGAGGCCGAGCACGCCCGGGTCGCCCGGTTCGTCCGCCGGCTGCACGAGCGGCTGTTCTACCAGCCGCTGCTGGAGGCGGTGGCCAGGCTGTCCGCGGAGGAGGTCCGGCTGACGCCGGCGGAGGCCCGCGACCGGCTGGCCGCCCTGGGCTTCGCCGACACGGGCCGCGCGCTGCGTCACATCGAGGCGCTGACCAGCGGTGTCAGCCGGACCGCGACGATCCAGCGCCGCCTGCTGCCGGCGATGCTGCACTGGTTCGCCGACGCCGCCGACCCCGACGCCGGCCTGCTCGCCTACCGCCGGGTCAGCGAGGCGCTCGGGCACACCCCCTGGTACCTGCGGCTGCTGCGGGACGAGGGCGGCGCGGCCGAACGGCTCGCCCGCCTGCTGGCGGCGAGCACCTACGTCGCTGACCTGATGCAGCACGCCCCGGAGTCGGTGCGGCTGCTGCGCACCATCGACGACCTGCGGCCCAGCGGCCGTGAGCAGCTCGTCCGGGCGCTGATCGCGATCGCCCGCCGCAACCCGGCCCGGGAGCAGGCGGTCGGACGGGCCCGCGCGGTACGCCGGGTCGAGCTGGTCCGGGTGGCCTGCGCGGACCTGCTCGGGCTGCTCGACGTCGCCGCGGTGGGCCAGGCCCTCTCGGACGCCGCCGCCGCGACGATCGAGGCGGCCCTGTTCGTCGCGCAGCGCCGCTTCGAGCAGGAGACCGGCCGGCCGCTCCCGGCCCGGATCGCGGTGATCGCGATGGGCCGGCTCGGCGGCGAGGAGCTGTCCTACGGCAGCGACGCGGACGTCGTGTTCGTCCACGAGCCGACGGACGACAGCGGCAGTGGTTCGCTTACGGAAAGTGAGATTTCCGCCGCGGCGGGGTCGGTGGTGGCCGAGCTGCGACGGCTGCTGGCCCTGCCGGCCGGCACCGACCCGCCGCTCGTCCTGGACGCGCAGCTGCGCCCGGAGGGACGGGCCGGGGCGATGACCCGCACCCTCGCCAGCTACTCCGCGTACTTCAACCGCTGGTCGCAGGGCTGGGAGGCACAGGCGCTGCTGCGGGCGCGCCCGGTCGCGGGGGATACCGCCCTCGGTGCCCGGTTCTGCGCGTGGGTGGACGGAATCCGTTATCCACCGGCCCTGCGGCCCGGCGTGGTCGCCGAGCTCGTCCGGTTACGCGGCCGGATGGAGGCGGAGCGTATCCCCGCCGGCGTGGACCACACCCTGCACCTCAAGCTCGGGCCGGGCGGTCTCGCCGACGTGGAGTGGGCCGTGCAGGTGCTGCAGCTGCGGCACGCCCACCGGGTGCCCGCGCTGCGCACGACGTCCACGCTCGCGGGGCTGCGCGCGGCGGCCGCGGCCGGGCTGCTCGACCCGGCCGAGGCGGCCGCGCTCACGCAGGCGTGGACCATGGCGTCCCGTATCCGTAACGCGATCATGCTGGTCCGGGGGCGTCCCGGTGACGTACTGCCCCGCCAGCCGCGGGCGCTGGCCCAGGTCGCCGGCGCGCTCGGCTGTCCGGCGGACAGGGCCGAGACGCTGGTGGGCGACTACCGGCGCGGTGGCGCGCACGCCCGCGCGGTGGTGGAGGCGGTGTTCGCCCGCGAACTGGACAACGGCTACCCGGCCGGAGCGGACGGGTAGCCGTCGCGGTTCTGCCACGGCTGCCGCGGAGCTGGCCAGCGCGCGGGCCGCCAGGGGCCGCCGGCCGCCAGGGGCCGCCGTGGGGAGCCCGTGAGCCCACAGCGGGCCCGCAATGGGAGCCGCTGTGGGACTTGCCGTGGCTGTGGGTCTGCCGTGGCGGCTCAGACGGTGAGGACCGCGTCCGCCGGCTCCTTCTGGCCGGGGATGGCCAGGCTGGGCCTGGTGCCCGCCAGCGCGCTGCAGCAGGTGTCGACGATCAGGCCGGTGACCAGGTAGGGGTCCATGTTGGCGTTGGGCCGGCGGTCCTCGATCCAGCCCTTCTTGGCCTTCTCCACCGCCCACGGGATGCGGACCGACGCGCCGCGGTCGGAAGCGCCCCAGGAGAACCTGTCGTACGGGGCGGTCTCGTGCTGACCGGTCAGCCGCTGCTCGATCCCGTCCCCGTAGTTCTTCACGTGCTCCAGGACGCGGGTGCCCAGTGCCTCACACACAGTGACGATGGCGTCCCAGCTTTCCATGGTGGCCCTGGTGGAGAAGTTGGTGTGCGCGCCAGCGCCGTTCCAGTCGCCGGGAATCGGTTTCGCCGCGAACGACACGGTGACGTCGAAATCCTCGGCGATCCGGTGCAGCAGCCAGCGGCCGACCCATATATGGTCGCCGATGGCAGGCGGCGGGAGTACCCCGATCTGGAACTCCCACTGGGCCATCATGACCTCCGCGTTGGTGCCCTCGATGGCGAGGCCCGCGTCGAGGCACGCCTGCGTGTGCTTCTCGACAATCGCCCGGCCGACCATCTTCTCGCCGCCGACACCGCAGTAGTAGGGGCCCTGGGGGGCCGGATAGCCCACCTCGGGCCAGCCCAACGGCCGGCCCTGCTGGAAAAAGGTGTATTCCTGTTCGATACCGAACATCGGCTGCTGGTCGGCGTACTTCTCGTAGGCCTGGCGGCAGAACGCGCGGGTGTTGGTCGGGTGCGGGGTGAAATCGGTCAGTTCGACCTCGCACAGCACCAGGACGTTTTTCCCGCCGCGCAGGGGATCCGGACAGGTGAACACGGGCCGCAGGACGCAGTCCGAGTTGGATCCCGGCGCCTGGTTCGTGCTCGAGCCGTCGAAGCCCCAGATGTCCGGTTCCTTACCGTCGGCAATGATGCGGGTTTTGCTCCGCATCAGGGGCTCCGGCCTGGTGCCGTCGATCCAGATGTACTCGGCCTGGTAACTCACTCGTACTCCCCGTGGTTGGCATGGCACGTAGCGGAGTTTCTCGTCGCGCACCTGCGGATTGTTTCGACCCGGGCCGCGGGTGCCAGGAGGGTCCGTCCGGATCTTCGCCGGGCACGGTTTCCGTGCCGTTCCGGCACGGTAAATTCCCGATCAATCATGTATTTCCGGTCAATGTGTTTTCCCGGGTGTTCCGGAGCCGTTTTCGCCCCCCGGGCGGCCGGCGACGGAACGGCCATGCCAACGTCCCGCCGCCGGTGTTCCGGTCGTGTTTGTTCCCCGCCGCCACCGCCGGGCGGCCCGGCCGTGGCGGCCGCCCGCGGCGGGCCGGCCGAATTACCGGCCGGGCGGGGTAGGCGCGCGGGATGTCCC
>NZ_CAKKTM010000361.1 GCF_920888515.1 Protofrankia sp. CiP1_Cm_nod1 | reverse complement strand
GGGTAGGCGCGCGGGATGTCCCCGCCGCCGGCCCCGGCCGCCGGATGTCCCGCCGGGCCTCTGGGATCGTGCGTCCGGCCCGGGATCCGCTCCGGGACCGGGGCGCCGGCCCGTCAGATGCCGTACCGGATCAGATACCGTAGCGGATCAGATGTCGTAGTAGAGCTGGAACTCGTACGGATGCGGCCGGAGCCGGATCGCGTCGACCTCGTTCTTGCGCTTGTAGTCGATCCACGTCTCGATCAGGTCGGGGGTGAAGACGTTCCCGTCGGTCAGGAACTCGTGGTCCTCCTCGAGCGCGTCGAGCACCTTCTCCAGCGATCCGGGCACCTGCGGCACGGCCGCCAGCTCGTCCGGGGGAAGATCGTAGAGGTCCTTGTCGATTGGGTCCGGCGGCTCGATCTTGTTACGAATCCCGTCCAGGCCGGCCATCAGCATCGCGGCGAAGGCCAGGTACGGGTTGCAGCTCGGGTCGGGGACCCGGAACTCGATCCGCTTCGCCTTGGGCGAGACGCCGCTGAGCGGTATGCGGCAGCTGGCCGAACGGTTACGCGCCGAATAGACCAGGTTGACCGGTGCCTCGTAACCCGGCACCAGCCGCCGGTAGGAGTTCGTGGTCGGGTTGGTGAACGCCAGCAGCGCCGGCGCGTGGTGCAGCAGCCCGCCGATGTAGAAGCGGGCAAGCTCCGACAGGCCGCCGTAGCCGCTCTCGCTGTAGAACAGCGGCTCGTCACCCTGCCACAGGCTCTGGTGGACGTGCATCCCGGAGCCGTTGTCCTCGAAGAGCGGCTTCGGCATGAAGGTCACGGTCTTGCCACGGGCGACCGCGACATTGCGAATGATGTACTTGTAGAGCATCAGGTTGTCGGCGGTCCGCAGCAGGGTGTCGTAACGGATGTCTATCTCCGCCTGCCCGGCGGTGCCCACCTCGTGGTGCTGCATCTCGACGGTGATCCCGGCCCTGATCAGCGTCCGGGTCATCTCCGAGCGCAGGTCGGTGAAGTGGTCGGTCGGCGGGACCGGGAAATACCCGCCCTTGTACCGGGGCTTGTAGCCGAGGTTCCCGCCCTCCTCCTTGCGGGCGGTGTTCCAGGCCGCCTCGATGGAGTCCACGGCGTGCAGGGAGCCGTATGGGCTGTAGTCGTAGCGTACGTCGTCGAATATGTAGAACTCCGCCTCCGGGCCGAAGTAGGCGGTGTCCGCAAAACCGGTGCCCCGCAGGTAGGCCTCGGCCTTCTTCGCGGTGTTGCGCGGGTCCCGGGAGTACTCCTCCCGGGTGATCGGGTCATGGATGAAGAAGGTTATCGCGAGCGTCCGGTGCTCACGGAACGGATCGACGAAGGCCGTCGTCGGATCCGGCAACAGCAGCATGTCGGACTCGTGGATCGCCTGGAACCCGCGTATCGAGGACCCGTCGAACATCAGGCCGTCGGTGAACACCGACGCGGAGAAGACCTCGACCGGGATCGTGAAGTGCTGCAGAATCCCAGGAAGGTCGCAGAAACGAACGTCGACGAATTCGATGTTCTGGTCCGTGATGTAGCGGAGTACGTCCTCGGCGTTTGTGAACATCCACCCTCCAAGGGAGCTTCATGGCCGTGTGGACAGAAAGGATACGCCATGCCCAGATGCGGACCGTAACGCCATATGGTTCCGCAAACATGACGAAGTCGTTTCGCGACTGTAACACGGTAGGAAATTGTTACTCTGTGCGACTGGATTTTCGGGACGGTCGCCGGGCCCGGGGCCGGGCATAGGCTTACGCCGTGGGACGCGCACTCGGAAACTGGCTGGAAGGTCCACAACTTCCCCGGGACACCCCGCCCGGTGTCCGCCTCGGCCTGCCGGCGGACGGCCCCGGCTCGGCGGTCGGCGCCGGTCCCCGGCTGGCCGCGTTCGCGGTGGACGCCGTCATCGCCAACCTGCTGGCCGGCGTCCCGGTGCTGCTCGGGCTGGACTACTCCGTCAATGCCCGGGGGCTCGCCGTCTATCTTGCCTTCCTGCTGGAGGAGCTCGTCCTGGTCGCGGTCAACGGGCAGACCATCGGGATGCGCGTGATCGGCATCCGGGTCGTCCGGGTGCGTGACCACCGCCCGGCGGGATGGTTCTGGAGCGCGGTCCGCACCGTGCTGCTGGCCCTGGCCATCCCCGCCTTCATCTGGGACCGGGACCTGCGCGGCACCCACGACCGCGCGGCCGGCACCGTGGTCGTCCGCGGCCCCGCCCGCGCCCGCGCCACCGCCAGCGGCC
>NZ_CAKKTM010000360.1:2071-5710 GCF_920888515.1 Protofrankia sp. CiP1_Cm_nod1 | reverse complement strand
CCCGTGGGACGAACCGGCTGACGTTGCCCTCGTCCGGACGCGGACGAGCACTCGCGCCCGCCTCCGACGAACCCGCGCACCCACGGAGCGGACCCCGCGTGACGGCCAGCTCTCGAGGTAGGGGTCCCCAAATTTTTCGCCGGGTGGGGCTGGGGTGGGGTTCGGGTGGGGGAGGGCTGGTTGGGGGGTGTGGGTGTTTCTCGTCCGCGATCTCGTGGGAGATCGCGGACCCCGCGTGACGGCCAGCTCTCGAGGTAGGGGTCCCCAAATTTTTCGCCCAAGCGAAAAATTTGGGGTCTACCGGATCTTTCCGCCGCGGGGGATGTTGCGGGGGATGGGGCCCTTGGGGATGGGCAGGGTCGGTGAGGTCACCGCCCGTAGCCGTCGCGCCAGGGGGTCGACCTCGCCGCGCCGCAGGGTGCGGGGCAGCCGCATCAGTGTCAGCCGCAGTTTCGGCAGGGGCACCTCGCCGGGGCCGCTGCCGATCACGATGTCGTGGATGGGCGTCTCGCCGACCACCTTGCGGACGCGGCGGACCTCGGTGCCGAGCAGGTCGCGCTGGCCGCGTCCCCGGCCCTCAGCGATGATCACTACGCCGGCGCGGCATACCACACGGTGCACGACGTCCTGGTTGCGGTTGACCGCCACGGCGGGGGTGAGCCGCCAGTCGCCGCGCATCCGTTCGATGATCCCGGCGGCGGCGCCGGGCTGGCCCTCCATCTCGGCGTAGGCGGTCTTCTGGACCCGGCGGCTGAAGACGTTCACGGCGCCGAGCAGCCCCAGCACGATCCCGACCGGCAGCCACGTCCACAGTGGGCCGACGAGGAGCCCGAGCAGCACGCCGACGATCCCCAGCGGGATCACCAGGCCGAGCAGTGACCACCACACCACGTGCGGGTCACGCTGCCGGGTGAGCCGGAACACCGTCCGTAGCTGTGTGAGGCGCCCCGCTCTGCCTGCCCCGCGCTCGGCCCCTTTCCCGCGTCCGCTTCCCGCAGTGGTTCCCGCCGCGGCGGGCGCCCTGCCGCCGGATCTGTTTGTGCGCGCCATGACCGCGAGCCTACGACCTGGATCGGGCACGGCTCGATCCGTGGTGCCCGGTGAGCCGGCCGGGGGTCAACGCTCGGTCGCGATGGCCACCCGTCCCGTGCCCTGCGGCCTGGTGCGCACGACCTTCCAGCCGGCCTCGCCGTGCCGGCCGGCACCCACCTGCAGGTCGGCGGCGGCGCGCCAGGCGTTGCGGCGCGCCGTCCGCTGGCCGCCGTGGGGGAGGAGGAGAAGAGTCACTTCTTCGACGGCGGTCAGTAGTGATTTCAGCAGGATCACGTAGATCTCCCAGGCCGGTCGGACGCGCTGTCGGTCATGATCTCGTTCTTGGTCTGCTCGCTGCGCAATGGTTACTGCCGGATGACACTAGTGCCACCGCGGCGGGCCTACCACCGCGTTTATTACTCTGCGTAGTTCGGGTGGCCAGGGGCGGGAATGTCCGTTCTGACGCCTCCCGTGTCCGGACGGGGCTGCTCGGACGCCCGCGGACGGGCGTGCGTGGTGCCGGTCGCGGTGCCGGTCGCGGTGCCGGTCGCGGTGCCGGTCGCGGTGCTGGTCGCGGTGCTGGTCGCGGTGCCGGCCGGGAGGCCGACGACGGAGCCGGCCGGGACGGTGGCCTCACCCCCGGCTCCGTTGCCGGTCGTGTTCCCGGCCGCGTCGCCGCGTCGCTCGACCGCCTGCTGGTACATCCGGCCGGCGCGGTAGGAGGAGCGCACCAGCGGGCCGGCGAGCACGCCGACGAACCCCATCCGCTCGGCCTGCGCGCGCAGCTCGACGAACTCCTCGGGACGCACCCAGCGCTCCACCGGGTGGTGGCGGGGAGTGGGCCGCAGGTACTGGGTGATGGTCAGCAGCTCACAGCCGGCGGCGAGCAGGTCGGCCATGGTCGACAGGATCTCCGCGGGCTCCTCGCCGAGCCCCAGGATCAGGTTGGACTTGGTCACCAGGCCCGCGTCCCGGGCCCGCCGGAGCACCTCCAGCGACCGCTCGTAGCGGAACCCGGGCCGGATGCGCCGGAACACCCGCGGCACCGTCTCGATGTTGTGGGCCAGCACCTCGGGCGCCGCCCCGAAGACCTCGGCGAGCTGCTCCGGACGGGCGTGGAAGTCGGGGATGAGCAGTTCGACACGGGTGCCCGGGCAGGACGTGTGGATCTCGCGGACCGTCTGCGCGTACAGCCACGCCCCGCCGTCGGGCAGGTCGTCGCGGGCCACCCCGGTCACGGTCGCGTAGCGCAGGCCCATCGTCCGCACCGATTCGGCGACCCGGCGCGGCTCGTCGGTGTCGAAGGCCGCGGGGCGTCCCGAGTCGATCTGGCAGAAGTCGCACCGGCGGGTGCACACCTCGCCGCCGATGAGGAAGGTCGCCTCCCGGTCCTCCCAGCACTCGTAGATGTTCGGGCAGCCGGCCTCCTCACACACCGTGTGCAGGCCCTTGTCGTGGACGAGTCCCTTGATGTCGGAGTACTGCGGGCCGGTCCGCATCCGGGTGCGGATCCACGGCGGCTTGCGCTCGATCGGCGTGGCCGTGTTACGGGCCTCCAGCCGCAGCATCCGCCGGCCCTCGGGGGCCGGAACCGCCACCGCGGTGCCGGTCGGCGTGGCGGTGGTGACCGCGGTGGCGGTCGGCGTGGCGCTGGCGGTCGTGGTGTCGATGGTCATCGGGCCAGCTCCGGCTCCCGCGTCGGCGACACGCCGCCGGGCGCTGGCGGGCCGTCCGCGCCCGGCGCCGGCGGGCCGGTCGTGCTCGGTACCGGCAGACCGGTCGCGCTCGGTGACCTGGCGATGAAGGCCGTCAGCGTCTCGACCATGTGGCGTTCCACGACGGACAGGGCCTCCTCGACGGTCACGGCCCGGCCGAGCTCCCGGCTCAGGCTGCTCACCCCGGCGTCGGAGATGCCGCACGGGACGATCCTGGTGAAGGCGCCGAGGTCCGGGCTGCAGTTGAGGGCGAAACCGTGGTAGGCGACCAGGTAGCGCACCCGGATGCCGATCGCCGCGAGCTTGCGCTCCCCGTCGGCGGTCCACACCCCGGTGCGCCCGGCCACCCGGACGGCCGGCACCCCGAACTCCGCGCAGACCGCGATCAGCGCTTCTTCGAGGGCGCGGACGTAGGCGACCACGTCCAGCGGCCTGGGCAGCCGCAGCACCGGGTAGCCCACGAGCTGCCCCGGGCCGTGCCATGTGATCTTGCCACCCCGGTCGACGTCCACCACCGGGGTGCCGTCGAAGGGGCGTTCCCACGGCTGGGTGCGCCGGCCGGCGGTGTAGACGCTGGGATGTTCCAGGAGGATCAGGGTGTCGGCCGCCTCGTCGGCGATCCGCCGGTCGGCCAGCGCGCGCTGCAACCGCCACGCCTCGTCGTAGGGCATCAGGCCTGGGCGCATGACCTCCATGAAAATGAGGCTACGCTCACCTGCGGTGTCCTCCCAGCTCCCGCGGCAGGACACCGTGGGCGTCACACTTCCGGCAGCACCCGAGGGGTGACCGGCGTTTCCCGTACACCGGCGGCTGTACCACCGGCAGCCGCGCCGCCATTCGCCGTACCGCCGCCGGTCACGCCGCCTTCGGCTGTGCCGCCTTCGGCTGTGCC
>NZ_CAKKTM010000360.1:0-1884 GCF_920888515.1 Protofrankia sp. CiP1_Cm_nod1 | reverse complement strand
GGCCTCGGCTGTGCCGGCCGCGCCCGGGATCCGCTGGATCCGCCAGGCGTACACGCCCGGCCGGTCGGCGACGGCCTCCACCAGTTCGGTCCCCCGGAAGTGCAGGCCGGCCCCGTCGTCGGTGGCCCAGCCGGCCGGCAGCGTCCCGTCCGCGACCAGCTTCTGGTAGAGCGGACGCCGGCCCGGCTCCGAGTCGTAGTGCGGGGTGTTGCTGAACGGCAGCAGGCCGAGGCCGTCGGTGACCGCCCGCAGGTCCGGCCCGAACGAGTCGGTGGTGCCTCCCGCGTGCCAGCACAGCGATCCCGCGGACACCCCGCCGAGGACCACGCCCGCCTCCCACGCCTCCCGCATGATCACATCGAGGCCGTGGACGCGCCACACCGCGAGCAGGTTCGCCACGCTGCCGCCGCCCACCCAGATCACGTCCTGGCCCAGCAGGTGCGCGCGGATGTCGGCGACGTTCGGCATCGGGAACAGCGCGAGGTGGGAGGCGCGCACCTGCGGGGTGTCGCGGGCGAGCGCGGCGTAGTAGCGCGCGTAGGCGGCCGGGTCGTCGCCGACGGCGGTGGCCAGCAGGCACAGCTTCGGACGGGCCGGCTGCCCGGCCAGGCGCAGCGCGTGGTGGATCAGCGGGCCGACCCGGGTTCCCCAGCGTCCGTCCGGCAGGAAGCCGCCGCTGGTCGCGAGGATGTTCACCGTCCGCCCCTCGTGCTGTGCCCCTTCGTGCTGTGCTCCTTCGTGCTGTGCCCGTTCGTGCCCGTGCTCATCGGCGTCCGCGTCCGTTCGTGACTGTCCGTATCCGGGGCCGGCTGTTCCGTCCACCCGGGCATGTTTCCGCCGTCTGCGTGTTCTACCGTATTCGTGCCGTATGCGGCATGCCCGCTGTACGCCGCGGTCACCGTACCCCGGACCGTTTGCGGACCTGATTGCGGCGCGAGTTATCCACAGTTTGCCGGGGAGGGCTGCACAGAATGGCTTTTTCGGCTTACCGTCACTTTTTGTGACCTCAATGTACGATTCCGCCGGTTCCCGGGGTGGACGGGAGAACCCGGCCGATCCTCCCGTGCCCGGGGTGGTGCTGCGCGCCCGGGTCCGGGATGCCGGCGCCGGGGACGTGTGGGCCGGCCGGGTCGTGGCCACCGGGGCCGAGTGCACGGTCCGGCGGGTCAGGCTGCCCCCGGACGCGGCCGGCCGCGAGGCCGCCATGAGGTCGGCGCGCCTGCTGGTCGAGCTCGATCACCCACATCTCGTCCCGGTCATCGACGTGATCGCGACATCCGAGGGGATCGCGGTGGTGTCGGAGCCGGTCGACGGGGCGGTCAACCTGGGCCGGCTGCTCGGCGTCCGGGAGCGGCTGGAGCCCGGTGAGGTGGTGACGGTCGGGCTGCCGCTGGCCCAGGCGCTGGCCGCGGCGCATGCCGCGGGTGTGGTGCACGGCCGGCTCGATCTTGCCGACGTCCTGCTCGAGCCGAACGGCCGGCCGGTGCTGGCGGGGACGGGCATCGTCGGCCTCAGCGGCCCGCCCACCACCCCGCCGGTGGACGTCGGTGACCTCGCGGGCCTGCTGCTGGCGGCGATGCCGCACACCACCGGGCCGGCCGCGGCCGCGGTTGCCGTCGCTGTCGCGCCCGCTCTGGTGGACGACCCGGGCCGCCGGCCGACGGCACCGGAGCTGGCCGCGGCGCTGGCCCGGAGCTGCAACCCCGCGCCGGTGCGGATGCTGGGCCGGAAGTGGCGTGAGGAGGTGCTGTCCACACCGCCCCCGACGGCACCGCCCCCGACGGCACCGCCCCCGACGGCACCGCCCTCGCTGGCGCCGCCCTCGCTGGCACCGCCCCCGCGGACACCGCCCCCGCTGGCACCGCCCCCGCGGACACCGCCGCC
>NZ_CAKKTM010000359.1 GCF_920888515.1 Protofrankia sp. CiP1_Cm_nod1 | reverse complement strand
GTACCGCCGGGGCCGCCCGTAGCGCGCCTGCCCGTGTCGCTGCCGCCCCGACGGCCGTGGTCCCGGCCGCCGGGGCCCCCGGCACCGTGATCTCGGGCACCACGGTCCCGGATGCCACGGTCCCGGGTGGCGGGGCTCCGGGTACCACGCTCTCCGCTGCCGGCGGCTCGAACGCGGTGACCGCGCGCACGGTGGCGTCCCGCGCCAGCGGGGTGCCCGCCGGGGGCGTGCGGGTGGGCGGCCCGCGTCCCGGGAGCGCCCGCACAGGCCGGCGATCGGCTGTTGCCCGGGGCGGCACGTCCGCCGGGCCCGTCGGTGGGCACGCCCAGTTCGGCAACCGGCGGCGCGTCCTGCTGATCGTGGCCGCGTTCATCGTGTTCGTCTGCCTGCCCGCCGGCGGCCTGCTGGTCACCGCGCGCTCCAACGGGCTGGCGGGGCCGGCCGCCCAGGTCGCCCCCGGGCAGGCGTGGCGGGACGTCCTGGCGAGCTTGACCGACGCCCGCAGCCGCGCCTTCGAGCGGGCTGACGAGGACGCCCTGCTCGACGCGGACGCGCTGAACAGCCTCATCCACGCGCGGGATCTCACCCTGATGCGGCAGATCGTGGCCAACGGCGGCCGGACGTCCGGTATGCGGCACGAGATCAGCGATCTCGATGTCCGGGAGAACAGCGGCGAGAAGGCGGTGCTGCGGGTCACCTATCGGATTCCGCCGTACAGCTACGTCGACGCCGCCGGAACGGTCCTGTCCCGGCAGCCCGGCCGCGACTGGCGGCCGTCCGACGTCACCCTGGTGAAGACCGACAAGGGATGGCGCCTCGCATCGTGGGGCGACACCGTAGGCTGAGCCGGCCCCACCAGCTGAAGCCGGCTCCGTGGAGCGGGCACTCTTCTTGATCGAAATGGGCGGTACGGGGCCGCCGGGGTGGCGGTCAGGGGGTGGCGGTCAGGGGGCGGTGGCCGTCGCGCGCAGGGCGGTGTCGATATCGGGGTGGGAGAAGGTGAAGCCGGCGTCGAGGAGCCGGTGGGGCAGGACCCGCTGGGAGACGAGCACGCCGCCGTCGGCGAAACCACCGAGGGCGATCCGCAGCGCCACGGCCGGCACCGGCAGGATCGCCCGCCGGCCCACCGCCGCGCCGAGCGCCTGGGTGAAGGCGATGTTGGTGACCGGCGCCGGGCTGGTCAGGTTCACCGGGCCACGCAGGCCGTCCGTGGTCAGCAGAAAGATGATCGCCGCTGTCTCGTCCGCCAGAGTGATCCAGCTCAGCCACTGCCGGCCCGAGCCCAGCCGGCCGCCGAGCCCGCGCCGGAACAACGGGAGCTGCCGGGCCAGCGCACCGCCGCGCGCTGAGAGGACGACCCCCGAGCGCAGGTGGCACACGCGCACACCGGCGTTCTCGGCGGCGGCGGTGGCCGTCTCCCAGTCGGCCACCACCTCGGCGAGGAAACCGTTCCCGCGGGGTTCGGACTCGTCGACCGGACGGTCCCCGGTGTCGCCGTACCAGCCGGTCGCGCTCGCCGACAGCAGCACCCGTGGCCGCGGGTGGGCGGCGGCCACCGCGGTGGCCAGCAGGGCCGTCCCGGCCACCCGGCTGTCGCGGATCCGCCGCTTGTAGCGGGCGGTCCAACGACGGTCGCCGACCCCGGCGCCGGCCAGGTGGACGATCGCGTCGGCTCCGGCCAGGGCGGCCGGGTCGAGCGTGCCGCGGGCCGGATCCCAGTAGATCTCCGAGTCGTCCCGCACGGGCCGCCGGACCAGGGTGCGCACGGTGTGCCCGCTGGCCCGCAGGGCTGGGACGACCGCCGGCCCGATCAGGCCGGAGGCGCCGGAGACAACGACGTCCACGGGCTGATCCTCACCCCTGGATGGCTGGCTGGCGAGCGGGCCCGTCAGCCACGGCCGTCAGTCATGATCGTTAACCGCGGGCCGGGCATGCGCCGGTCGCGCGCCGGCGCCCGGCCCGCGGTTGCGGGATCATCTGGTCAGCGGATGGTCACAGGCCGAGTTCGGCCTCGAACGCGCCTTCCTCCAGGCGCCTGCGCAGGGTGGTGAGGAAGCGGGCGGCGTCGGCACCGTCGACGATCCGGTGGTCGTAGGTGAGCGCGAGGTACACCGTCGAGCGCACCGCGATGATCTCGCCGAGCTCGGGGTCGTCGACGACCGTGGGCCGCTTGACCACCGCGCCGGTCCCGAGGATCCCGACCTGCGGCTGGTTGATGATCGGCGTGTCGAACAAGGCGCCGCGGCTGCCGGTGTTGGTCAGGGTGAAGGTGCCGCCGCCGAGCTCGTCCGGGGTGACCCGGTTCTCCCGCGTCCGGGCCGCCAGATCGTCGATCTTGCGTGCCATCCCGGTGAGGTTGAGGTCGCCGGCGTGGTGGATGACCGGAACGAGCAGCCCCCGGTCGGTGTCCACGGCGATGCCCAGGTGCTCGGCGTCGTAGTAGGTGATCGTGCCCTGCTCGATGTCCACGCTGGCGTTGACGTTGGGGTGCTCGCGCAGCGCCTCGCAGGTCGCGACCGCGAAGAACGGCAGGAACGACAGCTTGATGCCCTCCCGCGCCTCGAACGCCTTCTTCGCGCGGCCGCGCAGCCGGGCGATGCGGGTGACGTCGGCCTCGACGACGGTGGTGAGCTGCGCGCTGACCTGGAGGGACTCGACCATCCGCTGTGCGATCACCGAACGTAGCCGCGACAGCTTCTCGGTGCGGCCACGCAGCGAGACCGGCGCCGCCACGGGAGCGGCAGGCGCCGCCGGTGCCGCGGCGACCGGCGCGGGCGCCGCCACCGGCG
>NZ_CAKKTM010000358.1 GCF_920888515.1 Protofrankia sp. CiP1_Cm_nod1 | reverse complement strand
GGGGGGCGGCCGGGGCGGGTGCGGGTGCGGCGGTGGCCGCCGGAGCGGCGGCCACCGCCGTGCCGCCCTCGTCGATGACGGCGAGTTCGACGCCGACCTCGACCGTTTCGTCCTCGGCCACCCGGATGGCACTGATCACGCCGGACGCGGGTGCGGGGATCTCGGTGTCGACCTTGTCCGTACTGACCTCGAGGAGCGGCTCGTCGGCCTCGACGCGCTCGCCTTCCTTCTTCAGCCAGCGGGTGACGGTGCCCTCGGACACGCTCTCACCCAGACGGGGCATCGTGACGGACACAGACATGGGGTAGGGCTCCTTTGCGGCGTCCGACCGACCGTGGACGACGGGCAACGGCTACGAACGCGATGGGTGCGGGGCGACTCGGAGGGCCTGCGATGACGCGGCGGGCACCTGCCGCCGCGTCATCGCAGGCCCTGATGGCTGGTGGGCGGGCGGGTACACGATCATGGTGTCTGTCGTGTACCCGCGGGCCCTGGTGACTACCAGTGGGGCGGGGGGTGTGCGGCGGTGGCCGGCGTCGCGCATCCGTGGCCCCCGATCGGTCGGTTGACTGTGCTGACTGTCAGTTGTGGGAGTGCAGCGGCTTGCCGGCCAGCGCCAGATGCGCCTCACCGATGGACTCGGACAACGTCGGGTGCGGGTGGATGAGCTGGGCCACCTCGGCGGGCAGCGCCTCCCAGCTGGTGATCAGCTGGGCTTCGGCGATCAGCTCGCCAGCCCGGTCGCCGACGATGTGGACGCCCACCACCGGGCCGTCGGGCACGGCCACGAGCGTCACCGCGCCGGCGGTCTGCAGGATCTGCGCCTTGCCGTTGCCCGCCAGGTCATAGGTCTGGGTGACGATGTCCCCGTACCGCTGCTCCGCCGCGGCCGAGGTCAGACCGACCGAGGCCACCTCGGGGTGCGAGTAGGTGACCCGCGGGATGTTGTCGTAGTCGACCGGCGCCGGGTCCAGCCCGGCCAGGCTCTCGGCGAGGAAGATCCCCTCGGCGAAGCCGACGTGGGCGAGCTGGAGGCCGGGGCGCAGGTCGCCGATGGCGGAGACGGTCGGCACGTTGGTGCGCAGCTGGTGGTCGACGAGGACGTACCCGCGGTCCGTCGCGATGCCGACCTCCTCGTAGCCCAGCCCCTCCGACACCGGCCCGCGCCCGACCGCCACCAGCAGCAGCTCGGCCTCGATGGTCGTGCCGTCCTCGAGGGCCACCGTGACACCCTCGTCGGTGGTCTTCACACCGGCGAACCGGGCGCCGAGGTGCTGCTTGATGCCGCGCCGGCGGAAGGCCCGCTCCAGCAGCTTGGAGCTGGACTCCTCCTCCAGCGGCACCAGGTGGGGCAGGGCCTCGACGATGGTCACCTCGGCGCCGAAGGAGCGCCACACCGAGGCGAACTCGCAGCCGATCGCGCCGGCGCCGAGCACCACGGCGGATGCCGGCACCCGGTCGAGCCGGAGGGCGTCGTCGCTGGTGATCACCTGGTGGTGGTCGACCTCCAGGCCCGGCAGCGACTTCGACTGCGACCCGGTCGCCAGCACGACGTGGCGTCCGGTGACTACCCTGTCGCCCACGGCGACGGATGTTGGTGACACGAGTCGTCCGTAGCCCTCGACGAACTCGATGCCACGGGTGTTCACCAGGCCGGTCAGCCCGCGGTAAAGCTTGCTGACCACCGAGTCCTTGTAGGAGTTGACCTTCGCGATGTCGATTCCCTCGAAGGTCGACAGAATCCCGAAACTACCGCTTTCGTGAATATTGTCCGCGACCTCCGCCGCGTGCAGCAGCGCCTTGGTCGGAATGCACCCGCGATGCAGGCACGTTCCCCCCAGCTTGTCCTTCTCGATCAGAGAAACGGTCAGGCCGAGCTCCGCGGCACGCAGAGCCGTCGCGTAACCGCCACTGCCGCCGCCGAGGATGACCAGGTCGACGGGACCCGCCGCAGAGTCCACCACGCCAGGTGTCCCTTCTCGTTGACTGGTTAGGATGCGTTCAGTCTTTCATGTCACCTCAGTGCGGCGTCGGAGGTCCGCCGCGACTGTGGTGCATGACGCCGGTATTTCATCGGGCTACTTCCGTGCGGTGCCCGTTACCCGCTGGTAGTTGGTTCACCGGACGTCCGGCCGCTGGTTGCCGGCAACGTTCTCGGCGAGTTGGAGCAGGGTCCGGACGATCACCCCGGTGCCGCCCCTGGGGGTGTGCCCGTACGGTTCGCCGCCGTTCCAGGACGGCCCGGCGATGTCGATGTGCGCCCAGGGGACGTCCTCGGGCACGAAGGTGCTCAGGAAGTGGGCGGCGACGAGCATGCCGCCCTCCCGGCCGCCGCCACCGGCGACGTTGGCCAGGTCGGCGACGGCCGAGTCGAGCACCTTGCGCAGCTCCGGCGGCAGTGGCATCGGCCACACCGCCTCGCCGCTGTCGCGGGCGGCCGCGACGACCCGGTCGACCCCGCCGCCGCGGCCCATCACCCCGGCGGTGCGCTGCCCCAGGGCGACGATCTGCGCGCCGGTGAGCGTGGCGACGTCCACGATCAGGGCGGGGGACTCCTCGGCGGCGCGGGCGAGGGCGTCACCGAGGACCAGGCGTCCCTCCGCGTCGGTGTTGAGCACCTCCACCCGGGTGCCGCCGCGCAGGGCCAGGACGTCGCCCGGCCGGATCGCCCCGCCCGAGGGCATGTTCTCCGCCAGCGGCAGCCAGCCGACGAGGCGGACCGGCAGGTTCAGCCGGGCCGCCGCGACGAGCGTCGCGAGCACCGAGGCGGCCCCCGCCATGTCGGTCTTCATCCACTCCATCGCGCCCGCGGGCTTCAGCGACAGGCCGCCCGAGTCGAACGTGATGCCCTTGCCGACGAGGGTGAGCGCGGGCCGCTCGGCGGCCGGCGAACCGGCCGGGCGCCACTCCAGGCGGACGAGGCGGGGCGGGTTCACCGAGCCCTGGCCCACCCCGAGGATGCCGCCGAACCCGCCGTCGGCCAGCGCCCGCTCGTCGAGCACGTCGACGGTGACGCCCACCTCGCCCGCGCGCCGGGCCGCGATCTCGGCGAACGTCGCCGGCGGCAGATGCCCGGGCGGGGTGTTGACGAGGTCGCGGACGAGCGCCACGGACTCCACCGCGACGCCGGCCCGGCGCACCGCGTCGTCGGCGGCGGCCTGGGACACGTCGTCCACCACGAATGTGATTTCGCTCACGGGCAGACGGTGGTCGTCCGCGGACGTGGCCCGGAACTCCCGGAAGGCGTAGGCGCCGAGCAGCGATCCCTCGGCCACGGCGCGCAGCCGCGCCGGCCCGGGGGTGCCGGCGACGAGGGCGAGGGTGGTGGCCACCCGGCTGGTGCCGGCGAGCGCGCGCATGGCCGCCCCGGCCGCGCGGCGCAGCGT
>NZ_CAKKTM010000357.1:2169-3349 GCF_920888515.1 Protofrankia sp. CiP1_Cm_nod1 | reverse complement strand
GCGCAGCGTCTCATGGCCGATGCCGCCGTCGGCCGCCGCCGCGTCCGCAGCCGCCCCGGTGCCCTCGTCCGCGCCCGTATCCGCTGGTGATGTGCCCGCCGCCGGCGGCTGTGCCGGCGGCGCGCCGACGCCGACCGCGAGCACCGTCGGGATGCGCAGGGTCCCCAGAGTCGCGAACCGGACCAGGTCACCGGCCTTGCCGGTGGCCCCCAGGTCGGCGAGGACCGTCGCGAGCCGGCCACCGAGTGCCATGTCCAGCTCCTCGGTGCCACCGAGCGGGATGGGACCGTCCTTGCCCGTCGCGACACCGATCACCAGCGCGTCAGCATCAAGATCCAGCACGGATGAGGTTGTCACGGCAGTCACGGTCATGCCGAGAGACTACGGAACACACCACAGGACGATGCAGAGCCGGGTCCTCCACACCGTCCCACAGCGCCCTCGCCCGGCCCCCGCCCCGCCCCCGCCCCGCCCCCGGAACCCGCCCGGACCGCCCCGGAACCGGCTCCAGTGCGCGCGCCACAGCCTCCCCACCGCGAGGCCGTTCCCGCCCGTATCCGGCATGCCCGTCAACACCGCCGGCTGCCGAGGCTGTCGGGGCCGCTCCCCGCCCCGTGCCCGCGTCCCGACCGCATGCCACCCGCCAGCCACTCCCGCGACCGTCGCCCCCGCCGCTCCGGTTGCCCCGAAAGGGCTGAAGGACGCGGATCCACTGCTGCTGGAGCAGCAGCGCAGTCACATCCTTGCCCGCCACCGCCCGCTGGTGATCACCGAGTCGGCGGAGGCCTGGGACGCTGATCTTCCGAAAAACTAAAACAGGTCTGCGGGTCTGTCCGGAAGCCTTGCTTCGGATCCGCTGGCGTCATAGGCAAATTACGCTGCCTAAGATCTTGGCTAGGGTTTCAGGAGATCTTCTATGTCGTAAGACACATATAAAAACTCCGAAGGATGTGGGTCCGCCGCTGCCGTGGTGGCTCGTGTTCGCATTCCTCGGCGGTGTACCGGGGATGTGGGGTGTTCCAGGGCGGAGTGTCCCGACGGGCCGGGCGCACGCGTCCGGATTTTCGATGGGCGAGCCGGACGCTCCCGGGCGGCGGCCGGCTCTCGAGCCCGGCCCCCGGATCGCAGCTTGCGGATGAGGCACTGGTCGTTTCCGGATCTTCGGTGGAAGATCCAGAGG
>NZ_CAKKTM010000357.1:0-1762 GCF_920888515.1 Protofrankia sp. CiP1_Cm_nod1 | reverse complement strand
CCCCCGGGTGGTGGCCGGCCCTCGAGCTCGGGGTCCCCATGGAGCGGCTCGAGAGCCGCTCCATGGGGCTAGCCTGCCGAAGCATGGGTGAGCTGTTGCGGTCTCCGTTGCATGACCAGCATGTGGCGCTCGGCGCCAGGCTGGCCGACTTCGGCGGATGGGAGATGCCGATCGAGTATCCCGGCGGGGGTGTGCTCAAGGAACACGCGGCGGTCCGGTCCGCGGTCGGGATCTTCGACGTCAGTCATCTTGGCAAGGCGTGGGTCCGCGGCCCCGGCGCCGCGGACTTCGTCGACTCCACTCTCACCAACGGCCTGTCCCGGATCGGCCCGGGACAGGCCCAGTACACGCTGTGCTGCGACCCGGAGACCGGCGGGGTGGTGGACGACCTGATCGTCTACCTGTATTCCGGGTCGGAGGTCTTCCTGGTCCCCAACGCGGCCAACACCGCGGAGGTCGTCCGCCGGCTCGCGGCGGCGTCCCCGCCGGGGGTCACCGTCGAGAATCTGCACACGGCCTTCGGCGTGATCGCGGTCCAGGGGCCGGCCGCGCCGGAGCTGGTGTCCGCGATCGGCCTGCCGGTCGACGGTGCCTACATGAGCTTCACGCCGGCCGAGTGGAAAGCCGAGGTGAAGGCCGACGCGGCCAGCGTGGGGGCCGGCGCGGGGGCCGCGGGGGAGGGTGGTCGGGCGGCCGGCGGGCCGGGAACCATCCCGGGCATCGGGGGCGGCGGTGCCGGCGGTGCCGGGGACGGCGGGCGTGGCGCCGGCGGGGACGGCTCCCGGCGGGAGATCGTCGTGTGCCGCTCGGGTTACACCGGCGAGCGTGGGTTCGAGCTGGTGACGCCGTGGGCGGACGCCCCGGCGGTGTGGGACGCGCTGCTGGCGGCCGGGGCGTCCCTGGGGGTGCGGCCCTGTGGCCTCGGCGCCCGCGACACCCTGCGGACCGAGATGGGCTACCCGCTGCACGGCCAGGACCTCTCGCCCTCGATCACCCCGGTGCAGGCGCGGGCCGGCTGGGCGGTGGGCTGGGACAAGCCACGGTTCTGGGGCCGGGACGCGCTGCTGGCGGAGCGGAGCGCGGGCCCGGTGCGGCTGCTGTGGGGGCTGCGCTCGACCGACCGGGGCATCCCACGGCCGCACATGGCCGTGTACGACCTGGCCGGCGAGCGGGTGGGCGAGGTCACCAGTGGGACGTTCTCGCCGACGTTGCGGACCGGTATCGCCCTCGCCCTGCTCGACCGCGGCGTCGCCGAGGGAGACACCGTCCGGGTGGACGTGCGGGGCCGGCCGTCGGCGATGACGGTGGTACGCCCACCCTTCGTCGACGCCTCCCCGAAGTAGGGGCCGCAGCGCTCCCGGGGCGCGGTGCGGTGGCCGCGCGTCCCGGCCACCGGAGAAGATCGGCACGATTTTGTCGTTGTGTACGCTTTTGCGGCCAAAAAGCGTACACAACGACAAAATTATCTGGATCATGGCCTGTGCGGATGGTCGTGGATGGGATTCGTGCTCCCTGAGCGGCGCTTTCTAGACGATGCCGAGGCGGTGTTTCAGGCCGTAGGGGGCGTCCAGGGTCATGAACACCAGGGTGACCGTCGCCGTGATCTCGACGAGGGCGCCGAGCACGTCCCCGGTGATGCCGCCGAGGTAGCCGACGAGGTAGCGCCGCAGCAGCCAGCCCACGGCGGTGCCCACGGCCACCGCGGCCACCGCGCGCGCGGCCCGGCCGGGGCCGCCGCCGTCGACGTCGAGCAGCCCCGCGG
>NZ_CAKKTM010000356.1:11829-18844 GCF_920888515.1 Protofrankia sp. CiP1_Cm_nod1 | reverse complement strand
GAGCAGCCCCGCGGCGGCGGCGGCGACGACGACGGCGAGCACGGAGCAGACGGCCTGCCGCGGCCGCACGGAACCGGCGACGAGGGCGCCGAGCCCGTTCGGGTGCGCCGCGGGGATGCCGGCGGTGCAGGCCAGGGTGGCCGCCAGCCGTCCGGTCATCGACGCGACCAGGATCGACAGGCTGCCCCGGTGCTCGTTGATCGCCAGTGACAGCGCCGCGACCTGGACCAGCACGGCGAAGATCAGCGCCAGCGCGCCGAACGCGCCCAGCCGCGAGTCCCGCATGGCCGCCAGCGCCCGCTCCCGGCCGGCGCCGATGCCGTCGGCGACGTCGGCGAGCCCGTCCAGGTGCAGGCCGCGGGTGAGCAGCGCCAGCGTGGCGATCCCGATGGCGGCCGGGAGCAGGGGCTGGGCCGGGGTCCCCGGCGGCGCCGCGGGCAGCTTCGTGAAGAGCCGGAAGCCGACCACGACGGCGGCGGCGATGGCCCCCAGCACGAGGCCGACCAGCGGGGCGAGCGTCATGGCCCGGCCCATCGTGCGCCGGTCGAGCACGACCCGTCCTCGGACGGGCAGCAGCGAGAGCAGGGAGAAGACCGTCCGCGTGGCGAGCATCGGCCGCCCGCGTCAGGCGCCCGCCGTCCCGGGCGTGTCGCTCGGGACGGCGGCGGTGCCGTTGGCGACCGGCCCGCTGGGGGCAGCGCCAGCGGAAGCGGCGTCGCTGGCAACGGCGCCAGCGGAAGCGGTGCCGCCGGCGGCCGGGCCGGCCGGGGCTGAGCCGGCCTGGTCGCTGACGCCGGCCTGGTCGAACGTGGCCATCTCGGCGAGTGTCGCCTGGGCGGCCACCAGCAGGTGGACGGCGAGCAGCGCGCCGGTGCCCTCGCCGAGGCGCAGGCCGAGGTCCAGCAGAGGCTCGATGCCCAACGACGTCAGGGTGAACTTCTGCGCCGGCTCGGTCGACCGGGTGCCCGCGACCCACCAGGCCTTCGACCCGGGCGCGTACGCCTCGGCGGCCAGCGCCGCGGCGCAGACCACGACCCCGTCGAGCACCACCGGGGTGCGGCGGACGGCGGCCTGGACCAGCAGGCCGGTCAGCGCGGCGAGGTCGGCGCCGCCGATCACCCGCAGCAGGGCGAGCGGATCGGCGGCGTACGGCCGGCCGCGGCGCATCGCGTCCCGGATCGCCGCGGTCTTGAGCATCCACCGGGTGTCGTCGATGCCGGTGCCGCGCCCGACGGTCTCGATCGGTTCCCGGTCGAGCAGGCTGGCGACGATCGCCGCGGACGGGGTGGTGTTCCCGATTCCCATCTCGCCGGGGACCAGCAGGTCGGTGCCGGCGTCGACCTCCTCGTCGACGATCGTCCGGCCGAGGTCGAACGCGCGGGCGGCCTCCTCGGCGGTGAGGGCGTCCTCGACGTCGATGCGCCCGCTGCCGCGCCGGACCCGGTAACGGCTGGTGACGTCGGCCGTGGCCACGCCGCCGGCCGCGGGCGGCACGGCCTCGTCGGCGTCCACGCTGACGTCCACGACCCGTACGGACGCGCCGACCGTGCGGGCCAGCACGTTCACCGCGGCGCCGCCGGCGGCGAAGTTCGCCACCATCTGCGCGGTGACCTCCGACGGGAAGGCCGAGACACCCGTCCGCGCGATGCCGTGATCACCGGCGATGATCACGGCCCGGATGCGCCGGAAGGGCCTGGGCGGGCAGGCCCCCTGCACGCCGGCGAGCCAGACCGAGATCTCCTCCAGGCGCCCGAGGGCACCCGGGGGCTTGGTCAGCACTGCCTGCCGCTGCCGGGCGGCAGCCATCGCGTCGGCGTCGAGCTCTGGGATCCGCACAGCGTCTTTATTACCCGATGTGCCACCGGGCACCGTCGGGCGCCCATACCCCAACGGATATCCGACAGATCCCGTCAGGCCGGGGCCTCTTCCGAGGAGCCGCCCCAGGCCGAGGTCAACGCGACCAGGTCGGACCAGTCGGCGCCGTGCTGGGCGGCGCCCTCGGCGAGCTGGGACACCTCGCTGCCCATCCAGGCCGCCGGCCGGGCGGACGAGGCGACCACCGCGCCGGTGACATGGTGCTCGGCCTCCTCGACGTCCGGCCGCTCCCGGCGCAGCGCCGCGTCCGCGCAGATGACGTGCACCAGCGGGGCCAGGCAGCCGACGCCCTGGTCGCGGCCTCCGGCGCCGTCCACGCCACCGACCCGCTCGCGGGCCTCGGCCAGGAACGGCGCGGCCGCGTAGATCTGCCCGGCCAGGACGAGGGCGCTGGCGGCCATCGTCACGAACAGCGCCGGATGGTAGCTGTCGAGGGAGTAGGCGGGGGCGCCGTATTTCTCGGTGGGCAGCCGGCTCATCAGCTCCTGCGCCCGGCCGATCGTGGCGACGGTACCGAGGGTGTCGCCGAGACGCGCCCGCGCGCCCGCCTCGGCGACCGCCAGCATCACGGCGGCGGGGGTGCTGCCCGCGTACCGCTGCCCCTCCACGGCGAGCGCCAGCGCGCTCCGCCAGCGCTGCAGCCCCCGCGCGGCCATCGCCCGCACGGCGTGGGCGTGCGCGATCGTCGGCCAGTCCCCGATGCTCGCGGCGACCGACTCGGCCTGGGCCAGCGCGCGCAGCCCGGAGCAGACGTCACCGGCGTCGATGAGCGCGTTGCCCTCCAGCACGAGGGTGCGGGAGTGCAGGGCCTGCCAGTCATGCCTGGTACGGATCGCCCCCGCCTGGGACACGGCGATGTGGCGGTCGAGGTTCCACGCCTGCAGGGCCGTCTGTGCCGGGGCGGTGGACCCGTAACCGTCGACCAGCGCCCGCATGGCGGTGGTGAGGCCGGTCAGATCCTGCGCGCCCCGGACGCGCCCGGGGAAGGTGCTCACCAGATGTCCCGCCGCGACGAGCCCGGCAACCAGCCCGAGCCTGCGCCGATCGACGCCCATGCGCGACTCCAGATGTTCGCGATGTCCGCGTGACAGCCCCAGTCTCTGGCGCTGTCGGGATCATGTCGATGGCCCGGTTGTGTCAACATCCCGGCCGTGTTGATACCTCTCACTCCCCGTCATGTCCGTGGGGCCGCCGACGCGGCCCGGGCCTCCCGCGTGCTCCCCGGGTTCCCCCTTGGACGTCCCCGGGCCGCCTGTCGTGCTTCCGGGCTCCCGTTCCGCCTTCCCGGGTGCCCCGGCTGTCGCCTGGCGCGCGAAAACATGACCGTGACAGATTGTGATCATGCCGGTTCGGCCGGGGTCAGGTGCCGGATGCCGCCGCCGCTAACGAATTATCGGCCCCCCCGTTGTAACGCCCTGCGACCACCCCCAGCCCAGCGGCCCTCACCGCGCCGTCCCCACCCCGCCCCAGGGGGCCACACCACCACCAGCCCGCACAAAATCCCGTCCCGCCCGCCCCTCACGGAGAGTTCTCCGGCACGCCCCGCCAGCACCGTAATGACGTCGTAATCAAGAAGAAGATCGACGCTGTCGCTTGCCTGTTCTCCGTCGCCACCATGGCTGGGGCGGCGTTCGCGGCTGTGCCGCCGGCGGCGTCCCGCGGGGGACTCGACCCAGCCCCGGTATGGGCGCGTCCGGGTCGAGTGGCTGGTACGCGGGATCCAGCTCGGCGAGCTCGCCGAGCTCGAACCTCCGGAGCTTGACCGCCCACCACAGCAGTGGACGGACGTCCCCACCGGAGGTCTTGTACTTCCCATCCGGCAGGACGGTGGCCCATTCACCATCCGGAAGGGGATGGAGGGCGGCGGATCTCCTCCGCCGCCGGCTTTCCGAGATGAACCAGTTCGGAGCCCACCCACGGGTCCATGGGCCGGTAGACCGGTTCAATGATCTTTTCGCGGAAAGTGGTCACTACGTCCAAGCCCGGCGTTTCGACGCTGACCGCGACCGGCCAGCGTCGCCGCTCCCCGTCGCGCTGGCCGTCCATGCTCACATACGGCATGCCCCCGCCGCGGGTGATCTGCTCGACGAGGGCGTCCGGGTAGCGTGACCGGCAGGCCTGGGTGACGAGGTCCAGCAGACGGTCGGTCAGCTGCTCGTCGTCCGGCCCCGGATACGCTGGGGGCGACCCGCCGCCAGCGGCCGTACCGGGATAGAGTTGGTGGGGCCGTGGGCAGCTTTTCACCGTTGATGGCCGCGCCCAGCCCGGTCAGCAGCGCATGCCGGGCCTCGGCGGCGGAGCGGTCCACCAGGCTGATTCGGCCGAACGGCCGCATCAGTGACGGCATCTCGCAGGCGGCGACCCGGACAGGGATCAGCTTCCGGTCTCCCCTGACCGCGTCGGCGAGGGCGGCGGTCAGCTCGACGCCGCACCATCTCGAGCCTTCGTAGGCCGGGGAGAGAATCGCGAGTACGCAGGTGGCGGCGGTGAGCTCCGCGTTGATCCAGCCGACAAAGCTGCTGCCGGGGACCGAGTGCCAGGCCTGCAGCCGGGGCCGGTAGCCGGCCTCCCGCAGTTGCCAGGCGATCCACACCGCCCACGGTTCGTCCACTTCGGTGTAGCTGATAAAAACCGTGACTATGCTGTCGCCTGTTGTGACTTCGGTATCGGTACGTCCCCCGCGCTCACCGCCTCATGATGGCAGCTGCTTTTCCGTGAGTGGCCCACCGCCCCGGCCGGCCACTCACCGTAGAGCAGAAGATGCGCATCATAACCGTTGATGCCTGGGGGCACCGGCAAACCAGCAGGCCAGGTCAGGGAGCAGGCAAACTTGCCTTGTAGGGCGAATTGACTGATGTGGCCAAAGGGCTTCTGAAGGCAATAAGATCTTGGATGGACGCTGCCGTGGGCTTCGGGTCCTGTCTCGTCCGAGAGCACCGGGTCACGACCAGCTGTCTCACGTGACTTGACAGCTTCCGGCGGGATTGCCACCGACAGGATGGTACTGTCGATGCCGAACTCGGCGGCCGCGCCAGGGTCCGTGACGAAGTCGAAGGTGCGCCACGGGCCGGTGAGCACACCTACCCGCGTTCCGTACAGTTCGACGGCCAGGTCAGCCATCCCCGTCCCGGGGTGTGATCGTCGCGGTCAGTTCGATGCCGGTCTCGCGCATGGCGGCGAAGAGGCGGTCCATCACGATGGATGGCTTGCCGGCCTCAAGCTCCCAGATGTACTTCTGCGTGGTGCCCAGCCGACGGGCGAGCTCACGCTGGCTCAGCCCGGCGAGCAGCCTGGCCTGCTGCAGGATGCGCCCCAGTGACTCGGCGCTCGTGACCTTCCCCGTGTACGCCATGACCCCGCCTGACTCCGATATCGCCGTCACGATAGACGACTACCTTATCGGAGTCAACTGCCACGACGGTGATATCGACCTGATCGGCCTGTGGCCACGTTGACCAAGAGGAATCGGCTCGCGACGGCCCAATAGCATGTGTGGACATCCAGTTTCCAGGAGAGCGTTGATGACCCGACTGAGCCAGTCCGTTGACCGCGCCACCGCCCTGCTGAACGGCGCGGACCTTGCGGCCGACGCCACCGTGCGCGAGCTGCTGACCGAGACCACGCGGCGCCGCGGCCTGGATCTGTCGGACCTGGCCCCGGCCGAGCAGGCCGCCCTGATCGCCGCCCGCTCGCAGGAGCTTCAGCCTTCCGCCGACGCGCTGGCTGAGCGGATCATCGCCGCCGACAGGAAGGGCCGTCGGTTCGTCGCCAAGTTCGGCATCGACCCGACCGGAGCCGAGGTGCACCTCGGGCACTCGGTGCCCATGCTCATCCTCAGCCGCTTCCAGCGCATGGGCCACCAGGTCGTGTTCATCGTCGGGGACATGACCGCCAAGATCGGCGACCCGTCAGGCCGCTCTGACGATCGCCCCGCCCTGACCGACGAGGACATCGTCCGCAACCTCGCCACCTACCGCCAGCAGGTCACTCCGTTCTTCGACTTCGACCGCGCCCAGTTCCGCCACAACGGCGACTGGCTGCGACAGATCACCCTGCCGGAGATTATCGAGATCATCTCGCAGATCCCGGTGTCGATGCCGCTACAGCGTGAGGACTTCCGCAAGCGCCTCGAGCTGGGACAGGGCCTGTCGCTGGCCGAGCTGATGTACTCGGTCGTGATGGCGCTGGACTCCGTGGAGACCAGCTGCGACCTCGAGGTCGGCGGCATCGACCAGTTCCTCAACATGCAGATGTGCCGCAAGGTCATGGACATCTGCGGTCAGACGCCCGAACTCGTGGTCGCCACCTCGCTCATCGAAGGCACGGACGGCACCGGGGCCAAGATGAGCAAGTCCAAAGGCAACTACGTGCCGCTGACCGCCCCAGCTGGCGAGATCTTCGGTAAGATCATGTCGGTACCCGACCGGCTCGTAGAGCCCTACTTCCAGGCGCTGTCGGAATGGCTGGACCCCGAACTCGCCATCACCAGCGAGCGGGTGGAGGCCGGGACGCTGCACCCGATGGACCTGAAGAAGATCCTCGCCGGGGAGGTCACCGCCGCCATCCACGGCGTCGACGCGGCGATGAAGGCTCGCGAGGAGTTTGCCGCCCGCTTCTCCAGGCGCACCTTCGGTGAGGTCGAAGACCTGCCCACGATCGCCGACCTCAGCCAGCCCGTGACCGAGGTCATCAAGGCCCTGGGCTTCGCCAGGAGCAACGGCGATGTCCGCCGCGTCGCCCAGCAGAACGGTCTGCGCCTCGTGGTCGAGTCGGAGGGGGGCCAGGAGCAGGTGACGCTGAGCGCCGACGAAACTCGCGAACCGCTGGCCACCCTGGTCAAGGACAAGTTCGACGGCCAGCTCGGCGACCTCTACCTCAAGGTCGGCCGCAAGCTCGCACGCGTCATCACCACCGCCTGATCCGATATCGCCGTCGTGATGGATGACTACCTTATCGGAGTCAGCTGCCATGACGGCGATATCGACGTCATATGGAGCGTCGCCAAAGCCGGCTACCGAGCCAGAACCACTCGAAACCCGTAGCCGTGGTGCCGGCCGGAGCGGTCATCATTCTGCCCGGTGCCGCTCTGCCGCGTCTCGGGTGTCTCAGGCCGCGGCAGAGGCAGAGGCAGAGGCAGAGG
>NZ_CAKKTM010000356.1:0-11284 GCF_920888515.1 Protofrankia sp. CiP1_Cm_nod1 | reverse complement strand
TGGGGGTGGGGAGGCCGAGGTTGTCGCGCAGGGTTGTGCCGGTGTATTCGGTACGTAGGGAGCCGCGTTCCTGCAGGAGTGGCACCACCTTGTCGACGAACTCGTCCAGGCCGGTGGGGGTCAGGTGGGAGCCGAGGATGAAGCCGTCCGAGCCGTCGTTCTGGACGAAGGAGTCGATGCGGTCGGCCACCTGCGTCGGCGTGCCGATGAACTCGGTGCGGCTGAAGAGGTGGATGGCCAGCTCACGCAGTGAGTAGCTGTTCGCCTCGGCCAGTGCCCGCCAGCCGGCCACGGTCTCGTACGGGTCCTGGGCCAGGCGGGCCCGGCCCTGGATCACCAGGGGGGCGTCCGGGTCGGGGCCGACGTCCGGCAGCGGGCCGTCGGGGTCGTAGCCGGAGAGGTCACGGTTCCAGACGGTCTCGAGCAGGATCTGCGCCGTCCGGCCGCTGACCTGCGTCCGGGTGATCTCCCGGTGCCGTTCGACGGCGTCGGCCTGCGTGTCGCCGAGCACGAACGACGCCGAGGGCAGCAGCCTGACCGAGCCGGCCGGGCGGCCCTGGCGCAGCGCCCGGGCCTGGATGTCCTGGTAGAACTCGCGCGCCTCGGGCAGGTGGCGGTAGGGGGAGAAGATCGCGTCCGCGCTGCCGGCGGCGAAGTCCCGGCCCTGCGGGGACACCCCGGCCTGCAGGATGACCGGGCGGCCCTGGGGGCTGCGCGGGACGTTGAAGTGCCCGGAGATGTCGAACTGCTCGCCGTGCTGGCTGAACGCGCCCACGCTGTCGTCGCGGACGAACCGTCCGCTGCTCCTGTCGGCCACCACGGCGTCGGCGGGCCAGGAGTCCCAGAGCTTCCGGGCGGTGGCGAGGAACTCGCCCGCGCGGATGTAGCGGTCGTCGCGGTCCAGGAAGCCGCCGCGGCGGAAGTTCTGCCCGGTGAAGGCGTCGAAGGAGGTCACCACGTTCCAGCCGGCCCGTCCGCCGGAGAGGTGGTCCAGCGAGGCGAGCTGCCGGGCCAGTTCATACGGCTCGTTGAAGGTGGCGTTGATGGTGCCGACGAGGCCGAGGTGTTCGGTCACCGCGGCCAGCGCGGCGAGCACCGGCAGGGTGTCCGGCCGGCCGACGATGTCCTGGTCGAAGATCAGGCCGAGCCGTTCGCGCAGGATCAGGCCTTCGGCGAGGAAGAAGAAGTCGAACCTGCCGCGCTCGGCGGTCCGGGCCAGGTGCTGGAACGAGGAGAACGCGATCTGGCTGCCGGCGGCCGGGTCGGACCACACCGTGTGATGGTTCACGCCGCCGAGGTAGGCACCGAGGATGATCTGCTTGCGGGGCTTGCTCATAACGTGACGCTCCAGGCGTTCGATGCCGGCTCGGCCGGCGGGTCGGCGGGTCGGCGGGCCGGCCGGCGGGTCGTCAGGCGGCGGCGTAGCGGTTGGCGGGTCTGGGCAGCCCGAGCAGGGCACGTAGCGTGTCCGCCTCGTAGGCGGTGCGGAACACGCCGCGCCGCTGGAGCTCCGGGACCAGCGCGCGGGTGATCGCCTCCAGGTCGTGCGGGATCGTCCCGGGCCGCAGCCGGAAGCCGGACAGGCCCGCGCGCTGCCAGTCCCGCAGCAGGTCGGCGAGTTCGGCAGGGGTGCCGGTGAACACCAGCGCGTCGCTGCTGTACTCGCCGCCGGCCAGCTCGTCCAGGCGCTTGCGGCGGTCGTTCGCCGCCGTCGCGGCGGTGTCGAGGAAGACGACGAGATCACCGAAGACGTGCACGTTCTCCGCCCGGCCGGCGGCGTGCTGCTCGGCCCGGATCTCCTCGACGGTCGCGCGCGCGTCGTCGGCGTCCCGCGGGGTCACATAGACGACGTCGGCCGAGCGGGCGCCGAACCGGTAGGGCAGCGTGTTGTGCGCGAGCGCGGTGACCAGCGGCTGCCCCTGCGGCGTCCGCGGCACGATCGACGGGCCGCGGACGCTGAACCACCGGCCCTTGAAATCGATGTAGTGCAGTTTCTCGCGGTCGACGAACCGCCCGGTGGCGGTGTCGCGGATCTCCGCGCCGTCCTCCCAGCTGTCCCACAGCCGGCGGACCACCTCGACGAAGTCGCCGGCCTCCTCGAAGTACTCGGCGACCAGCGCCTGGCCCTCGGGTGTCGCGTAGTCCTCGAACCGGAGACGGGAGATGTCGCGGCGGCCGAAATGGGAGTTCTCACCGGGATGCGACAGCTGCGCCCGCCAGCCGGCCCGGCCGGTGCTGACGTAGTCGAGGGTCGCGATCGCCTTCGAGACGTGGAACGGCTCGGTGTGGGTGACGGTCGCGGTCGGGACGAGCCCGATGTGCGTCGTCAGCGGCGCGACCCGGGAGGCGATCAGCACCGCGTCCAGGCGGCCGCGCACCTGGTCGGTCCGCCCGTCCGGCCCGTCGAAGCGGGAGGACTGCACGCCGAGGGCGTCCTCGATGGTGACGAAGTCGAGCAGACCGCGCTCGGCCTCGGAGACCAGGTCGACCCAGTAGCGCGGGGTGAACAGCTCGAGCGGGCGGGCCCGTGGCTCCCGCCAGGCCGCGGGATGCCAGCCGGTACCGTCCAGCGCGACGGCGAGATGCAGTGAAGAGAGCGCGGGCATCGGACGTGTCGTCCCCTTCCGGTCTTCATTTCTGTCGTTGTTTCCGCTGCGCTGTTCAACGGGATTTCTCGTCGACGCCGCGGATCAGCGGGCGCCGGGCACGGAAAATCAGAGCGCGATCGCTCGTGACGGAAAACGATATGAACGACATACGGGCGGGCCCGGTATCACCGTACGGTGCCGTACCGGTGGATGATCGGCTGACGCTTTGTCAGCGGCAACAGAGGGAACTGGCCAGCCGGGAGAAGTCGAGGTATCTGCGGGCGGCGAATGTTCTCCTCATCGCCGGTGCATCCGCCGCCGATACGCTGGTCACCACCAGTGAACTTGTTGGCGGCGCATCCATCGGCGGCGCATCCGCCGACAGTGCACCCTTCAGCAGTGCACCCGTCAGCGCCACGATTAGACCGTAACCGAGGGCCGCGCGCGGCGCAATGACGTCGCCGTACCGGATCGCCGCGGCTGCCCACGCGGGACCGCCTGCCCGTGCCTGTCCAGCAGGCGCCGGGCTGGAGCGGTTCCGCCAGCGGCATGGCCGGCGGAACCGGCGCGCCGCCGGCAACCGGGCCCGTGTGTTCCCGCCGGCCTGTCCGGTGCGCGCCGGAAGCCCCGGGGCGGGGCGGGATACGAGCCGGCCGTGGCAAAGCCGGGTCTCGCGCGGTAAAGCCGGGTCACGGCTTGATCAGGCCGACCCGGATCGCGTACCGGGTGAGCTCCAGCCGGTCCTTCATGCCGAGTTTCTGCAGCAGGTTGGCGCGGTGGCGTTCGACCGTCTTGACACTGACGAAGAGCAGGCCGGCGATCTCCTGCGAGCTGTCTCCCTCGGCCACGAGCCTGAGAATCTCCTCCTCGCGCTCGGTGATGGCCCGCTCAGGGATGCCGCCGCCCTCACGGATCCGGTCGAGATAATTGCGGATGAGGGCGTTGACCGCGCCGGGACAGAGAAAGGGCTCGCCGCGCATGGTGGCCCGGCAGGCTTCGACGAGGTCACGGTCGGCGACCGATTTCAGAACATGGCCGGAGGCGCCATCGGCCCGGGGACATCGCCTCCGTGGCCGCGCCGGTCGCCACCGCCGGCCCGCGGCCCGGGCTTGTCTGTCCAGTACGGACATACCAGGCAGGAGGTGCTGACCATGGCTTACGTGTTCCTCGGACTGGCCATCGTGACGGAGGTCCTGGGGACCAGCCTGATCAGGAGCACGGACGGCTTCACCCGGCTGTGGCCGACCGTGGGCTGCCTTGCCGCCTACGGTCTCGCGTTCGTCGCGCTCGCCCAGGCGGTCGAGAAGGGCATGCGGGTCGGGGTCGGCTACGCCATCTGGGCCGGCCTGGGCACCGCGCTGGTCGTCGTGATCGGGATAGTCGGCCTGAACGAGTCGGTCACCGTCGCGAAGGTCCTCGGCGTGACGCTGATCATCGCTGGCGTGATCGTACTCAACCTCGGCGGTGCCCACTGAACGGCGGTGCCCGTCCGCTGAACGGCGGTGCCCGTGCGCGCGGGACCGCGTATCCGAGCCTGTCCACCGGCAGGGCGGAGCGTCCTTCATTTATTCCCCGTGCGCCGCTGGCACTTCCGTGCGTGTTCGCGCCGCGATGTAGTGGGCGTTGCGCCCGCTGCTGGAGCCGCGGACGAGCAGGTCCGGGACGAGCCGGTCGAGCGCGCGGTTCGCCCCGGCCGTGGTGAGGCCGGTCAGGGCTGCGTAGTCACCGCTGGTGATGCGTTCATGGGCGGCGAGCCAGGAGGCGATGACGTCCCGGGCGGCACCGCGACCAGGCCGCCGGTAGGTCAGCAGCCCACGCCCGGCCAGTTCCCCGATCGTGTCCGGATCGCCTTCCAGCCGGCGGAAGACAGCGGCGGAGAGCATCCAGACGTCCTTGTAGCGGTCGATGATGGTGTTGCCGTCTATTTGGGCGGTACAGATGGCCTCGAGGGCATCCCGCGCGTCGTCCGGGTCGGTCTGAAGAGCGCGCGCCGCGTCCTCGACGGTGAGGAAGGGGCGGTGCAGCAGCTCGTGGAGAACCACGGCGATCCGTACGTCGCGTCGGCGCGCGGACGGCTGGACCGACTCCATCAGGGACATGATCGGCAGGACCGGCGCGCCGCCGGCCAGCCGGGTCCGTACGTTCGGGCCGGCCAGCTCGGTGATCCGTGGCGGCCGGTGACCAAGTGAGATCATTTCCCGGTACATGCGGTCCACGCCGACGCCCTGCTTCTCCACCAGCCGTAGCGCGCGGAAGAGATCCGACAGGGCCGGGTAGCGGGCATACCTGCGGGAAAGGACGGTGTCCTCGGTGATCCCGCCGGCAAAGCCGCCGGGGCTGTCGACCTCGATGACGGTGTCATGGTCGAACCAGGTGACGACGACCGGCTCCGGACGCATCCAGTCCCGGTGCACGACCGCGTTGAGCAGGGCTTCACGGACGGAACGCGAGGGGATCCGCCGCGTCGGGATCTCGGCGAAGCCCCGCCGGACGGTGGTCACGCTGTTGAACGCGCGCAGATCGTTCTCAACCGCGGCGAGCTGTTCGAGGAGTGCCGCGCCCGTCCGGTCGTCCGGCGGGTTGAGAACATCACCGCCGGGCACGTCGAGCCGGCTCAGTTCGATCAGCGTCCGTGACGCCGGGCAGAAGACGAGCACACCGGCCTGGGTCAGCGCGCCGTCCGGGCGCAGGACGCCGAGCCGCCGCAGCAGTTCGGCGTCCGACACCTCGGCGCTCTCGTCAGTATCGCCGCCGTCGCTCCCGGCGAGATAGCGGCGGGCCATGAGCAGGGCACCGGGAGCGATGTCCGCGATCGTCCGGCCGGTCGCCGCGGCCATCACGTCCAGCCCGGCCCGCTCCTGCCGGTGTAGCCACCACTCGGAGCGGTCCATCGGAACGCAGTGATCGCCGACCCGCCATCGGATCCTGCGGTCGGGATCCTCGACCGGTTCACGGGTCTCGGCTACATACAGGACGAGGATTCGTTCGCCTCGCAGGTGTCTGTGCTCGATGGCCGGGGCGATGTCGACGCGCTCGAAGATGCGGTGGCGGAGCCATTCGACGTCCAGCTCGGTGCCGGGAACCCGGCCGGTGTCGTCCACGCCGAGGATGAGAGCGCCCCCGCCGGGGGTGTTCGCCATGCAGGGGACCTCACGTGCCAGTTGTTCCACCGCCTGCGGATTCTGGCGTTCACCGGGCAGGACGCCACCGTGGCGGCCGCGCCGGCCGGCCTCCTCCTTGAGGTCCACCTGCTCCCGCTCGTGCGGGCGTGGTAGCTGGCCTGACTCCAGCGCGGCAAGGATCTCGTCGACCTGTGTCCGCAGACGGGCACGCGTTTCCACAAGATCGCCATGTACGTCGAACAGTGACACGTTCGCGCCCCTCAGCGTCCAGTACTTGTTTAGGGAGATCATAAACAAATACTGAACGGCTCAGGCATCGTACGGGTACTGGTTTGCAAGCTCGTCCAGGAACGATCATGAGATTGCCCGTGGGTTTCTGGTGGCTCTGCCGCCCGCGATCGCATACCGCCGGCCGGGCGGACGACCAGAGCATGGCGGATGACCGGAACATGGAGCAGGTGCGCGCGGCGGGCTGGCGACCTGACGAGGGGAGGATAATCGGATTCCGTGCAGCCAGATCTCGTGCAGCCAGATCTCGTGCGGACGGAATCGGCGCGGCTGGGGGTGGTCGCGAGGAGGTACGAGCCGTGGATGCGCCGTGCCCTGGAGATGGCGCGGGCGCTGCCGGACCCGGGGGCCGGCGACCCGCCCGTCGGAGCGGTGCTCTACGGCCCGGACGGGCGGGAGATCGCCGCCGCGCACCACGACCGGCAGCGGACGGCCGACCCGACCGCCCACGCGGAGATCACCGTGCTCCGGCGGGCTGGGCGCGCGCTCGGAACATGGAAACTCGACGGCTGCACCCTTGTGACCACGCTCGAGCCCGGCGTGATGGCGGCCGGCGCCGTTGTCCTCGCCCGGGTGCCCCGGCTGGTCATCGGCTCGTGGGACGAACGCGACGGCGCCGTCTGCTCCCAGTGGGATCTCGTGCGCGACCCGCGGCTGAACCACTTCGTCGAGGTCATCCCCGAAGTCCTCAAGGCCGAATGCGACGCGCTGCTCAGCCGCCGTCCCGACCCACGCCAGGGCCCGCGCCAGCCACTTGGACGCGGCTGACCGGGTGGCCCGGCACTGCCAGCATGATGCGAGAACATACGAGCACAACAGATCACGACATGCCGGGGGATGCGACTGCTATGCCGAGGTCGCGGGCGGCGTCGAGAAGACGATGATCATAAGCCACCATGGCATGCAGGTCCGGGCCGAGGCTCGCGGCGGTAACCAGGTGGATCGCGTCAAGGCTGCGCAGCCGCGCAGGCGGATGCTGGCCGGCCCGGTCCAGCAGCGGATAGCCCAACCTGATCTGGTCGAGCTTCCGTAGAAGTGCTGTTGCGGTACCGGCTATGGCCTGAGCCTGGGGCCGGCTGACGTCAGGACGGTCGCTGATGCGGAGAACCGCACGCCGTAACTCGGTGCGAACCAGCGCGCTGCTGACGAACCTGCGCTCCGCGTGCCCGGCGAGCCAGATCCGTAGGCTCTCGCTCTCGCTCTCGGCAATGACGAGTTTCGTGAGGGCGCTGCTATCAAGATAGATCAGCGTTATCTCCACTCCTCGTCGCGCAGTGCGGCGAGCTCGTCCGACAACCGGATCCCGGTACCCGCGGTCACCGGTTCGATATCCAGGATGCCCTGGCTGCCGGGAGCGAGGTCGCCGGAATCGACGAGACGCTGGTGGCCCGAGACCGCTTCGTACGGTACGAGGATGGCGACCGCTCTTCCACGTTCGGTGACCTCCACCGCCTCTCCGGCTTTCACCCGGGTCAGCGCAGACGGGTGGGGATGCCGGCGACGACGTGCCAGACCTCGTCGGATTCGGCCGCGACCGCGGCGTTGATGCGGCCGAGGGCGTCGCGGAAGCGGCGTCCGAGCGCGGTCGCCGGCACGATCCCGGAGCCGGCCTCGTTGGTCACCGCGATCACGTGCCGGCGGGTGTCCCGCCAGGCGGCCACCAGCTCCCGGAGCCCGGCGGGCCATTCCCCGGCCGGGGGCTCCTCGCCCAGGTGGGCGGTTAGCCACAGGGTGAGGCAGTCGATCAGCAGCGGCGGGCCGTCCGCGCGCAGCAGCGGTGGCAGGTCGGCGGTCTCCAGCGTCGTCCAGTGCGCCGGCCGGCGGGTGCGGTGGGCGGCCACCCGCGCCGCCCAGTCGGCGTCGTCCGGCGGAACCGGGCCTGCCGTGGCCACGTAGAGCACCTCCGGCCAGGCGGCGAGCCGCCGCTCGGCTTCCGCGGACTTCCCCGACCGGGCACCCCCGGTGATCAGGACGCGGTAGGGCCGGGGCGGGCCCGCCGGGGAGTGTGTTCCGCGGAACACAGTGCGCCCGGGCCGGCCGCCGCCGTCGGTACCGGCGGGGCCGGCGGCGGCGGCCGGCCCGGGCGCACCATCGGACGCAGTGGTGCCGGGCACACCGCCGGCTGCGGCGTTGCCGGGGAGGTTGCCGGTGGCGGTGTCGATGACGGTGCCGTCGGGGTGGAGGTGTGCGCCCATCAGTGCCAGCCGCCGGGCGAGCTCGTCGCCGGGCGGGTTGCGGTGGCCGAGGTGGACGGCGACGACCCGGGTTGCCTCGGCCACGGCGCCCCGCCGCCGCAGCTCCGCGAGGACGTCGGCGAACGTCGCCAGGTCGAGGTGGTCGCCGAAGCCGGGCCGGTCGCCGTTGTTCTCCTCCATCAGCACGACGTCGAAGGCGCGGCCGGCCAGCGCGTCCAGGGTCGCCGGTGGCAGCGGCGCGGCGGTGTCGCAGGCGTAGAGCAGACGCCCGCCGTCGGGGGCCGTGATGTCGTAGAGCAGCGCCGGGCCCACGAACGCGGCTCCGTGGTTGGCCGCCAGCGCGCGGATGACGAAACCGTCCAGTGACAGGACGTCACCGGCATGTGCCGGGTGGAACCGCAACGCCCCGGTGTCCCCGTCCGGGGGCGCCACGAAGGGGCGGCAGGCGTCCAGCGAGGCGGGCGGCCCGACGACGTCCAGCGGGCGGGTGGCCACCGTCGACCACGTCCGCCACAGCAGGGCCTCGGGGCTGGTGTGATCGCCGTGGGCGTGGCTGAACAGCAGATGACGCACGTCGGCGAGCCGCACCCCGAACCTGGTGGCGGCGCGCGGCACGTCCGGCCCGCAGTCGATGAGCAGGCGGTCCTCGACGAGCACCGCGGTCTGGGTGCGCACCTGGTGTTCGCGGGCCCACCCGCAGGACGCGCACCCGCACCACGGGTTGGGCCAGCCGTCGGCCGACCCCGTGCCCAGCAGCCTCAGGCGCACCTGCCCGGACGCCTACGGGTGCGGATGACGCCTGCGGTCGGCCAGCGTCATGAGCGCGATCACGACACCGAGGAGCAGGATCGCGCCGATCGTGACCAGCCCGACCTGCCACCAGACCATGGGCGCCTCGTGCGACTCGGCGGTGGCCTCCGCGAGCAACGTCGTGACACCGTGCGAAGCCATGATCACGGTCTCCTTCCTCTGTGTCGACCGGCCCGGCCGTCCGACGGATCGTATGGGGTGTTTCCGTCCACCGGCCACCTGTTCGGTTCACCCAGCCGCCGCCGCTCTCGCCGCTGGTCGTCTCCTCCGGGCCCACCGCCGGTGTTGGATGGTCTCCGACGGACAGCGAAGAGGACCGACGACCTGGGCAAGGAGGCCAAACGGTGAGCTGGACCTGGCGTTTCGAGACGGAGGACGGTGGGGTGGTCACCCCCGCCGGCTCATTGCCGTCGGAGTCGTTCCCGACCCAGAGCGACGCCGAGACCTGGCTGGGGGAGATCTGGCAGGAGCTGCTGGCCGCCGGCGTCCAACAGGTGGTGCTCCACGAGGGCGACCGCAGGGTCTACGGCCCGATGAGCCTGCGGCCCGTCGACTAGCGGCCGTCGGCCGGTGACCGTCAGCCGGCGGCCGGTGACCGTCAGCCGGCGGCCGGTGACCGTCAGCCGGCGGCTGGTGACCGCCGGCTGGTGACCATCGGCCGGCGGCCCTGCCGTCGAACGCGCCGATCATGCCTTTCGGGCGCTCGGCGGCCCGGGCGCGGCCGGGCGGCTAGCCGACGATCTTCGGGTCGGTGATGATGACGCCGCCGAGCACGGCGTCGATCCGGGCCAGCAGGTCGGGGCCGAGCTTCACCCCGGATGCCCTGACGTTCTCGTGGACCTGCTCCGGCCGGGACGCCCCGATGATCGCCGATGCCACGTTGTCGTTCTGGAGCACCCAGGCCACCGCGAGCTGGGCCGGGGACAGGCCGGCGTCGGCCGCGACGGGCAGCAGGTCCTGCACCCGGGTGAGGACGTCGTCGCCCAGCAGCCGCTGGATGAAGCGCCCGCCGTTCACGCTGGTGGCGCGGGTGTCCGCCGGCGGCGGCTGGCCCGGCCGGTACTTGCCGGTGAGCACGCCCTGCGCGACCGGTGACCAGACGATCTGGGAGATACCGGCGGCCTGGGACGTCGGGACGACCTCGGCCTCGATCGTGCGCCACAGCATCGAGTACTGCGGCTGGTTGGAGATGATCCGGTCGAAGCCCAGCTCGCCGGCGATCCGCACCGCGTCCGAGATCTGCGCGGCGCTCCACTCCGAGACGCCGACATAGAGGACCTTGCCGGCCCGCACGAGGTCGTCGAAGGCCCGCAGGGTCTCCTCCAGCGGCACCGTCGGGTCGTACCGGTGCGCCTGGTAGAGATCGACATGGTCGGTGCGCAGCCGCCGCAGCGACGCGTGGCAGGACTCGATGATGTGCTTGCGGCCCAGGCCCCGGTCGTTGGGGCCGGGGCCGGTCGGCCAGAAGACCTTGGTGAACAGCTCGTAGGACTCCCGACGGACGCCGTCGAGCGCCTCGCCCAGCACGGCCTCGGCGCGGGTGCCCGCGTAGACGTCGGCCGTGTCGAAGGTGGTGATGCCCTCGTCGAGAGCGGCCTGTACGCAGGCGAGCGCCTGTTCCCGTTCGACCTGGTCACCATGGGTGATCCAGTTGCCGTACGAGATCTCGCTGACGGACAGTCCGCTACGCCCGAGTCGTCTGTGCTCCACGCAGCCACCTTAGAACGCCCGTGCCCCGGGACGCCCGGCCGTGAAATCACACGTTCATCGTTGGCCGTCCCGGCGGCTCACCCGGGGCCGGGGCATCCGCCAGCGGGGCGGCAGGAGCGCGCGCTGCACCGCGTAGGCCCGGACCCGGACCCGCGAGTCCGGGTACTTGCGCGCGACCTGGCCGCTGACCTGGCGGGCCAGGACCACCGAGTCGACGGCCACCGCGAGGACGCCCAGCAGCATCAGCGAGGTGGTGACCAGCCGCACGTACGCGTTGGGGACGATGCCGCCGAGGAAGTACACCAGGGCGGCGGCGAGGAAGAACGGCCCGATGTTGCGGCGGGCGTCGACGAGGTCCCGGGCGAGCACCCGCTCGGGGGCGCGCTCGCGCGGCGGCAGCCTGCTGACGTCACCGGAGAGCATCGCCGCCCGGTACTCCCGGGTCGACCGGCGGCGCTCCTCGCGGCCGCGGGTCCGGGCCTCCTTGCGGGACGCCGTGGCGGGCAGGGCGCCGCCGCGGGCGCGCGCCGCCCGTGCCTGGCTGCGTTTCGGGGTGGGACGGCCTTTCCCC